>JBGTBC010000328.1:0-27088 GCA_041749555.1 Pyrinomonadaceae bacterium | reverse complement strand
TATTTTCTGGTTCAATCCTGATCTGCTGGATATCACACATGACGCGGCAGGCCGGGTTACGCAGTCGAGACTCAAAACGGGATTGATCGGGCAGCCTGAGGCCGGCACATTCGGCAACTTCCCAATTAACAGCCTGCATGCTGGGACCTTCTTTAATCTCGACATGTCCGTTACGAAGCGATTTCCGATCGGCGAACGGGTCAGACTCGAATTGAAGACGACGTTCATCAATATTCTGAATACCCCGAGTTTCAACTTCGGTACGACACAGTTTGACTCGACGAGCTTTGGCCGTATTACCGGTACAAGTTCGGGTGTCAGGGTTATTCACTTTATGGGAAGTATGAGGTTCTAGACCTTTTATTCCGGCAGCGGCTGCCGGAACGAAATTCCCTATTTGGGCGTTGCCGGAAATATCCTGCAACGCCCTTTTTTGTAAATTCTAAGTATCGACGAGGCAACGTAGTAAATCGTTGCATACCGGTACAGGTGGTATATAATTGCCCTTATTAGATAGGCAAGAAATAAGCTTCTAATTATTTCGGCTGGCATGTCGCATGCTGGGCATCCGAGTCTGAAGAATCGTTTTTAAAGGAAATGGAAGGAGCATAAAAATGTTTGATTTGGATAGCGGAGTTAGACGACTGTTTTTCGTCGGGTTTTTATTATTGTGTTTTGGCGGCTCGATGGCCGGCCAGATCTCATCCATCCCTGACAGTGCGAGCCAGACAGGATTCGGCGGAACCCACTCGATCGTCGGAACCGTTCTTGGCCCCTCAGGTCGGCCGTTGGAGACCCGTGTGAGTGTTCGTTTGGCATCTATGACAAAGGAACGTTCGTTTCCGACAAATGAGACAGGAAACTTCGCGTTCCGCGGTCTCCCGAATGGCAGCTATACCATTTCGATCGATAAAGAAAAGGAGTACGAGCCAGTTTCGCAATCGGTCGACGTCAGGGGGTTTGAGGGTTCTCCGCCACAGACCTACACAGTAAATATCCGGCTTACCCTAAAAGAAGGGGCGCGGCAGGCGGCGCCGGCTGTGCTCAATGTGCAGTTTGCCAATGTGCCGCCTGCGGCTCGCGGCTATTACGATAAAGCTCTCGAACTGGGTGGTAAAAGCGATCATCAGGGCGCCGTTGATCAACTGAAGCTGGCGATAAAAGAACACCCGACCTTTACGCTGGCTTTTAATGAAATGGGCGTGCAATACCTCAGACTCGGGCAGCTTGAAAATGCCGATCAGGCGTTTCAGGGAGCACTAAAGATCGATGCCTCGTCGTTTGAGGCCCTGGTGAATCGGGGCATTGTTAATGTAATGCTGAAACGATTTGGCGAATCGATACCTATGCTTCGAAAAGCAGTAAAGATAAATGATCAATCGGCAGTGGGGCATTATTTTCTGGGCCAGGCCCTCGCGAACCTGGGGCTCTTTATCGAAGCAGAGAAAGAACTGCAGTTATCTCTGAACCTCGGAAAAGAGCAGATGAAGGAAGCGCACCGCATACTGGCGATCATTTATACCGACCGGGGAGACAAGAAACAGGCGGCAGGTGAATTGGAAGCTTACCTCAAATTAACGCCCGATGCACCGGATGCAGACAAATTGAAAGATATGATCCGTCAATTAAGAGCATCAAACGATTAGGCAATGAACTACGAATTATGGAATTTGGACGGCTAACTTGAATGTGGACGGGCCCTGAACGGAACTGGGTTGCGTCGATAAGGGGCAGATGAGATGGTTTCTCCAAAGCAAAGTAACAGACGGTGGCGATGGGCATACACGACTTTATTGTCGATCTTCGCAGCGGCCTCGGCAGCGGGTCAGGTTAATACGATTCCCGACTCGCAAAGCCAGACCCAGCTAGGCGGTCAAAATCAGATCGTCGGAACTGTCTTCGGGCCGTCCGGGCGGCCCGCCGAAAATCCTGTTCAGGTGCGGCTGTCGACGATGACTCGTGGCAACCGTACCGCTATAACCACAGGGACAGGGAACTTTGCATTCAAGGGACTCCCCACGGGGACCTACACGATAACCATTGATAAGGAGAAGGACTACGAACCTTTTTCGCAATCTGTAGATCTTAGGCAATTCAGAGGCGGGCCTCCGCAATTATATACAATGACCATCCAGTTGGTTTTGAAGGCACGGCCTGACGTTAAGCCCGCGGTTGTAAATGCCGAGTTCGCAAATGTGCCCGCGCAAGCTCAAGCGTATTATTTTGAAGCCGTCGAATTGAGCAAGAGAAGTGATTTTGCTGGCGCCATCGTGCAGTTGAAACTGGCGATCAATGTGCACCCATCATTTATGAATGCGTACAATGAGCTTGGCGTTCAGTACTTGCGGACGAATAAGCTGCAGGACGCTGATGAGGCATTTCAGGAGGCGCTGAAGATAGCGCCAGATTCGTATTCTCCGCTGGTGAACCGAGGTATAGCAAATGTGATGATGAGACGGTATGGAGAGGCCGTGCCGATACTTCGCAAAACAGTCTTCAAGAACGGTGAGTCTGCTGTAGGGCACTATTTTCTCGGGCAGGCATTGGCAAACCTCGGATTGTTCGCCGAGGCCGAGGAAGAACTTCTGAAGTCAATAGAACTCGGAAAGGGCCAGATGCAAGAGGCCCATAGGATATTGGCTGTTATTTACACTCAACGCGGCGACAAACTGAAGGCTGCCGAAAACCTGGAAACGTATCTCCAGCTCAAACCCACCGCACCTGATGCCGAAAGACTTCGCCAAAAACTCCAGCAATTGAAGGTATCCGGATAGCAGCTTTGTAGAAAGCACGAGCCTTACCTTTGAACTACGGACATCGAAATTCGGTCGTAGGTTCGAAAAGCATGTCAGGGTTGTTGTTTTGTCCTTCATCGATAAATCGGTTTTCTAACCCTCCAAAAAAATGGACATTAATTCGAGGAACTTGAACTTTATCTTAAACTTGTGCCAACAGGCACCAGACGCAGCCAAACTCCAGGAGGTCATTCGTCAGCTAAAGACGCCGGGGCCGCTCGGACCGAATTAGCATCGATCCTGATTAGACCCTTCTGTGCTTAAAGATACCGAGCGGCCTGATCGGCGGCTCTTTTTTTGTGTCTCTGGTGAAGTATACTTAAAAACCGACCTTTTCCTATTTAAATGTCGCTTTCCCTCAATAATGTTGCGGACCGTATGCCATCGAGCCTGGGGGCAGGTGACCTTGTTGATCGGGCGGTGCGGTTTTACAGGAAATATTTCTGGACATTCGTTCTGATCGCGACTCCGCCGATATTGGCGGGGACGGTCATATCGTTGGTTTGGACCGTGTTGGGCAGGCAGGTCTTTTATGTCAGTGCGGACGATCTTTCGTTTGAAAACACGATCTACTATATTTTCCTGTGGGTAGGAATTATAGTGATATGGCTCGTTGAAACCATCGCAACACTCGTCGTTATGGGCGGTGCGTCGAGGAACTTTATCCGCCATTTACTGTTTGGCGAGGCCATTACATTCAAGGAGACCTACGGGAACGCCCGAAAGAGATTCTTCTCACTTTTGGCAGCAGCCACGCTGATCACTTTCTTGCTTGGCACTATCGGTGTGATGGTCTTCTATTTCGGAGTATTCCTTGCCTTCGTTGTGATAGTTGGAATTGTTTATGCTTTTTCCGCTGTGCCCGCGTTTGCGGCAGTCTTATCGTTCATCGCGGGTGCCGCTGTGGCGATCGCTTCGATTTGGCTCTTTTTTCTCGCTGCATCACGTCTGGCCTATGTTCCCCAAGCTATCATGGTCGAGGGGCTTGGGGTCTTCTCGGCGATCGGAAGGAGTGCTACCCTTGCCCACGGGAATGTTCGGTCGCTGGTGGTTTTGTTTGTTTTTACCACGGTGGCGACCTACTCTGCCCTTGCCATCCTGTATGCTCCGCTTGCCTGGTATGCATCGGTTAATGGCGTTGAACTTTTGGCTTTCGACAGGGACTTGATACCGGCCTGGTATGAAATCGCCAACAATCTGATCTGGCAAATAAGCCTGATCGTTCTGTCTCCGGTTTGGATGATCGGTCTTTGCCTGTTATACGTGAACAGCCGGGTCCGAAACGAGGGATACGACATCGAACTTATGGCAGCTGCACGGCTGGGCGAAATTCCGGCTGTCCCCGATATGTATCTAAACCCGCTGCAGCCTGCATTGTCATCGCCCATTGCCGCTGCCCCGACAGAAGCTGCTGTAATAACGCCGACTCGGCTTACGACACTAGGATTAAAGGATGATCAATAGGCCGCATTCCCGTGTTTCATTTTTTCAAACCGGCCTGCAAACGTGGCTGATCGTTATGTTGTTGACCATTTCAGCGGGTATGGGGATGGCCGCAGACGTTTCGGATTATCATTCGCGCGTTGCGACGGCCCTTGGACACGTTATGCAGCTTCGCGTCGCGGAGGAAAACGGCGAAGAACTAGTTCAGCCTGAACAGCAGCTTATCGCTGAGATCCTCCGCCTCGTACCGCGTTTGGAGAACATAGATGTTCCTGGTTCGACGGTCGAGACGGCCAATGGTTGGCTCCATGACGGACTTGCCTCGTATGAGGAGGCCGCCGACGCCGAAAGCCGCATCGCCCATATCTACGCGATCGAAGAGAGGCTTACGGCGCTGGATCAGCAGCTGGGGCATTTGCGAGATGCGAATGCCGCCGACCGAACTAAAGACGAAGACAAGCGAAAGATCGCCGAGATACTTAGGCGTCCGGAATATCAGCCGGCACAGGAAAAGAGCGACAGTCTATTCCAGCGATGGCTACGCGAATTTACGGATTGGCTTGCAAGGAACTTTCCACGTGTACCGGCACTGTCCGGGTCCCCTTCCGGTGCGGGTAATCTCCGGCTCGGCCTTCAGATCCTCCTTTTCGCTTTGGTGATCGGGCTGATCGGTTTTCTTATCTATAAATTTGCTCCGATGATCTCTTATCGATTTGGCGGTAGAGAAGCGGACGACGAAGACAGCCGTGTAATTCTCGGCGAACGGGTCTCAGCCGATATCTCAAGCACCGACCTCTTTGGCGAGGCTGAGGAAATGGCAAAAGAAGGAAACGTCCGAGGTGCGATCCGAAAGGGATATGTCGCACTCCTATGCGAACTTAGTGATAGAAAACTGGTGCGCCTCGCGCGGCACAAGACCAATAGGGACTATCTAACTGAAGTAAAGGGGAATAACAATCTTTTCGACAAAGTACGGGGATTAACGGGTTCATTTGAACGTAACTGGTACGGTCTACGCTCGGTCAGCATCGATGAATGGGAGGAATTCAGGGACCGATATCGCGAAACTGTGGAAACGGCCGGGAACCGATGATCATGCGGCAGAAATTCTTCATCTTTATCTTCCTGTTTGGCATGATCGCTCTCCTCATCGGTCTAAATGCGGCGTCATATGCTCCTGCCGAAAAGTCGCCGGATGTCGAATCTCTGCCCCATAGATCGACATTCAACTCGGGTGCGACAGGTCTCCAGGCATTTTACACGCTACTCGCGGAAACCGGCCACAGGGTCATTCGATGGCAGACGCCTCCGGCAGCTCTCTTGACCGCCGGTGACCAGAGGCCAGGAGTGTTTATCGTTGCGGGAACCTTGCGAAAGGAATTTACACCCGGAGAATCTGCGGATCTGCTTCGCTGGGTTTCTGAGGGCGGCGTTCTCGTCTTGATCGATCGCGAGCCGCCGGCCGAACTGCTCGCTACGACAACGAATTGGCAGCTAAAGGGCATAAATCCTCTCGATCCGAGAATTCTGGATGCCGATCCGGCCGACGCGGCGACAATGACAGGAGGGATTGCTGCGGTGAAGCCGGTGCAGCCAACAATCCTGACACGCGATATCAACGCTATTCAACCCTCGGCCTTTGCCGGTTCTGTTGAGATCTCTCGTTTTGGGATAGACACTTATGATGAGGAAGACTCGTACAATGCGCCCCCCGGAAACATGATCGATGTTGTGAGTCCCAGCGACAGCTCTCCGCTGGTCCATCTTGCCGACGGGGAAAAGCAGCTACTAGTAGATGCTCCTTTTGGCTCGGGAAAGATAGTGGTGTTGTCTGACCCTTTTATCGTGGCAAATGGAGGGATCGCTCTGGCTGACAATGCAATCCTTGCGATCAATCTTGTCGAAGCGGGCGACGGAATTATAGCATTTGACGAATATCATCAAGGATACGGAACGGAGTCGAACCGCTTCCTGCAGTTCTTCGCCGGCACGCCCGTTGTTGCCATTTTTTTCCAGACGATGCTTCTGATCGGGCTGGCATTTTTATCGAATAGCCGGCGTTTTGCCCGGCCCGTGCCAGAACCGGAACCCGACCGCCTGTCAAAGCTGGAATATGTGGCTGCGATGGCCGAACTCCAGCGACGAACCAAAGCCTACGACCTAGCGATCGAGAATATCTATGGTGAGTTTCGCAGACGGGCGGCACGGCTACTCGGAGTGGATAATAAAACTATCCCGACGAATGAACTGGCTTCCCTAATAGCTGACCGTGTCGGATCGGACCAGTTTGAGATCGGGGCAACCCTGGTAAAATGTGAAGAAATAATCCGGGGTGAGAACACCAATAAGGTTGAGGCGGTGGCCCTAACGGTGAAGATCAGAGATATCGAATCGAAGCTCGGACTGTCGCGTACCGGTCGTTCAAGAGTTGGATAATGGAAACTTACGCTCTGATCATACTGATCCTGGTTTTCTTTATTACAAGTGTCGTGGGGGTTGTCACAGGCAGCAACTCGCTGATATCGGTTCCTGTGATGTTTCAGTTTGGTATCGAACCGCGTGTTGCGATTGCCACCAATATGTTTGCGCTGGTTTTTATGTCGGTGGGGGGGACGATCCCATTCCTCCGGCGCGGTGCGATCGATGTTAAAAGGATATCGCCCCTTATAGGTATAACGGTCGTGAGTTCGGCAATCGGTGCGCTGATCGTCGGCGTGGTAAGCAGCAGCGGGCTTCGGCTGATCGTGTCTGTTTCGATGATCGTTGTAGCCCTCTTTACGCTGCTCCGTCCGAGGGTCGGAGTTGAGGAGCTGGAAACAGGGAAATATACACTCCCGGCTGTCTACGCAGTGACCTTTGCTCTTGGTATTTATGGCGGCCTTTTCAGCGGGGGATATGTGACTATCCTTACGGCCGCTTACGTTGGAATTTATGGGATGCGTTACGGAGAGGCTGTCGCTTCCACCAAGCTGATCAACGTGTTTTCATCGGCGATTGCAACCGTAATTTTTATGTGGCAAGGTTTAGTGGATTACAAATTGGGGCTGATACTAGGAGCGGCTATGTTCATAGGAGCTTATGTCGGGGCCCACTATGCCACAAAACTAAATGACCTCTGGCTGCGGAGAATTTTTCTATTGACCGTATTCTTATTGGCTATCAAAACCCTTTACGATCTTTTGCAAATATAACGTATACCTGACATGCTGACTCAAACACCAAACACTGTCGCCCACATTTTAAATGAACTTCGCAAGATCGTAGTCGGTCAGGACGAGGTTATCGAGCAAATACTCGTTGCCGTACTTGCCGAAGGCCATGCGTTGATCGAGGGAGTACCTGGCACGGCCAAGACGCTGACGGTCAAAACGCTTGCTCATATAGTCGGTGCCGGCTATTCGCGAATACAGTTCACCCCGGACCTGATGCCCTCCGACATTACCGGCACGAACGTATTCAACATGCAGACATCCCAGTTCAGCCTGCGGCATGGGCCTATATTTACGGACATCTTACTTGCCGATGAGATAAATCGGACACCGCCGAAGACCCAGGCCGCACTGTTAGAGGCGATGGAAGAACGACAGGTGACGATCGATGGGGAACGGTATCCGTTGTCACCGCTATTTACGGTCCTCGCGACCGAGAATCCTATCGAATACGAAGGTACGTACCCGTTGCCTGAAGCCCAACTCGACCGCTTCTTAATGAAGATTCTGATCGATTATCCCGAGGCAGCCGATGAAGAGGAGATCGTTGCCAGATGGGATGCCGGTTTTAATTCCCGGCGTCTTCAGGATGTAGGTGTGGGGCAGCTTCCGGATGCTGCCGCGGTAATGAAATGCCGAAATGAGGTCCGAAATATGAGGATGGAGCCGGGAGTTCAGAAATACCTCGTCGAGATCGTAAGAAAGACCCGCAGCCACCCGACGATCCTCTACGGAGCCAGCCCTCGGGCGTCCGTTGCTCTTCTATTGTGTTCCAAGGCTCTCGCCGCGATCCGCGGCCGTGATTTTCCGACACCGGATGATATTCGGGACTTGGCCCGGCCCGTTCTTAGGCACCGGCTCGCCCTTCGCGCCGAAGCAGAACTTGACGGGGCGACTGCCGATGCCGTTATTTCAGACATCCTTAAGACTGTTGAAGTCCCCAGATAATAAAGGCCGTTAGTTGGAATCGTCGTTGCTGCCTGATTTCGACGTGCCGGCAGCAGGAGCCGGTTTTTCTGCCGGTTTAGGAGCGGGAGTTTTTTCCGTTTTTGGCGGAGGCGTTGCAAGGGGTTTTGGCGTGACCGCCCCTTCGGGATTTGGCTGGACAGCGGCGTTCACTGCCGGGGTCCGCGGGGTTGGGGATGGTTTTACCGCACCAGCATCCGTATTAACCGGAAGCGGAACAAGGATCACTCCGTCGACCGGCGGCATAAATTGACTGCCAGTCGAGGGATCTATCGTATATACCTGTCCACCGGGAGGAAAATATCCAACGGGAGGTACTGAATTAAGCGGAGCTCCGGGCGGAGGTGCCCCCCCATTTGCCCACGCATTATAGCCATCGCCGCCTGGAACGTCACTTTGCATCTGCTGCATTGCAGCCGTCTGCATTATTTCGGCATCCGTCAACGCAGGCATTCTAGCGAGACTCTCCTCCTGAGCTCCAGTAGCGGGCCCGATGGGTTGGACAGGAAGACTGCCAATGTCGGGAGCTTGAAGCTGGGCCGTGGGATCCGTCTGACGCACCGACGTCGCATAGATAAGGGCGACTGCCAGCAGGGAAATGCCCGCGAGCACGACAAAGGCCGTCTGCAAGACATTCCTTCCCCCAGCCGCAGCGGCTTTCGAAGCCTGCCTGCTGTCCACCGCTGCCAACAGCAGATCGAGGTCCTCGGCGAATGCCTTTGCCGTCTGATACCTGCGGTCGGGATCGGGGGCTATCGCCGTCAGAACTATCGGCTCAATATCTGCGTGAAGGTCTCGACGAAATGCCGATAATGGTGCCGGGGGCTCGCTGTTCTGCCGTGCAAGAACGTCAGTGGCAGTCGACCCGTCGAACGGAACGCCTCCGCTCAGTGCTTCGTAGAGGATAACGCCAAGGGTGTAAACGTCAGAACGCTCATCGGCGGCCGGGAATGCTGAACACTGTTCCGGGGCCAAATATCGCGGATCGGCATCTCGAGGCACATTCAAAGGGTCGCCGCCGAAGCCGAAAACTTTTACCTCTTCGTTCCCGCGTTCCAAGCTGTTAACGTAGATCGATCGTGGATCAAGCCTTCCGTGTATGATCTTTTTTTCGTGGGCGGCAGCCAAGGCACTAGCAATCTGGCCCGTTATCTCAAGGGCTCGCTTTTCGTCCATGTTCGGCCCACTCGATAAGAGATCGGACAATGCACGGCCTTTAACTTCTTCGTAGGCCGCGTAAGACACGCCCTTTGCATCCGTACCAAAGTCGTTGATATTCAGGATATTAGGATGCGTGACGGATGAAGCCGCTCGGGCCTCGTTAATGAAGACTTTGACCCACCTGGGGTCGATAGCGAGCGCCGGGGACAGAACCTTGATGGTTACCGGACGATCAAGAACCTCGTGCCGTCCACGATAGAGATCTCCCGATTCGCGCTCGGAAATAAGACTCTCAACACGATACTTATCCGCTACAAGTTTTCCTAAAATATCATCGATCATCAGCTATTAGAACGATTAACGCCTACGTAAGTTGCAAGTAAAAGGAGAAATTCTATGGATCGCGAGATCCAGGACAAAATATGTATGCAGAAGCCCGCACGTTAGTAATGGCGTAACACGTTGCCGAGCCGTTCGTTACGCCTTCACTTACGCGCGGGCCAATATCGCTTTTCGATTAGAGCTTAACGAATACGATCAGAAGTGCGAAAAGCACGAGTGATTCGATCAGCGCCAGAGCAATGATCATCATCGTTTGTACGGTACCTGCGGCACCGGGGTTACGGGCGGCGCCCTCTGCTGCACGCGAACCGACGAGACCCTGCCCGATTCCAGCCAGGCCAGCCGCCAGACCAAAACCGATACCTCCGCCAATAGCCTTGGCTGAATCCACCGAAAATTGATTGTCAGCCGGACCTTGGGCCATCGCTGCAACAGACATCATTGCGATCGCCAATGTGGCAAACACAACATATTTCATTTTGTTCATTTTTTATCTCCTTTTTGTTAATTAAGAAGACTGTCGATGGATCACGTTACGATCCGGCTTTGTGGTATTATTTCGCCTCACTTCCGGTATGCGCGCGGATTTTATACTCCGTAGAGTCCGCGGCTCCTGTCGCGTGCGGGCACATCTGCTATAAAACGCAGGATCGTCGCGGGGACCTTCGCCAGTCTTTAGTTGTCAATAAATTCACCTGAGGTGAAACTTTTACGCCAATGCGTGCACGGCCGCTGGTTCGCCCTTTTCATCCTGGATATGATGCTCGTCGATCCCGTGATCGGCATCATGATGTGAGACCTCACCAATGTAGATCATCGAGAGCAGCGTGAATACGAATGCCTGCACAAATGCTACAAATACGCCAAGCGTCGTTATCGCAAGCGGCACAAGAAAATGTGTGAACGGCGGATATAGATTTGTGATCTGCAGGAATACCTGCTCGTCTGCAAAAATATTAGCGAAAAGACGCACTCCGAGCGTAAATGGCCTGATCGAATTACTTATGATCTCGATGAAAAAGATCAAGATCGTGATCGGCAGCATTAGAGCGGGGAGCTTTGGGCCCGCGAAATGCTTAATATGGCCGAAAAGCCCATTCTCACTGATTCCTACGTAATTGTAATAAACAAAAGAAGTTATACCGAGCGCAAATGTAACGTTTACCGACGCCGTCGGCGACATAAACATCGGGAAATGGCCCATCAAATTTGATACAAGTATCAAAACCCCAAAAGTAGCAACAACCGGAAAATGCCTGAACCCTTTCTCTCCAATGATGCTGGTGATCATGTCCTTGATGGCGAGAAATCCGGCTTCAAGCGTAAGTTGGCCCGGCTGCGGATCTTCGTCGGATAGCTTGCCCTTCAAAAGATTTACGATGATCACGGTCAGGATACAAGCGATCACAAACATGATCGTCCACCACGGAATAGCATTTTCGACGGTATAGGGCCCAAACACTGCTTCGGGCGTCGTGCCGAACTTGGCGAAAAAAGACTCCCATATCGGCCTGGTGTAAGTCAGTTGGAATTGATGGACCGGCTCCCCTAGATAGTGGTTTATGAACTGTGAGATCAAAGGCACGTGATGACCGCCGCCTTCTGCAAATAAGAACATTCTAAAATTCCTCTATAAAGAACTCGTAATAATATTTTTAAGACCTTGGACAACTACCGCAATAGCGAAAGAGGCCAAGCCGGCTATAACCGCCGCGATAGGCACTGCACCGGTCATATAGATCAGGAGCAAGACAGCCCCAATGGCCACATATCGCAAAATGTATTTTGCCGCCAGCAGCGTCGTTGTCGTTGCAACCCTCTGTTCAAACAGTGCCCGCGTCGATCGCTCAAGCCAAAAATAATTGACGACGGACAAAAAACCGCCAATCAGCACTCCAGCTCCCACGCCGCGGCCTCCAAAGGCAAATCCCGTGATCGTCCCCAGGATGATCAGTACCAACATGACGATCACGATCCCGCGGTTTGAGATCGTTTTCACCGGACTAACGGTTGTCAAAGGATCAAAATCCTCGCCCATTGCCAAACCTATATTTTACAGCCGCGTTGACCAAAATTCAAAGGCCAGAACACTATTCGTCGTCCTTTCTCGTCATAAGCGGGCTTATCTTTGGCCCATCATCCCTCGGGGGAAAGATTCGCGAAGTTATCCGGAAAAACTGGAGAAACGCGATAATCGAACCCAATATAATACCCCCGACAATGCCCCAGGGCGAGGTGCCTAAAAGCAGATCGGCGATCCATCCCAAAAACAAGGTGAATACAACCGAACCGAAAAACGCTATCCCGGCCGACCATGCCAAGCCGCTCCGGCGTATCGTCTCATTCTCGGTCGCCGGAACATATGGTATGGGAATGAACGGATCTTCTACTGTTTGCCGCTCGGTCCAAGCCTCGGCGGATTCAGATATTGATTGGCGTGCTGAGGTCTCAGGAAAAGCCGGCGCCAGAGAGTCGGTGTAAGGGTCTACGATGTCGAGATCGGTTTCATCGAAAATAGGATCGTCATGCCATACTTCCTCGAGGACAGGGTTATATTCGTCCCCATTCGTGTCCATCTGATCCCCAGCAGGCTCCTTTGGCCTATTCTCCGTGAATGCTGATCGATCTTCGGCCGATTGCTCGGTATCTGTCACTAGCTCGTTGTCAGGCAGTTCCTGTTCCATTGCTTAATCCGAAATGATGACAGTTTCAGTCGGTGATTTCAATTCATAAACAATCCCGCGCCATGTGAAACGTCTAGATAACAGAGCAGCGATCGAATTAATTAGAAACACAAGCGGTGTGAGAAGCCAAAACGTGTACTGGCTTACCCTCTGACGTTTAAGCTCGATTTCATAGTCCGTTAACACCATTCGCACCGCTTGTAGCCTCAATAGAGCTTTTGCTGTGCTGAATAACGTTACGGCCCCCAAAGTTATCACCGCTATGGTTAGCGAGAATACCTGGTCGGACAGCAAAACGATCATGATCGACGCGATCATTACCGATACAAAGAGCCCTGAACCGATCAGGGACATCAGCCAAAGCCGCGGAGCGTAAACCCGCGTGATCTTCATTTGCCGGGTAGTAAACTCTAGCATCTCAGCCCACCCGCAATCTCCAATTGATGCCGTCAGAGCCTGTGGAACAAAAACGATGGGCATATTCACCTCATTCATCGCTCGTGTCACGACGAAGTCATCCGAAAGAGTGCCTTTCCACTTATCATGTATTTGCAGCCTTTCAAGAACGTCGCGGCGAATAGCCATCGACCCACCCCAACAGAAATTTGAGCGCGTTTGGGGCCCAAGGGCCGAGGCGATCGAGGCATTCCATGATGAACGGAGCTCGGAGGCAAATGTCGGCTTCCTAGATATAAACCAACGGTAACCGGTCGTGGCACCAATATCCGGGTCTTTCAATGGGCCGACCAAGCTTCGCAGCCAATCATCGCTGGGGCGGACGTCCGAGTCAACGAAAGCGAACACTTCTGTGCGTTCGTCAGTCGCCTTGACTGCCGAACGCAGATTCTCGACCTTTTGGCTCATGCCAGTGGCTTTTGGTGCGATCAACAATCTTGAGTTAGGGCTCAGTACATCCATAATAAAAGGGATGGCCGGGTCATTGGCGTCATCACCAACGAAAATGATCTCGAACTGTGGATAGGTCTGTTCGACAAGGGCCTTTAGATTGTCTTCAAGCCCGTCGTCGATCCCGCGAAATGGAGCTAATACGGTGACGAAAGGAGTGAAATCTGACTTCGGCTGCGGAAGTTCCGTGCGAAAAAATTTCAAATACTCTAAGCCGCCTCGAAAGGATTTGAAACTAAGCCAAACGAGGGTCGCAGCGAGAAAATAGTAGATAATGATCAATCAGACACCTCAGGTCCAGCGGTTTCGAATGGGAAGATCTGAAATCGATTAGTTCTCATTTCAAGCCAAGGCTCGACTCACTTCCTTTCAAATGCAACAAATTGGAGCCCTAGACGTTTTCTGCTAAGATTTTAATTCAAATACAAATTTGCGGCGAACTTGCTGCTAACCTGAGCATAACCGGGAGTTTGAACACCGGATAAATACGCCTTATTTGGTTTCCGGGCTAAATCTACAAGGCCCGAGGCCATCTTTAGTTCCAGGAACAAAAAGGAGACGATCTAAAACCTATGAGGAAATACTGTCTTTTTTCACTGATCACTTTGCTTTTTGTTGCGAACACAGGTTTCGGCCAAATAACTTTGCGATTGCCCCGGATCGGAAATCCGAGAAACGAGGCCCCAAACCCGTCAAACCAAGCCGTTGGCAAGGCCTCGAATCGTCAACTAGTATTGGACGACGGATTTACGTTTTTTGACGCCGAACCGCTTCAGGAATACAGTGCCCAGGCAAGGCGGCAGGTCGGAATCGGCTGGCATTTGCGGTCGTATCTGAGGATGTTCGGTACAGTTCCGAATCGAAGCGGCTTCAATGTCGTCGTGAGCAGGGCAGGCAGGCAATTGACTAAGATCCGATGTGAGGGAACTGCTTATCGCAAGGCCGAAGATCCCGTACCCGAGAATCGGCGAGTTCCTGAGGACGATTATCTGTTAGCCCACTGGCAAGGATGCGAGGACAAAACAAAGGCGATCAAAGATGTAGGAAAGCTCGATGTTCAGATCTACTACTTTGACGGAGACACTGATCAGGAAAAACTCCTGCGAACATACAAGATCGATGTTCGCGAGGCAAAACGTGTCCGTGGCGTAGCGACTGCGCCTGTTGAGGACGTGCCGCATTACTACATTCAGCGTCATGCCGAAACCGCGGCCTCGCTGTTGTATCTTCGCCCTAGAGGATATCCGAATTATTATCGAGCGCGGGGAGATAACGATTTTGTTGGTGAGGTCGAGATCTACTTCAGCATTTCGCCGCAGCGGCAAGTCGATCGGATACCTCATCCTGTCACCAGATGCAGCGTGAACGGGGCCCCCCTTCGATTTCCCGGTCCGACACCCTATTCCGATCAGGCGGATGCGAAATCGATGCGTGTTGAAACCGCGATATACACCGACAGGATTGCGCCCCAATACAAAACGGGACCCGAATATAAGGACGAGGTTTCGTTCAATCAGTATCGTCTGCGTCTGCCGTTGTTACTAAAGGGCGACCCCGCGAACAATCGCCTAGGCTTACGCGATAATAAGGGTAACTGGGAATGTTCGTTTAGGGTCAATGGGGAAACCGTACGGACGTTTCGCTGGACGATAGGTAACGACGGCAATCCTGTACCACATCCAGAACAGGCAGACGGGAACATAAATCTCAACTACAACGGATATCTGATTGAAGCTGAGGTTCCACCCGGTGGCAGCCCTTTCGACTACAGGCTTCTTGCGATGCCGAATGATGGTTTCTTTTATGGGATCCCTTGGAAATCGCCCTCCGGGAAAGCTGCGGCATCGAAAGTTCCAGTAAAGGGACGGCCGTATCACGTGCCGTCAAGGTAGCAGGGGGCCTCGATACTCGTGATAGAGATCGAAGTCTGTTTGCTCCGATTGGATCAGCGCACTCGCTGGATCATCTCTTCGAAGTAATGTGAGAGATGCTCCATCGTTTTTGAAACGGCTCCGCTGTTTTCATTCATTGCGGCTAAGGCGTTTGTCCCCATCCGCTGCCGTTTTTCTTTATCCACGAGCAGATCGCTTAGTTCCGCAGCCAGCTTTTCTATCGCGTTAACGCCGTTAGCACGATCGATTTGGATTAGAGCGTCTCTTTCGAGAAATTCACTGACGGCGGCTTCGAAATTTGTCGTGTAGGGACCTGTAATGATCGCCCGGCCTGACGCCGCCGGTTCGTAAATGCTCTGGCCCCCGTGGGGTATCATGCTGCCGCCGACAAATACAATTTCGGCAAGCGGGTAAGCAGATCTAAGTTCTCCTATGCTGTCAAGGAGGATGACTTCTGCCGTTTTGTCACGGCCAGACGGTTTTTCGCTCCGCCGCACCCACGAAAAGCCTGTTTTCTTAAGTAAACCCGCAACCTCCCCAAACCGCTCGGGATGACGTGGCACGAGCATCAGACGCGGCAAATTATCCTTAGACGATTTCCACACCTTTTTTAAGGCGTCAAGTATCCATCTTTCCTCGGGTGAATGAGTGCTCGCGGCGATTATAAGCGGGGCATCGGGTTTGATGTCGAAGCGACGGCGAAGATCTTCTGTCAGATCGCCTTCCGCCTTGGCGATCTGATGATCAAACTTAATGTTACCCGTGACTCTGACTTTGCTGCCGCGCAGACCAAGGGACATTATTCGGTTCGCATCGGCATTTTCACGCATTAATGCAAGGTCAATATACGACAAGACACGGTGCATCAATCTGGGAATATAGCTGAAACGGGCGAAGGACCGTTCTGACAGCCGGCCATTAACGATCGCTATCCGAGCATGGCTCCTGCTGGTTTCTCGTATAAAGTTGAACCAGATCTCCGTTTCTGTCAGCAGCACAATCGCCGGGTTGATCCTCGTTAGCGCTCGTCGGACAGTTGATTTCCAGTCAAAGGGAAAGTAAAAGACCAGATCAGCTATGTCGGCGAAGACCGCCCGGGCGAGCTCTTGCCCCGTCAAAGTTGTTGTCGAAACGACAATCGCAAAATTCGGATATTTTTCGTGAATTCTCTTCACCAGAGGGCGCGCAGCGTTAGTTTCACCCACGGAAACACAATGGATCCAGACGACCGGCCGTCCGCCAAAATCGAATTTCGGCAAAAAGCCTAGACGCTCGCCAAATCCAGCGGCGTACTTGCCATTAAATACAGCATCGAAGACGAACTTCGGCAGGAGGACAATGAATCCGATCGTCAATAGGATGCTGTAAAGGAAAAACATTCGAGGTCTTGCAAACTCCCGCTCAAACCGAGCTTGGAGAATTCCGATATGAACGGGTGCAGAGACTCAGCGGGATTATTTTACCCGTTCCATATACCGGGATTCGGTGGGATTTACGCGTATTCTCTCGCCCTCGACTATAAATGGCGGGACCTGGAGTGTAACGCCATTCTCGAGAGTTGCCGGCTTGTTAGAATTAGACGCAGTCGCCCCCTTAAGAACAGGCTCAGTGCTTGTCACGGTAAGTTCCATCGAGGCGGGAAGTGCAACTCCGATAGGGGTCCCGTTATAAAACTCGACCTCGATCGTGAGGTTGGGCATCAGCCATTCAGCGGCGTCACCGAGTTCCGCCTCGGTTAAAGCGACCTGCTCATAGGTCTCGTTATTCATAAAATGGTGGTGTGAACCATCGGAATAGAGATAGTCCATTTTATGCTGCTCCAAGGTAACCTTATCGAGCGTGTCGTTTGAACGGAAACGGTGTTCAAATGAATTGCCTGTAAGGAGGTTTCGCAGACGGGTCTGAACCATTGCCCGAAGATTCCCCGGTGTATGATGATGAAACTCCATCACCTTTACCGGCGTGCCCTCAAAGAGGATCACCATTCCCTTTCTAATATCGTTCGCAGACATTGCCATATCAGTCGATTATTATCCTTTTTACTTATTGATCGATCGTAAATACAAAGGAGATAGCCTAATTTTGAAAAATAAAATAGTCGAATCGGGCCTTAACTTCCTTTCGTAAACGCAAGCGGCGGTGGTTCTTCGCCTTCTTTAGGCGATTCCTTATTGATGGAGGCGTAAATTGAAACAATTCGCTCGATCCATTCTTTTGCTTCCACATTCGAGGGATCATGTTTAATTGTCCGTCTATAGTCACCGAGTGCTGAAGCATATTGACGGGCTTCCGTTAGAACGCTTGCACGTTTGAAGAACGCGGCGGCCAATGCTCTTTTCGCCTCCGCGTCAGCGGGTTTGTCGCGGAGGACTTTTTCGGCAGACATTATCGCGGCATCTTCTTTGCTAGTATCCACGGGATCTCCAGCCTGGCTCCACTTCGATTTCGCACCCGGAGCTGATGTTTCCGGCTGCTTCATTTCGGGCCCGTGGGCTATTGCTGTTTGCAGTCTTTCCGGCGGATTGTTCGGCGAAGCGGAATTAGTGTTCTGTGCGACCGGGGTCGCCGAGTTGGAACACCCGAAAGCCAACGCTGCAAGAAAGGTGAGTGTTAGAATCTTCATAATCATTTGTTATCAATATACGGCCTTGCCTGAACGATATAAATTCGATTGTTCATTATACCCCATTCGATGTCCTGTTCCTTCCTGCCACCGAAAGCTCGCTTGATATTTGCAGCTGCCCTCGCCAAATTCCTTGCTTGCAGATCCGTCAGGACTCTTTTATTCGCACTCGCACACTTGTCGACGGTTTCCTTCAAATCTCCGCGTTCGTCGAATGCCAGAGCGTTTTCCTGCCGCGAAAGCGTCATGACAACGACGGAATTTGAACGGGGATTAAACAGTATCTGTTCCGGGATTCCTGTATTACTTACTACTTTCGAATTATGTCCACAGACGGCACTGATATAAACGGCATTTCGGTTTCCGTCGTCGAACGGATCTTTTGTGATCATGACGCCGCCTTTTTCCATATCGATACCTACTTGGATAAGGGCTGACATGTAGACATCGCTTTGACTAACATAGTTCCGTACGCGGGCCTCATATCCATCAAAATTCCATAGCGATGCCCAAACTTTCTTCACGCCCTCGATCAACTTATCTTCTTCGATCACATTCGGCACACTAGAATATAGTCCTGCGCCGCTGAAATTTGGCAGATCTTCGGCATTTGAGGAACTGCGGACGAAAACAGGTTTTCCGAGCAGTTGTTTTTTCCACCGGCTTATGACCTCCGCCCGCAAAGCGGCATCAAATTCCCCTTTTTGGATCGAATTCCGAAATTCTTCGAGCTTCTGGCGCCTGTATCGCGGATTATGGACAAATTCGAGGTCGTCCATAAGACCCTCAATAACGTCATAAAGATCGTTATCTTTCATGAACTTGTCGTACCAGTAATAGGGAACGGCAAATCCGTCAGGGACAGTGACGCCGACCATACGGGAATTGAGCATCTCGCCCAGATTGGCCGATTTCGCGCCATATGCGATGCTGTCCTTCTTTCGCATTTCGCGCAGAGCGGCCAATTTTCTGACACTTAGATCTGACGGCGGTATCTGCTGGTCGGGCTGGCCAAACGATGTCCGGAGATCGTTTAGATCTGCCGGGTTGAGCTTGTAATCGGTCAGGCTCGCTTCGAGCTTGAATACGAACGTGTTGTATTCACGAAATAGCTTATCCGCATTTTTGATATAAACGTTAGGAATGTTCCATCCTTTCGCGAGAATGTTTATATGAGAAAGGGGCGAAGAAGGTTGAGCGACGATGATCCCTCGAACAGGCGGCAGGGAGATCGGCAGTTCCTTAAGAACAATGATCTCGTTGGAACCGATCTCGACCGTGTCGTCGAGCTTATCAATAATATGGATCCGGCCGACGGCTGTGCCGGGATTGAGCGTGAGGAATGTCTGATTGCGGTTCAATTCATCCTGCAGCACGCGATCAATGCCGATCGAGGCGGTCGCATCCTCTTGACGGATCGAGTTGGGTTTGTAATATACGCTTTGAAAGAATGAGGCATTGATGGCCGTATCGGCGGTTTTGATTATCTGAGCCGATGCCATGTCGCCTTCCCAGAGTTCCCATGTGAATTTCTCGACCGTGCTGTGCCAGGCGATCGTCCCAACAATAAACCGGCGGTCCTGGTCGATGTAGATCGGCTTAAAAACATCTGCGCCGCGTGGTACGAGGTAAGTGGCAAGTAGAAAGTCCTTATGAAAGCGGTACTTTTGCGAATTAACGTAATAAACCCTGTTTTTCGATCGCCGGTCAATTACAAACATCGCGTGCGGCAGCGCGTAAGGGGTTCCCTGATGATAGGTCCGGGCGATCTTATCGAATTCGGCTCGGTCGGCAACCTTTGGAATTGAGTTTGCCGCCGACGACGCTAAATTCTTCGCCGTAGGCTCCCGCGTGGCCGATGGTTTTCTCGACAACTGGGCCTCAGTGCCTGCGATTAAGAATAGCAACACAAAGGCTGATGTATTCAACCTTAAGAGATCAACTGAAAGATTCATAAAATCAGTTAGACGTCGAAATCACGCTGCGGCGTTTGTCGTTAAATAGATATGCCGAACGAAGATTGTGCAACCCGATTTCATCATTCACCGAAATATCCAGATCGCGGATGATCCCGTCCTTCAATCCATAGATCCATCCGTGGACGGAAATTTCCTGTCCACGTTCCCAGGCATCTTGAACAATGGTCGTTTCTCCCACGTTTATCACCTGTTCGGCAATATTGAGCTCGGAAAGTAGGTCGAGCTTTTCGTCATTGTCGATGATCTCGTCGAGGCGTTCCGAGTGGAGGTTCGCCGTGTCCTGTATGTGCCGCAGCCAATTGTCGATCAGGCCATGTCTCTGTTTATCGAGTGCCGCCCTAATGCCGCCGCATCCGTAATGGCCGCATACAATAATATGCTCGACATGAAGCACTTCGACCGCAAACTGAATTACCGACAGGCAGTTGATGTCGGTATGGTTGACGAGGTTGGCAACATTTCGGTGCACAAATATCTCGCCCGGATTGAGGCCGACGATCATATTTGCGGACACACGGCTGTCCGAGCAGCCTATCCAGAGAAAGTCCGGGTTCTGCTGGTCAGCGAGACCTTCGAAAAAACTTGGATCATGTTCTGTGACCCTTTGAGACCAACGTTTGTTGTTTTCAAGCAGTTCCGTGATCTTTTTCACAAGTATATCTTAGTCCGCTGATGTACGATTCTCAAAATATGCGGCCTCTCCGAAACGAAGTTGAATCCGCGTCTCGTATTAGTTTTCCGCGTATCACTGTTCGGAATATATTATCGGGCTTCGAGATCTTCAGAAGTGTTCTGTTCTTCTCGATCCGCGAGCCTGGCCTTTGCCTGAAATCTTACATTTAGAAGAAAGCTGCACGCAGACAAAACAAGGAAAAAGAAGGCGAAGTCGCTATTATCCATCCAAAAAAAATAGAAAGCGAAGCCGAGTAGAGCCACCGAGAGGATCTGAAAAATTCTTGCTTTATTCATTTATCTTAGAACGGGTACTTAACCTGCTCTGCGAGCAACGTCGGCAAAACTTTCTCCGCGAAAGAATGCAGCGATGGCACTAAAGAGCCTGGCAATCGCCCGAAGTACCTTTGGGGCAAACCACGTAAAGGCAATCAGAAAGACTATCAGGACGACTGCGATAGCGATGGGTGCAAAGACAGCAAGAACTGTACCCACGAATGCAACGATGTCTTCGACGATGGAGAGTGACCAGTTGGATACGGGCTCGGGCGAAAGATTCGCACCGACCCTGAGTGCCGCTTTCGTACCGTGTGATGAGAGGGCGAGGCCACCACCGGCGAGAGCAGCGATAACATAAACGCTCGGCTCCATTTGATTGGTCGCTGCATAGGCAACAATGGCTCCCGCCGGAACACGAATGAAGGTATGGACCACATCCCAAACGCTGTCGACATACGGGATCTTATCGGCAAGAAATTCAACTAGATAGAGGCCCGCGGCAATGCCGATGATCCACCAATTATCGAGTACGTCGAGGCCGCCGGGCAATTTAGTGGCGCCGAACTTCTGAAGCAGCCCCAAAACAGTGACAGTCGCATAGAGATTAATCCCGGTCGTCCAAGCCGTTCCGAGAGCCAGGCTAATTGTAGAAAACCATTCCATTACAATCCTGCTTCGCTAAGGCACCGATGCCTGGCGATCTCACATTTGAGATTACGATTCATTATCGTCATCAGTTCCAGATTCTTCTTTTTTGAAACCGAATTTCTCCAAACGATATTGCAGCGTCCGAAACGTGAGACCCAGCAGCTTAGCCGATTTCGTAATATTATTGTCGGTACGCTCCATCGCCTGCATTATAAGGCTCCGCTCGACCTCCTCAAAATTCACGCCCTCGGCTGGGAGTTTAAAAAGGTCGCCAGATGCCGCCGAGGTTCCCTGGGTCATTTCTGGCGGAAGATCGTCCAAAGTTATGGCGTCGTTCTCGCACAATAAGATCGAACGCTCGATGGCGGATTCAAGTTGTCGGACGTTGCCGGGATAGTGATAATCCTCGAGCAACTTTCGGGCATCGGCATTGATCGATATTTTTCGCTGGGTTCCCCGTGTGTGCTTCTTTACAAAGTAATCGATCAGAACGGGAATGTCCGTCCTCCGATCGCGGAGCGCCGGAAGCTCGATCGATAGTACGTTCAGCCGATAATAAAGGTCCTCGCGAAACCGCTTTTCCTCGACCATATGAAGCAGGTCGCGGTTTGTTGCGGCGACTACACGCACATCGACGTCGATATCGCGGATGCCGCCGACGCGGCGGATCTGTTTCTCTTGCAAGGCCCGCAATATTTTTGCCTGCAGTGATACATCAAGCTCGCCTATCTCGTCCAGAAACAGCGTTCCGTTGTGAGCGATCTCAAAAAGGCCCTTCTTTTCAGCAACCGCCCCAGTAAACGAACCTTTTTCATGTCCAAATAGTTCGGATTCGAGCAAATTCTCGTTGATCGCCGCACAATTTACAGCCTGAAATGTTTCACTTGAGCGGAGCGAGTTTGAATGAATAGAGCGTGCGATCAATTCCTTACCGGTGCCGCTTTCGCCGCGGATGAGCACGGTCGAATTCGACTTTGCTATTTTCAGGATCAGCTTTTTTACCTGGTCCATTTCCGGGGAAACGGAAATTATCTCAGCATCGAGCGTCGTAAGCTTTTTTAGAGCTCGCGAAACCGTATCAAGCAAATGGGCGCTGTCATAAGGCTTCTGCAAATATTCGAAGGCTCCGAGCCGCAAAGCATCCACCGCCGAATCTATCGTGCCGTGAGCCGTTAGGAGGATGACTATGATGGATTTGTCAAAATCGGTTAGCTCCTTTAGCAGTTCCAGGCCGCTCATCCCGGTCATCTTCTGATCTGTGAGGACAAGATCGAAATGCCGGTCGGCTACAAATTTCATTGCCGCCTCGCCTGAGCTTGCCGTGGTCACGTCATAACCTTCGCCCGACAGTATTGTCTCCAGGATCTCCCGTTGATTTTTCTCGTCATCGACGACGAGTATTGATTTTCGTGCCATAATTTGAAGAAAATTACCCCTTGTTTTTTTGCTCGTTCAGCTGTTTGGTTGTCACTTTCGGTAATTTTACCGTAAACTTCGTTCCCTCGCCCTCTACGGACTCGACTTCAATCGTCCCTTCATGGATCTCGACGATCTTCTGCACGATCGCGAGTCCTAAACCGGTACCTGTTTCCTTCGTGGAAAAATAAGGTTCAAAAATATTGGCAAGGTTTTCGGGTTTTATTCCCGGCCCTGTATCGGCGATCTCAAAATTGACACACCTGCCGGTTTCGTCCGGAGTTATCTTGACGCTAAGATGGCCACCCGTTAATTCCATAGCCTGTATAGCATTAAGAAATAGATTGTTGAAGACCGATCTAAGGAATGTCGGGTCGCCCATTACTTCCGGCACACTCTCATGCTCAATGACCCCGATACTTATGTTCTTTTCGGCGGCTTCAGCCTCGACCATTCTTAAGGAATCCTCGATCACATTTCTCGCTTCGAGCGCCCTTAGATCAGGATTGGTTGGCCTTGAATAATTCAAGAAATCGGTAATCTGACGGTTTATCCTCGCTACTTCGGCCTTCAACTGCGACGTTAGCTTATCGAATGTTTCTTTCTTTTCAGCTTCCTGCGGAGCAAATTTCGAACGCAGGTGGTCAAGGGTCAGATTGATGTAATTAAGAGGATTTCGAATCTCATGCGCGATAGCCGAGCCAAGCCTCCCAACTACGGCGGATTTTTCAGCCTGCTGGAGTTTTGCTTCGAGGTCCCTTTTCTTCTCGAGCTCGGCGATCATCTCGTTAAACCGTGAGGCAAGACGACCGACCTCGTCTTTTCGCCCGGTATCCGAGATCCTCACAGACAGGTCGCCTTCAGCTACGGCCCGGGCGGCTGCGGCCAGATTCGCAATTGGCCTGGCAAACCACCACACGAGAAGAAAGGTCACTAATGATGAGGCGAGAAGCACGCCCAGAGTGACGATCAGTGGCCGTGCGGCTCGCCACATGACCTCTGACCGATCGTTTTCGAGGAGCACCATTACGTACCAGCGTCCAAAACTGGTGGGGATCGGGACAGCATGGGCCTCTTGATCGCTCTGCTTATTGTTAGCCGTTTCCTGATTTGGAAATTGCTTCAGGTCATCGCCAAGGCGCGAGCCTTCCATTAATGGTGGAAGATCCTGAATGTCAGCCAGCCTTTTATAAATAAGATCGTTGTTTTCGTCGGTAGTTGGCAGGTAATCCGGGTTTAGACTGTCCCAGATCTGCCACTGATGATCTATAACGATGATGTCCTTTATACGCTTACGCGATTTTTCGTCGAGATAAGTTTGGTCCGTCTGTGTGATGAGATCCTGAATGTAGTTTCTGCTCGTCACGCTTCCTATGCCTAAAGCGATCGCCGCCACGATCATTTCTTCCTGTTCTTCACGAAGCATATCGTTCTCGTTCTGGGTAACGAGGTTCAGATAGTACTGCACCCCAAGCGTGGCGATGAGCATTACAGCGAGGATCAAAAGCAGCCGGCCGCGAAATGAATTAAGGAAGTTCATTGATACCTGGAATAACAATTATTGATATATCTTATAAAAAGTACTTGCCATGCCATTGGTTGAATGTTATATTCATCGGTAGTTTTTACGCAACGCCTGTAGCGGCGGTAATTCGATCGGCCAAAAGAATGGCCACCTCCAGCATTCCAAAAACAAGTTCGTTCCTGAGGTAAAGCATGAAGTTAATGTTCCCGAAAAACTCTTGTGTCGGCGCTGCGTCGATTTTATTTGTTCTATTGCTCGCGTCCTCTTTCAGCGTCGCACAGACTAAGAAGGCTGCACCCGCAAAGAAGCCTGCGACTACGACGCAAGCTAAGCAATCCAAAGATGCAAATAAAAAGAGTGCGGCAAAGGCCAATGCTGCGGCTACAAAGAAAACTGTCGATAATAAGGCAAACGCCAAAACGACCACAAAAGCCACGAAATCCAACGCGAAGGCTACAACGGCAAACAAAAACGCTGCTAAATCCACCCCCAAACGCGCTGCAAAGGACATCAAGACGAAGTTAAGCGCTAAAGATCGAGCGATAGCTGACGCTAAGGACAAGAAAAATCCAAAAAAAGCGGCGGAATCCAAAAAAGGAGCAGCCGAGCGCAGGCGTTTGGAAAAGGTAAGGCAAGCGGCCGCCCTGGCTGAACGGCGCCGTCGGGAACAAGCTGCACGCGAGGCTTTAGCGCGAAGATTGGCCTTTGAAAGGGGCCTCCGTACCGAGACGGTCTCGAATATCGCAAAAGACAATACCGAAGGCGAGGACCTCGCGATTCGGGCCGAAGCGATCAAGGCGCTTGGCTCACATGCTGGTTCTGTAGTCGTAATGGAGGCCCAGACCGGCAAGGTCCTGACGATTGTGAACCAGGATTGGGCCATTCGTGACAGCATCAAACCGTGTTCGACAATCAAGCTTGTCACCGGTGTAGCCGGACTTAATGAGGGTGTCATCAATAAGGACGGTGCGATTCGTGATACTCCCTCTCGACGCGACCTCGATGATGCTCTGGCATACTCTGACAACCCCTATTTCCAAAGAGCCGGTTTGATCTTCGGCAACGGAAAAATGATCGAATATGCCCGTGAGCTCGGTCTTGGGCAGGCCACGGGCCTAAATGTCGAGGGCGAAACGGCCGGTAAGCTTGCCATCGGAAACAATAACGCACGAATTTATTCACATGGTGACGATTTTGAGGTTTCCACGCTCCAGCTTGCCGTAATGGTCTCGGCGATCACAAACGGGGGCCGTCGCGTTATTCCCAGGGTCCCAAGGAACGAGATCGAAAAGGCCAGATTTCAGACTTTTTACCGTCATAAGATCGAATTACCGCGTCAGAACCTTCGCCGAGTTATTCCGGGCATGATAGGGGCCGCCGAATACGGAACCGCGCGTCGGGATATGGATATGTCACTTGGAGTCGCAGGAAAAACCGGCTCGTGTATAAGCAAAGGAACCTGGGTCGGGCTTTTTGCGTCAGTCGCTCCGATTGAAGACCCTAAGTATTCGGTTGTGGTCATTACCCGTGGGCAGAGTGAACGCGGGCGTCATGCCGCCGCCGTAGCAAGCAAAATCTACAGTGCCCTCAGCAGGAATATCGTCCGCACCGACCGAAATCTTGCGCAGACCGAATTTAAGCTCCAGCCTCGGAATGGCACTACAATGGCCGTTGCGGCTGTTGCTGAGGAAGAAGATGACGAAACTGAGGGCCGGACAGATGCTGTGGCCGCCGGGGATATTGGCGACAGCATTAAAAACCCGGGCAGCGTTGATACGATCCCGCCGGTTGTAAATCGGGGGCCTATTGTTAGGGCTGACGGTAAAAAGTTGGTCACCAAAACCGGGAATTCTAAGCCGGTCTTTCCTCCGGTAGTAATTACTTACGACAAGGATGGGAAAGAAGCTAAGAAACCAGGGGTGAAACCCGAATAAAACTTAACCATTCATATCGAGCCGGCTTCTCTGAAGAACAGCGAAGCCGGCTTTTTATTTTTGGGGTATAAATGCTTGACAGAGAAGTTAGTCATAAGTGATTATTGAGCTTTTCAGAATATTACTTTTCATTAGCAATTTTGTTGAAGATATTGAGATGTGCTCGGCAAACTATAGCAACTTATTTGCGTGTAGCATCATCTGATTTCACGCGAACCACTATGCCTTATTGAGGCAGACAGGCCAGCAGAGAATACGGCGGTAGAGTTGATCTCGGAGGAAGGAATTAAATGAAAACGATTTTTAGATACACACACATTGCATTGTTGCTGGCAGCCTTCATCGGCACTGCTGCTATCACAGGTTACTCGCAGAATCCATGCGAAGATGCCGCCGGAATGGCTACGCTAGATGCGAAATTCCGCGAAAACTACAACAAAGGGCTTGCCGAGAGGAAGAGCGCGGTAGAGGCCGGAAAAGAGTACATCCAGAAATACGGGGGATGCGGTGAATTGACTGAAGATTTCGTTGCCTATCTTAAGACGGCACTGCCGAAGATGGAAGAGCGAATTAAAACGGAGGAAGTGGAAAAGGACAAACAAGCCCGTTACCTT
>JBGTBC010000327.1:0-3887 GCA_041749555.1 Pyrinomonadaceae bacterium | reverse complement strand
CTTAGCAGCGTCTACGCCGCCGGTGTCGAACGTCTCATTCTTATTATAATTTTTCGCATACTTGCCATAGTTGTAATGCGAAACTTCGATCGCACGCTTGCTCTTCCTCCAGAAAAAGTAAGCTGCTCCAAATGCTGTCAGGGCAATCGCGATAAAGACTAAAGGCAAAAAATATCCATCCGATGGGGCTGCCTCGGAGCGTGGCGATAAAGACGATTGAGCTGCTGCTCGAAGCGTCAAGACTAAAATGCAGACGAAAAAGCCAATTATCGGGCTGGATGATCGAGAGGTGCGTCTCATGGTGTAATTAGATTCTTCCGCTGGAAATTCTATGGATGATCGGGCGGAACGCGGGTCGGAGAGGAGCGGTAGCCTAAGCCCCTCTTTTGATTATGCATATTTTTGTGGCTGTTGTCATCATTTATATGCAATGTTGTTACAGTTTTAACACTCGGTAAGTTCCAGATATTTTTCGCACTTATTTTATTCGACCGGCTTTACCTTATCGCGGCCTCCGTAATACAGTTGTCATTTACTGTAAGAACAAAGATGGAATCAGGTACGGTCGTTTCACAAAGCCAGATCCCCGGATTGAACTTAAGTCATCGCGGCAAGGTCCGCGACGTTTACGAGATCGACGATGACCGTCTGCTTTTAGTGGCGACCGACCGGATTTCAGCATTCGATTGCGTACTTCCAACCCTTATTCCTAAAAAAGGCGAAGTTCTCACACAACTTTCGGCTTTTTGGTTTTCGAGGCTGTCGGAAATAGTCGGCAGTCACCTTATAACAACTGACACCTCGTCCATGCCGGAGCCGATTCCGGCGATCCCGAGTTTGAGAGGCCGCTCTACTCTGGTCAAACGAACACAGGTCTTCCCTGTCGAATGTATCGTTCGAGGCTATCTCGAAGGCTCTGGCTGGAAGGACTATCTGACAACCGGGTCCGTCTGCGGCCACAAACTCCCTTCAGGGCTTCGGCAATGCGACCGTCTCCCTGAGCCGATATTTACTCCCGCCACTAAAGCGGCATCGGGCCACGATGAGAACATCGATTTTGAGAGCTTCGCTGAGATAATTGGCCACGATTCAGCCGACCTCCTTAAAACAACCTCTCTAGAGCTTTACAGCGAGGCAGCCGAGTATGCGCTCGAACGGGGCATAATAATAGCCGACACCAAATTCGAATTCGGTACCGACGCGGACACTAATATCCTGCTGATAGATGAGGTCCTAACGCCTGATTCTTCGCGATTTTGGGAAGCGGATAAATACGAACCCGGGCAAGCTCAGGCGTCGTTTGATAAGCAGTTTGTGCGGGAATATCTCGAAACGCTCGATTGGGACAAAACACCGCCGGCACCCGAATTACCTCCGGAAATTGCCGCCGCAACCGCCGAGCGTTACCTCGAAGCCTATAGGCTGTTGACCGGACATCAACTGGAAACGTCCAAAGGCTAATAAACCTCTATATCTCAACTTCATCGCCGACCTTGATCGTCACTCCCGGCGTATCGCCGATCAGGTTTTGACCAAAAAGGACGGCGGTCGGATTCGTTCCCAGTTCACTCAAACGATCAGGGATCACATCTTTCGCCATTCTGAATGATGCGAGCGTTTTTAGCGGCTCTTTGCCTGCAACCTTTCCACGCGATTGGTCAGTTGTGGTAATTACACACCGCTCGCATGGTTTTGTAACGCGAAAAGTCGCATCCCCGACACGTATCCGCTTCCAAGCGTCCTCGGCAAACGCTTCGGAACCCGAGATCACAATATTCGGCCGAAAGCGGTTCATCGGCAGAGGTTCGTCCAAACGCGAATTGAGATCGTCAAGCGATGCCTCCCCGATAGCAAGCAGAGGATAACCATCGGCAAAGCTCACCACATCGTCATTTTTGTTAAATAGCTTATTAACGCTTCGCCTCGAATCATCCGGCATATAGACAAGCTGGCAATCGGTTCCGAGCACGTCGCTAAACCACTCGTTCAACGCCCCGCCATAAACACTACCTTCGCAAACACTTTGCCAGATCGTTACCTGCTGCCTTTGTTCCGTATCCGACTCAATGGGAATAAACACATCGCCAAACCCATCCGCCGCCACGCCGAGCCCGCTGCCGTCGTCCTCGACCCAAACCGACATCGTCGCCATCCGCGGAAACTCACGCTGCGTGAAAAACATCCCGTCCGGCGTCGTCAACATCCACCGCCGGTCATATTGCAGCCCGCGTTCCTCCACCATCGCCGAATCGAGGCTGATTCCCTTCAGGGATTTGATGGGATAAATGTTTATTTCGGATACTATCATCGTTCGCAATATTACAAGACGTGAAGATCGTGGAGAACGACAGCATAACCGTCTTTTCCTTTATAAAACTCGAACTGGGCAGTCAGATCGCTCCATTCTCCATTCAACGGAACGTCGTAATCAAACCAATACCCCGAACAATGGTTAAATGTCCCTACTTCCAAATCCCTTTGTCCAGGTATTAGATTAGGATCAGACACAACCGATGCAAGCGGACGATCGTCTTCAAGATCGAGATATTCAAGAATCAGCTTTCTGATAAGTTCAGGTGTCCACACTATGCCGTAGCTGTTTGGCTGATCCAGCAGCGCGCAAGCATCGTGAACGCTTCCATTGGCGATCAGTTTAATCCATTTTTTGACAAAAGGAAGAATGTCGGTGATCGGAGAATCCGAATTGATTTGAATCATTTCACAAACTTGACAACACCATCATCAGATTTTCTACACGGCCGCTAATAATACTTGACACCATTATCAAGTTTCCATATACTAGCACTCATAGATGCAGAGTGCTAAATCTTTCGATTTATGAGGCTCTGCGTCTGATCCGTCATCTTATTATATAAGAGATTTCAAAAGGAGAATCCATTATGGCTACAAACATCACACCTCTACACGATCGCGTGATCATCAGGCGAATCGAGGACAACGTAAATCAAACCGCGGGTGGGCTTTATATCCCTGACACCGCAAAGGAAAAACCGCAGGAAGGCGAAGTTATCGCTGCCGGAGCCGGCAAATACAGCGGATCTGAGATCAAGCTCGATGGCGAAGAATTCATCATCATGCGCGAAGACGAGATCCTCGGCATCATTTCCAGGGCAGGCGCAGCCGCCTAAGCAGTGGCCAGTTGTCAGTGGACAGTGGCCGGTTTGGCCGAAGTCTGACCACTGACCACCGACCACTAATTTCGACGAAGGAGAAATATTAAATCATGGCTAAACAAGTAGTTCACGGAGAAGATTCAAGATCCGCTATTTTACGCGGCGTAAATCAGCTCGCCGACGCGGTTAAAGTTACATTGGGCCCCAAAGGCCGCAACGTTGTTATCGACAAGAAATTTGGTTCGCCGACGATCACCAAAGACGGTGTGACGGTTGCCAAAGAGATCGAATTAAAAGATACGCTCGAGAATATGGGCGCGCAGATGGTCCGCGAAGTCGCTTCGAAAACGAGCGATGTTGCCGGTGACGGCACGACGACCGCAACGGTCCTCGCACAGGCTATCTTTAAGGAAGGCGTCCGCACGGTTGCCGCGGGTGCAAACCCGATGGCCCTCAAGCGCGGCATCGAAAAGGCAGTTGCCGAAGTAGTAAAAGAGATCGCGAAGCTCTCGAAGCCAGTTACAGGCGACGCTATCGCTCAGGTCGGCACAGTTTCGGCTAACGGTGACAAGACGATCGGCACGATCATCGCTGAGGCGATGGACAAGGTCGGCAAAGACGGCGTTATCACCGTCGAAGAATCAAAGACAATGGACACGCTTCTCGAGGTTGTCGAGGGAATGCAGTTCGATCGCGGCTATCTCTCGCCGTATTTCGTCACCGACGCCGACCGTATGGAAGCCGTCCTCGACG
>JBGTBC010000326.1:0-12582 GCA_041749555.1 Pyrinomonadaceae bacterium | reverse complement strand
ATCTTTTCGGCTGTTTGGGCATCTTCAGTGTTCTCTTTAAGGCGTACGAGATTTATAAGAGAATCGACACTTATTAGCCTCATATCCCAAGCGTGGCGTGAACCCCGGACTTGTGCCTCCAATTGCCCGGTGTCATACCTACCGACCACCAATAACATAGAATTTCTTCCAACAATTTCGGCGTTTGCTATTAGAGTGTCCCTGTAGTTCGCGATCGTATCTACGGAAATACTATATGTATCGGTGGTTTTTACTTCGATCAACAGTGTGTGTCCGTCTGGACTATTCCAAAGACCATCGTTCCCGATTGCGTTCCGCGTTCCTTGATAACGACCATTAAAAACCTCAAAATCGAGGCGGCGACCCAACTCATTGACAATATCCTGCAGAATCTTCCCGTTGTTATCGAATTTTCGGGTAAGACACTGATCCGCATACTCTGCTAATTTCTCGCTTGAAACCTGAGAAAAGAAATGGCGGATTTCACGCGAACACTCCGAATCGTCTAGTAACCTTCCGTCACCAGCCGTAGACAAGAGTTGTTCGATCGAAAAGGCTAGAACCGCCTCTGGATTCGAATCCCAAATTGAAATTAATGGCATAAATTAATCCTGCGACAGTCACGCATGTCAGATTGATTCAAAATCCAACACAACCTTTCCGCAATTCCCTTCCCTGATCGCTTCAAATCCCAGCTCGAAATCTTTGTAGGAATAGCGATGCGTGATGACGGGCGAGATATCGACGCCGGCGTCGAGGAGGTTGGACATTTGGTACCAGGTCTCGTACATTTGGCGGCCGTAGATGCCTTTGATGGTGATCATGTTGAAGATGACGGTCTTCCAGTCGATGGCGAACTGCTCGCTGGGAATGCCGAGAAAGGCGATATTGCCGCCGTGGAACATATTCGCGAGCATATCTTTGAAAGCCGCAGGTACGCCGGACATCTCCATCCCGACGTCAAAGCCCTCTTTCATCCCCAGATCTTTCTGCACTTCATTGATCGACGTTTTGCTGACATCTACCGCCTTGGTCACGTGGCCCATCTTTTCGGCTAGTTCCAAACGAAAGGGATTTATGTCTGTGATAACGATATTTCTTGCCCCGGCGTGTTTCGCAACCGCGGCTGCCATTATGCCGATCGGGCCGGCACCGGTTATAAGAACGTCCTCGCCGAAAACCTCGAATTCAAGAGCTGTGTGGACTGCGTTACCGAAAGGATCAAATATCGCGGCAACATCAAGATCGATGTCCGGTTTGTGCTTCCAAATATTGGTGTATGGGACCGCGATAAATTCGGCAAAACCGCCATTGGTGTTGACACCGACACCTCGCGTATTCGCACACAATGCCCGGCGGCCTGCCATGCAATGCCGGCACCTACCACATACCAGATGACCCTCGACACTGACAATGTCGCCAACCGCGAAATCGACCACATTCGAGCCGACATCAACGAGCTCCCCCACAAATTCGTGTCCGATCGTTGTCGGCACCTTTATCGTGCTCTGTGCCCAGGCGTCCCAGTTGTAGATGTGCAGATCGGTGCCGCAGATACCGCCGCGTTTGACGCGGATCATCACATCGTTGATACCCATCTTCGGCTCAGCCACGTCCTCGATCCAGAGTCCGGGTTCAGCTTTGCTTTTTTCTATTGCTTTCATGAGTTTTTGGGGTAAGGTGTTGTTATTTCTTCGCTTTCGATGATATCAGAACATATAAACTCTTGCGAGAATCGGTTCTCTTTGCGACCTGTGGCTTTGCGGGAAACCTCTTTTTCTCCCGCAAAGCCGCCAAGTCGCGAAGAAGAAAGGGGCAAAGGCAGGAAAACGTACTGAGATTTAAGATTTACCGCGCTAGCGGACACTGGTAAAATATACTCCTTTCAGTGTCTGTACTGGCCTGACCTGATATTCTAATTGTTTATGGCTGACGAAAGAGCAACGGTCGAAGCAGCTCGAGATGCTTTTGACCAGGATTTTGAGAACTTCAACGACCTGAACACGAACGGCCGCGGCCTTGCCGACATCGAAGAGATGCTGCGCACGGTGGGCGAGATAAAGGTGCGCCATACGGGCAAGAAGAGCGCACTGGCTGAATCGAAAAAGCTGATCGGCAAGGTTGCTCCTGAGAAGCGGGGCGAATTTGGGCAGTTTGTTCAATCGATCGAGAAGTCGATAGTCGAAAGGATCGAGGCCGTTGAAGCGAGCCTGAGTGAATCGCTGTCGAAAGCAAAGACCGAGGCCGAGCGGCTCGATGTCACCATACCGGGCCGCCGCCCGCGACAGGGTCATCTTCATTTGATAACGATACTTCGGCAAAAGATCGAAGACGTCTTTGTTTCTATGGGTTATGCCATCGAAGACGATCGCGAGATCGAAACCGATTATTACAACTTCGACGCCCTCAATATACCGGAAGGCCATCCAGCACGTGAGTCGCAGGACACATTCTACACAACCGGAGGTTTTGCCCTGCGATCCCAAACCTCGACCGTTCAGATCCGCGCTATGGAACGCCGCGGTGTGCCAATTCGCATCATTGCCCCGGGCAAGGTGTTCAGGCGAGATACGCCCGATATGACCCATGTGCCGATGTTTCACCAGATCGAAGGGCTATGCGTCGATAAAGGCATCACGATGGCGCACCTAAAAGGCACGATTGGCGAATGGGTCCGGCGGATGTTCGGCGAGCAGACCGTGACGCGAATGCGCCCGAGCTACTTCCCTTTTACTGAGCCAAGTGCCGAGTTTGATTATTCGTGCTTCAAATGCGGAAGTACTGGCCTTTTTGACGGCGAACGATGCCGCCCCTGTAAAGGCTCAGGCTGGATCGAATTGGGCGGTTCAGGCATGGTCCATCCCAACGTCTTAAAAGGCGTCGGAGTCGATCCCCAAGTCTATTCCGGCTTCGCCTTCGGCTTCGGCCTCGAACGCATGTGCGCCCTTATGTACTCTCTCGACGACATAAGATTGATGTTCGACAATGACGTGCGTTTTTTGGAGCAATTCCGATAGGATGGGCTGGGCAAGTCTATACATTGCGAAACTGAAGGATGGAGAAACCGTTAGATTTCGTCCCCGTGGCCATTCGATGAAAGGTAAGATCGAATCGGGCCAACTGTGCACGGTGGAACCGATTATCGACCATTCAACTCTCGAAAAGGGTAACATCGTGCTTTGCAAGGTTAATGGGAGTGAATACCTCCATTTAATAAAGGCGATCCAAGGACCGCGTTTTCAAATTGGTAACAACCGCGGTCGGATAAATGGTTGGATCGGTGCGAGTTCTATTTTCGGTAAATGTGTTTCTATTGAAGATTAGGAAATGAACATCAGTTACAACTGGCTCAAGAAGCCTATCGATTTTGGAATTTTGGCGACGGAGCGTTGATTAGTCGTGATAAGATTTGTGGAGGCACCAATTTATGTCAGTTACTACACTAGAAGGAGTTGTGAAGGATGGTCAGATCGTCTTGCCCGACGGTTCGACTCTGCCCGAATCTGCACGGGTCTATATTCTTGTCCCGGACGAACAGCCGCGAAGCCCGCGCGTCTGGAGCCCGCGACTGGCCGATAAAAGCAAACTTGCCGATCTAGAACTAATAGTTACCGAAATAGAGGATGATCAGGTATAACGATCAATACGAACCGCCCGCTCCGTTTTCCCAGATTACTTTAAGGAACATTGAGACTTCGGAGACAGTCCGAAATGTACCGATGTTGCTCGATACGGGATCGGATATTACGCTTCTGCCGCTAACTTATTGCTCCAGTATCGGAATCCAGGTTTCGGAGGAAAAGACGCTGGATCTTTTCGGGTTTGACGGGTCAACCAGCCAAGGATTTCTTGCCTACGTGGAACTTCAGTTCGGGGGTAAGCAATTTCGCGGGAATTTCGTCGCTTACGATCAAACGGAGGGTATTCTAGGTCGCAATATTCTAAATGAGTTTTCGTTGCTTTTCGATGGCCCGAATTCATCATGGGACGTGATTAGCAGTCTGCAAAAATGAACATCAGCTACAAATGGCTCAAGGAGCTTACCAACATCGACCTGTCGCCTCAAGAGACGGCGAAGGCGTTGACGAGCGTGGGTCTGGCGGTCGAGGGCATCCATCCGCACAAGGATGATTTCGTGCTGGACATCGACCTAACCTCAAACCGCCCGGACTGCCTTTCGCATTTAGGTGTTGCAAGAGAGATCTCGGCATTCACCAGGACGCAAACCCGGCCGACGGTGAAGTCGCCTTCGTCCGACATAGAGGCAGCGAAATCGACCGGTCTGGTAACGATCCTTGATGATGATCTTTGCTCCCGTTTCACCGCCAGAATAATTCGAAACGTCAAGATCGGTCCTTCACCTGAATGGTTAGTAAAACGCCTCGAAGCGATTGGCGAGCGGTCGATCAATAATGTGGCTGATATTACGAATTATGTAATGCACGAGCTGGGGCAGCCGATGCATTCTTTTGATCTGGATAAGCTGGCTGAGAATAGAATTGTGGTTCGTCGGGCTCGGAAAGGTGAAACTATTCAAACGCTCGATGAGGTTGAACGAAAACTCGACGATTCAATGTTAGCAATATGCGATTCCGAAAAACCAGTAGCCGTCGCGGGCATTATGGGTGGGCTTTCATCCAGCATAACCGAAGATACGGTTAATGTTTTACTTGAAGTCGCCTATTTTGACCGAGCAAACATAAGGGCCACATCACGAAAACTTAATCTGGCAACTGAAGCCAGCTATCGATTCGAACGTGGTGTCGATCTCGAAAATCTGCTCCGTGCATCGGAACGCGCCACTGGCCTTATCTGCGACCTTGCGGGAGGAGACCGGGGGGCCATTGTCGACGTTTACCCTCGGCCATTCAAACCGCGTGAGATCCCGTCCAAAGATATTTCCTCATCTGTATTACGGCTTACCGGACTCAATGTCAGCCTGGATGAATGTGAGCGAATTCTTCTTTCCCTTGGTATTGAACAGAGATCGCCAGGAGTGTTTATCGCCCCGTCATGGCGACATGATCTCGCGATCGAGGAAGACCTTGTGGAAGAGGTCGCCCGACACATCGGCTACGATAATATTGCCGCTGAAATACCGCCTGCATTCGGTGCTGGTGAATACCAAGAAACCGAGCTTCGTGAAAAGCTCCTCAGGCAAACGCTCGTCGATATGGGATTTGACGAGGCGATCTCGTACAGCTTTATTGACACGCGCTTCGACGGTGTTTTTCAAACGGTCCCCGGAGTTATCGATGATCACGCCGAGGAAAAGTATGTCACCCTGAGAGATTCGGTGATCGAGGGGGCGGTCCGCATGCGGCCTACGATATTGCCCGGCCTGCTCGATGCGGTCCGACTCAATCTGAATCATCAGCGAAGGGATGTAAAGCTATTCGAGGTCGGCAAGGTATTCGCGAGTCATACCGGTGGACCAGGCCTGCCAAACGAGCAGGAAGTGGCCGCGCTTGTAATCACTGGCGGCGAAACAAACGAAGATCGAGGTTTAACGGGCCGTTCTTTAGATTTCTACGATGCTAAGGGGGCTGTCGAAGCGGCGATTGCAGCGGCTGGCGTAAACGATCCTTCGTTTTCGTCGGCGGAAATAGGCCATCTTCGTCCGGGACAGTCCGCCGTGATCGAAGTCGCCGGCAAGCCTGTTGGATCGGTCGGTCGCCTTGCCAATCAGATAGCAGCGACTTATAAATTTCGCCAGCCAGTCTATGTTGCCGAACTCAATTTACAGATGGTACTGGCAGAAGGCGTTTCACCTGCACGGTACCGCCCGCTCGCCAAATACCCTTCGATGGTCCGGGATGTTTCATTTATCGTCAAGCGGAATGAAGAGTTTACAACCGTAGCTGAAACGATCCGAAAGCAGGGGTTCGACCTTTGCCGTAACATCAAGTATATTGATATTTACGAGGGAAAAGGTCTTGCTGAAGATGAGAGGTCGTTGACGGTACGGCTGGAGTATCGCAGCGATGAGCGGACCCTTTTAGAAGATGAGGTCGAGCAGATCCACGCTAAAATAATCAGCGGCGTGGAACGCGAGTTAAATGTTTCGGTAAAGTCCTGAGAAAAACTTCACCTTTTACTTGAAGTTTTTCAAAAAAGTCACGATAATCGAATCTCACTGAATTAGTGCCCCACAACTGGAGACCTGAATGAATGCCTTAACGGGAATGGAAAAGTTCTCGCATCTCGAGGACAAGATCTACTTAACGATCGAATTTGCCAAGAAGATGCGTGAGGAGAAAGAACGCCTCGAGCGTGAGGCTGTCGAATTGAGGCAAGAGGCCGAGTCAGCCGTTGCCGAGAAGCGGGCTTTGGACGAAAGGCTGTCGCAGCTGCTTTCCGAACGGGATTCGATCCAACTTAAGGTTGAGGCAATGCTCGATGCCATCACGTTGATCGACACAGATGTAGCGGAGGCCGTCGGCCGCTAGAGCCATCATTTATGTCGGAACAAACAATAAGAGTCGAGATCTACAATCAAACCTACAGCATTCGTTCGGACGGCGACAACGAGTACATTCAGGACCTTGCTGAATATGTTGATTCCAAAATGCGAGAGATCTCGTCAGGAACGATGACCGTAGATTCTCTCAAGGTCGCGATCCTGGCCGCCCTCCATATTGCCGATGAATACTATCAGCTGAAGCATGTACAAGCCCAGAACGACGCCCAGCTGGCGGCCCGCAGTTCCGAGTGTTCCGAAATCCTCGATCGAATTCTCAAACATCGTGATCTGGAGCCAGAACCGCTGGAGCTTTGATCCCTCACGGCATTTCCGTTAGGTTTCGACACAATATTTGTTGCCGATCGCTTTTCTATTTCCCTTAGTTGTTCGATGTGATAGTATCCAAATTGGCGAAGGGTTAATTACTGCGGATCACGACCACGGACGCAATTACAATTGAGCCAACACATGAATGCCGGGAGGCTAATGCTGATTTTCGGTGCGGTCCTTTACGGAGGTTCGCCATAGATATCGGCTCTGATGTTCGAAAGAATAGAAAGCCACCCACCTGTAATCTACAGGTTCAATTCATACGTCCGACCGGCTCAGCGGTTACCATTCGCCATAAAATTTAAGATAGCTGAACGCAGACCTTTGAGTCTGCGTTCAGCATTTTAGTCAATTCCCTCTTTTTCAAGCTCCAGACGGATCTCGTCGGCCATCTTAGCCGATTCCAGCGCTAGCGGCAGTTCTGTGGTGCGGGCGGAAAGCTTTTTCAACGCCAATTCGGAATCTGCAATGCTGCCAGCACGGGTTCCCGCGGATTCGATCATTTTAAGCCGCGAATCGGCCTCGGCGAGCATTAACATAGCTTCTTCACCGATGTGTTCGAGTTTCTTGATGTCTTCACCGATCACCGATCGAAACTCTTCCGCACGTCCGCTTTTGAGCTGCTTTATTGAATTCTGCCGCCGCTTTGACAGCATCAGTTCGCGTCTTGACGATTTGATTATTCGCGATGCTGTCAGGCGAGAGGCAAGCGTTTCCCGGTAAGCGTCGGCGAGCAGCAGATCGCGATGTTCCAGCGCCTTCAGGGCCCGGCGTTCCTCGCTTTTCAACTCGCTTCGAAACCAATCTATCTCCTCGGCCTTGATCCCGCGTGCCGCCATTCGGTCTTTTAGCTGACGCACCCATGCAGAACGCTTTTGAGTCAGTACTGCAGCCGTGACGACCCCGGTCACAAAACCAAGCACCGTTGCGATCACACCTCCAAAAAGCAGAAGCACTGCCGCAGGAGGGCCGCCGGCGGCGACCAACAATAAAACCAAAGTGATAACTGCAGGTACAAGTGTCAGCACCACGGGAGCGGCTATCGCACCAGCTTTGAGCTTAGTGGCCCGGTTCAGGTCGGATTTTACGATCTCGTTCATAGTGATGATGTTTACAAGTCTAGCGCAATGATTGGGTTAGCCGCGTAAACGGATATCATTCTTTCCGCATCTCAAAGCTTAGTGTTTGGATATAAATATATTATTATTCATTAGCTGGAGACCTTTATGAAGAAGAAGATAGTATTCTTCGTTATTGCTGCCCTGCTGATCATTACTCGTGGGCTCGATGCACAGGATGGCGAGTCGAAGCCGCGTGTCCGTACCGTTACTATCCCGATCTCCATCTTTACCAAGAAAGAGCTAAGAGAGAGCCAGTTAGAAGAGTTTATTCAGGCAGATCGGCTCATAGTACAGGAAAATGATGAAGAGCAGCAGATACTGTCGATCCGAAGTGTTAGCACAACTCCTCTTTCGATCGCCATTGTCATTCAGGAAGATCTCACTTCAACGTTTAATCTTCAGCTTACGGATATACGCGATTTTATACGGGGTCTGCCAAAGGGGACCCGCGTAATGACGGTGTATTCAAGAAGCGGTTCGATCAATGTTCGCCAAAGATTTACCGATGATCTGGAGTTGGCGGCTAACTCTCTCAGGATAGTTTCGGGGTCGCCGACCATGGGACCGAGGAGCCCATATGATGGTGTCGAGCAGGTACTCGGCCGATTCGATTCGGTACCGGCGGGTCGACGTGCAATATTATTGTTTTCTGACGGCCTCGATGCTTCTCAGGGGCTCAATCTCGCTTCTATTTCGCAGAGTTTTGATCTGGATCGGGCTATCCTAAAGGCTCAACGGCGAAGCGTAGCGGTTTATTCCTTCTATTCGCCTACAAGTTTGACAGAGAACGGCAACTCAATCTTCGTACTGGCAGCACAAGGCGCGTTAGCTAAGCTCTCGGACGAAACCGGAGGACGGGCCTACTATCAAGGTTCGATCGCACCTGTTAGCTATATGCCTTTTTTTCGTGAACTCGTAATGTCCTTAAACCGACAGTTTTCATTGACATATCTGTCGACCCATATGACAAAGGGCTATCACAAAGTTAGAGTCAGAAGCACGAATCCGGAGATCAAGATCGAACATCCCAGGGGCTACTACTATCGCTGAGAAAGCGGGACCTTTGTCCCGCAGCTTTGACAAACCTGGACCTCTTCCTTAATGAGAAGCCCGATCCAAAATAGCGGAAAGAAAAACACCAGTAGTACGGCAAACGTGATCCATCCTGCGGTCGATATACGCTTTTCTATCCTTGCGGGGTACTGACTCATACAATTTGGACATCGAAAAGGCTGTGCAAACTGATGAGGACTAGGATACGTCAGAGGAGCACCACCGTAATTAGGGTTCGCTTGAGGACGAGGAGCAGCGAGCGGTTGTACGCGGCTGATTGGATCGGTTTTTCGCGGCTCATTCTCTGTTTGAAACTCATCCGTTTTCCACGCGTACGGACGCGGGGCCGAGTAATCATAAGGATTATCTGACAACGTCTGCCTCGAAACATTAAATTTGGTACCGCAAAAGCGGCAAAAATTTGTTTCCGGAGTGTTGAGTTTTCCGCAATTCTGGCAAGGATTCATATTGGGGGCATGATTTCTGTCTCAAATAATAACGAATAATAGCACTGAATTGTTCGAATATCGAAAATTCCTTCTATTACGTCTACAGGACGACTGATACTGATCAATTCATCATAGTGCAACGCATTGTATTGTCAGGTCGTCTAAAACTCAGGTATCCTAAAATTACCTTCTCGCCCGCTTTTCAATTTATGAAACGTTCTATATTGATTTTCTCGTTTATTTTGCTGTTTTCATTTGCCGCCTTCTCGCAGGCCTCAGATGCCGCCCTACGCATGGTAACAGAGAAGGATCGGACAAGTCGGGCGATGGATGGAAAGTTGCTGCCCCTTTCCCCGGCAGACCATTTCTCTCGCGGTAAGATCTACTTTGAGAACCGCCATTTCCCGGAATCGCGCGAACACTTCCAAAAGATATTTGAACTTCACGCCACCGACCCGGCGATGGCGGGAGCTCTTTTTATGACCGGACGGTCGTTTTATTGGGAACGCGAATATACACGGGCAATTACGTATCTCGACCGAGCTGCCCGCGAATTTCCCGCTACCTTTTATGGACGTGAGGGCCTGGCGTTCAGCGGTGCGTGTCATGTCCGACTTGGAAAGAATTCCGAAGCTGCAAAGATCTATGAGCAATACACTGTGATGTATCCGGATGGCGAAAGAATCGATTCCGCTCATTTGAATATCATCGACGCTTTGCGCGAGGCGGGAAAATATGATGATGCAATAACCTGGGTAGGTAAGACCCGACAGAGTTTTGCGGGAACTCCGACCGAAACCAACGCCCTCCAGGCTCTACTTAGGATGAATATTCATCGCGGAAATTGGTCCGAAGCGGACGCGACTGCCGACACGATGCTTCGCGGCGTAGTGTTCTCCGGTTCTATGACGAGTATCGATGAGATCAAGTATCTAAAAGCATTCGCATTGGAAAAAGCGGGTAAAAAGCAGTTGGCAATGGACGCATATGCTTCGATCGCCAACAGCGTCGGGTCGTATTATGGCGGCCTTGCATCCGAAAGATTAGCGAAAAATGGGGCTAAGTTCCGCGTTCCGGCTCCATTGACTGCAAGACAGAGGACCGACAATCCTGTGATGTTTCGGAACGAGGTGCTTCAGTATACGAAAAAGCACAAGATAGACCCCAGGTTTGTTCTCGCGATAATGAAACAAGAGAGCTCTTTCCGTGCTGACGCCAAATCACCCGCGGCAGCTCGCGGGTTGCTGCAGCTCGTGATGGATACCGCTCTTAAATACAACGCTGAAGCCGGATTCCCTGCCCTTCGGCCCGATGATCTGTATGATCCTAAAACCAACATAGCCATTGCATCTGAATATATCGCCGATCTAAAAAATGAATTTGGAGGCCTGTGCGAAGCGATAGCGGCCAGCTACAATGCCGGCGAAGACAACGCCGCCCGCTGGCTTAACCGTTCAAAACCTAAAGAAGCAGGAATTTTTGCCTCCGAGGTAGGCTTTGCCGAAACTAAGAACTACGTCTTTAAGGTAATGAATAATTACCGTATATATCGTACGTTGTACGATGAGAATCTGTTGAGAAGATAGGTCGGTCGGACCTAGTTGGATCATTTTTTGGAAGGTAACCGGAACACATACGTGATGTCACCGACACTCAATGAAAAGACCACGAATTCCGCTTCTTTTACCCGGCGAAAATAGACAAGTCCTCTCACGGATTGATTAGGACGAACCGATTTCGCGGTTAGGGCCGCGTCGCGGATCCTCGCTTGTTCTTTGATAACCTGTTCCATTTCAGTCTGGCTTCGCCTTATTGAAGCCTTTTGAGCTTCCGTGTCGGGAACGATAACATCCACTCTAAAACGCGTTCCGTCGGAACGCCGGATCTCTCTTGTTTCGCTCTTCACTTGCCCCTCGGCGATCATTTTGTCGCCTATCGCCCCGAGCTTTGCGCCAAAAATGGCGCTCCTGATCAAGTCTCGAGTGGGTATAGAAGTTTCGGCTACGATCGGCTCCTCGCCACTAGAAAACTCCGATCGAGTCTTAAAGTGAGCAGCCCCCCAGTCGTCGGTGTCGAACATTATAGGCTCGGCAGTACTGTTCGTAATATGGGCCCCGACGATCATATAGTCGTCTTTCTCGAGAAAGGCCGCCGCGAGTCCGACTCCGTTAACCGAGACCTGGCTGACCGGGCCGCGTTCAGTTACGACCGACGAGCAGCCTATACTGTCGCTCGCCGTGAAGGATCCGGAACGATAACCGCAACCGGGATCACCCGTCCAGAAGAGCATTTTGGAAGGTTGTTGGGCGTTGATCGACATGCCAGCCGCCGATGAGAGGATAATGGCGAGAATTAAAGTTCTCATTAGAGTGCCCTCCTGCTGACTTTGATACACCTGCTTTGTACGCCTCGCGGTGGTCGAAGTCAAATCGCTCGCGTGCCCCAGTGATATAGCCGCCTCTCGGTTCATCTATTCTTCCCAATCCCCGTGCCCTTCGCGTTCAACCTGATACCCTTCGTTTGAGAGATGCTCCTGAACCTCCCGTCCATGTTCATTGTCGCGGACTTCCAACAACATTTCAATTCCGACACGCCCTAGCGGAGCGAGCCACATCGCACGGCGATGGAAGACCTCGATAACGTTGGCCCTATGGTCTGCAACCACTCTAAGAATATTCGCAAGCGAACCCGGACGGTCAAGTACAAGGAGCTTAAGCATAATGTAACGCCCCTGTTTCACGAGGACCTGCTCCAGAACCCTTGCAAGTAGATTTGCATCGATATTACCCCCGCAGAGTACCGCGCACACAGTATCATCGGGGTCGATACTTATCGTCTTAGCAAGCAAAGCCGCCAGGCCAGCCGCTCCGGCTCCCTCGACAACCAGGCGATTATTCTGGGCGCAGAAATAAATTCCACGAGCTATTTCCTCCTCAGTCACCTCGACAACTTCATCGACATATTCCTTGATAATGGGAAACGTTAGTTTTCCCGGGCTTTTTATCGCTATGCCATCAGCAATTGTTTGGCCCATTTCGGCTGGCACCGGAAATCCGGCTTTCAGAGATGGGTTGACCCATGCAGCGTTTTCAGCCTGGACCCCGATCACCCTGGACCCAGGTTTGATCGCCTTTACAGCAGTTGCTATTCCGGATATCAAACCGCC
>JBGTBC010000325.1:0-5578 GCA_041749555.1 Pyrinomonadaceae bacterium | reverse complement strand
ACCCAGAAACATCAACTCAAGAATTACGCCATGTCTGACTGCCCGGGAAGGGCATAACATCATGGCTATTTCTACCTAGAAAGCGGAGTACGGAATATGAGTAAAGTAATAGGCATCGATCTCGGCACAACTAACTGCTGCGTTTCCGTTCTCGAAGGTGGAACGGTTCAGATCATCTCGAACAAAGAGGGCGGGCGAACAACGCCGTCGGTAGTTGGTTTCACCGACAAAGACGAACGGCTCGTTGGCCAGATCGCCAAGCGCCAGGCGGTTACAAATTCAGCGAACACCCTGTACGCGGTAAAACGCCTGATCGGCCGGAAGTTCGACGCGCCCGAGGTCGAGAAGATGCGCACCACCGTGCCCTTCGAGATCGTAAAGGCACCAAACGGTGATGCCCACATTAAGGTTCTTGATCGGATCTATAGTCCGCCCGAGATCTCTGCCATCGTGCTTCAGCGTCTAAAACAGGCGGCCGAGGAATTTCTCGGCGATAAGGTCACCGAGGCGATCATTACCGTTCCCGCCTATTTCGACGATATGCAGCGTCAGGCTACCCGTGATGCTGGTAAGATCGCCGGACTTGAAGTAGAGCGTATTATTAACGAGCCGACGGCCGCGGCCCTTGCTTACGGGTTTGGTAAAAATAAGACGGAGAAGGTCGCGGTTTATGATCTCGGCGGCGGAACATTCGATATCTCGATCCTTGAGATAAACGATGGGGTTTTCGAAGTTTTATCCACATCAGGAAACACTTTTTTGGGCGGCGAGGATTTTGACCACCGTATCATCGACTGGCTTGTCGAAGGATTTGAAAAGGAACACGGTATCGATCTAAAGGGCGACCGCCTCGCCCTTCAAAGGCTGAAAGAGGCCGCCGAACGGGCTAAATGTGAGTTGTCCAGCGTTACCGAAACCAATATAAGCCTGCCGTTTATCGCTGCAGACGCTTCCGGCCCGAAACACATCAATGCCACTCTTAGCCGGGAAGTTTTCGAGGGCCTGGTCAAGGACCTCGTCGAATCGTCGGTCGAGCCGTGCCAAAAGGCACTTTGGGATGCCAAACTCAAGCCTTCGGATGTTGACAAGGTCATCCTTGTCGGCGGCCAGACACGATCGCCGATAATCACCCGCACCGTTACGGAGGTTTTCGGTAAGGAGCCGTCGGCCGAGATCAACCCGGATGAAGTAGTCGCGATGGGTGCGGCTATCCAGGGCGGCGTGTTAACTGGCGACATCAAGGATATTGTGCTTCTCGACGTACTGCCGTTGAGCCTCGGCCTGGAAACGCGTGGAGGCATTTACGTCAAGCTGATCTCGCGAAACTCGACCATTCCGCTTAAGAACACGATGACTTTTACGACCGTTGTGGACGATCAACAGTCGGTTGAGATCCATATTCTCCAGGGCGAAAGAGAGATCGCGAGTGCGAACCGCAGCCTTGCCAAATTTGAGCTGGTCGGCATACCGCCCGCACCTCGTGGACTGCCGCAGATCGATGTCTCATTTGAAATTGATGCCAACGGCATAGTGAGCGTTTCGGCCAAAGACAAGATGACGGGGCTCGAACAGGCCCTCCAGATCACTCCATCCTCGGGATTGTCTCCTGACGAGATCGAACGCCTAATCATCGAAGCTGAAACGTCGATCGAAAAAGACCGAGGCGAAAAGGAACTTATCGTTGAGCGTAATCGCCTAGATACACTGATCCGAAATTCACGTCGGGCAATGTCCGAGATAGGCAAATCGCTTGGACCGGATGAACAGCAAATGATCAACGCGACCCTGACAGAAGCTGAAGCAGTTCTCACAACGACAGACCTTGCCGAGCTACGGAGCCAATTCGAGCGGGTCGAGAGTGTGGCAAACCGTATCACGGCCGCGATGCTCGCATTGGCATAAATTGCCGTTGAGGGCGATATTTAGAACTTGAGAAAATGCGGCCGATGTCGCAAAATAATAAGGCGTCAGTTCATTGTTAATTGAGCTGGCGCTTTGTGTGTTTATGGCGAAGAGAGATTATTACGAGATTTTGGGCGTAACGCGAACGTCAACGGACGTCGAGATCAAGAGGGCTTATCGAACCCTGGCCGTGCAGCATCACCCGGACAAGAATCCGGACGACCCGCAGGCTGAAGATAAATTCAAAGAAGCCGCAGAGGCGTATTCCGTTCTATCCGACAGCCAGAAGCGTTCAGCGTACGATCGCTTTGGCCATGCCGGTGTCGGAGCGGGTCAGGGCTTCGATCCCGGATTTTCAAACATCGAGGACATATTCGACATCTTTGGCTTCGGCGATATGTTCGGCCAACGCGGAGGGCGGCGAACGACCGTTCAGCGAGGTTCCGACCTCAGGTACGATCTTGAGATCTCGCTCGAAGATGCAGCCAGCGGTAAGGACGAGAAGCTGCGTATCCCGAGGCTAGAGACCTGCGATGAATGCAGCGGGATCGGTGCCGAAAAAGGTACAACCGCTGAAACCTGCATAACCTGCGGAGGCAGCGGGCAAACCCGGTACCAACAGGGATTTTTCAGCGTAATGCGCACATGCGCTAACTGTTCAGGTAAAGGCCAGCTCATCAAATCGCCTTGTAAGAAATGCCGCGGCCAGGGCCGTGTCGAAAAGGAAAAGACGATCGAGATCAAGATCCCGGCCGGGGTCGAGACAGGTTCGAGGCTTCGGGTTACGGGTGAGGGCGAGGCCGGTGTTAACGGCGGGCCGTCTGGCGATCTCTTCATCGTCCTACACGTCGCCGCTCATGATACATTCGAACGCCAGGGAGCCGATCTTTATTCGGCCGTCCCGGTCACTTTCGCCCAGGCAGCATTGGGAGCAGACATAAAGGTGAAAACTCTCGGCGGTGACGAAGACCTTAAGATACCGGCAGGAACACAAACAGGGACCATATTTCGAGTAAAGGGCCACGGGATGCCCAATCTGGGAGGCCGCGGTAAAGGTGACCTATTTGTCGCCGCTACCCTCGTAACGCCCAAAACACTGACGAAAGAACAGCGTAAACTCCTCGAACAGCTTGCGGAGGTCGAAGACGCGGATTTCTCCGATGAGTCGTTCATCGACCGTGTCAGAAATATTTTTGGTTGATCGGCAGCAAGCGATGTGCTCTTAATTGTGTTAACCTAGCGTTCTTCGTAGCGGTTATGAAAGCCATCTCCATATTAGGCTCTACGGGTTCGATTGGCTGCAGCACACTCCAGGTAGTTGACCACTTACAGGATTTTCGCGTTGTTGCCATGGCGGCAGGCCGCAATATGTCGAAGTTTGCGAAGCAGATCGCCGAATACCGGCCAGAGCTAGTTTCATGCGACGATGAGAATTGTGCTGACGTGCTCGAACGCGAACTACACGCTCTCGGAACGAGAACGCCGAAAATAGAATTAAACCAGGCGGGGATGATCTCTGTGGCAACTTACGCCGAGGCTGACATTGTCGTATCCGCGACAGTTGGGGCCGTCGGGTTTGTTCCTACGTTACGGGCTATCGAGTCTGGTAAACGGGTCGCTCTGGCCAATAAGGAAACGCTTGTCATGGCCGGGGAATTGATGACGGCGGCGGCTGAAAGGTCAGGGGCCGAGATACTGCCGGTTGATTCCGAACATAACGCCATCCATCAATGCCTTCGAGGAGAGAACCGCGGCGAGGTCCGGCGGCTCATACTAACCGCTTCCGGAGGCCCTTTCAGGGATAGAACCGCTGAGGAGATCGCAAACGCGACCCGCGAGCAGGCATTAGACCATCCCAATTGGAAAATGGGTGAGAAGATCACGATCGACTCAGCTACGCTGATGAACAAGGGCCTTGAGGTGATCGAGGCCAAATGGCTTTTCGGGTTCGACGCCGACCAGATCTCAGTGGTCGTTCATCCTCAATCGATCGTTCATTCAATGGTCGAGATGGTCGACGGTTCGATCATCGCTCAGATGGGCGTCACTGATATGCGTCACGCGATCCAATATGCGTTGACTTACCCGGAACGAAAGGAAAGCTGTACGCCGCGATTGGATCTCACCCTGTTCAGCAGGCTCGATTTTGCCGAACCGGATCTTCAACGGTTCCCCTGTCTTCGGCTGGCTTATGAGGCACTGAATGTCGGCGGCACGATGCCGGCGACGCTCAACGCAGCGAACGAAGTTGCGGTACAAGCGTTCCTTGATGATCGTATCAGCCTGCCCGAGGTGGCCCGGATCAACGAGGCTGTGATGCGTTCGCATTCTGTGACGGAGATAACCGATCTAGAGGTGATAATCGAGGCCGACCGTGATGGGCGTGCGGCCGCAAATCAACTTTTAATGGCAAATACCCGGCCCGCGGCGGTTATGAATTAGTTTGACTAGCATTTGGCACCGTCTTAAACTTTACTGACAACTGTGAAGAAGCATTGTGTTTCTAAACGGCTAGTGTTTTATAAAGGAATTATTTAAATGCCCGATCTTCTGATCTCAATTTTAGCTATCTTATTCGTACTTGGTGTCGCAATCAACATCCATGAGTTTGGCCACTTTATTATCGCCAAGATGTTCGGGATGCGGATCGAGGCCTATTCGTTCTTCGGACTAGGGCCTCGTATCTGGGGTTTCAAGGTCGGCCACACGGATTATCGTATTTCCGCCATCCCGCTAGGCGCTTATGTAAAGCTTTATGGCGATGAGGTGACAGCACCGCTGGAGGGAGGGGCATCCGAGGGCGAACCGGTACCGCAATCAGAGCTGTACGAGCTTCGGCCTCGATGGCAGAAGTTTCTAGTCATGATCGGCGGCCCGTTCATGAATATCCTTCTTGCACTCGCAATACCGTTTACGATCGCGTTGATGTACGGTGTTCCCGCTAATCCGGCACCGATAGTCGGGTTTGTAAAAGCGGACGGAGCGGCAGATAAGGCGGGGCTTAAGCCCGGCGACAGGATCGTTAGTTTTGACGGCATTGAGAATCCGTCGTGGGCGCGTATACAGGATGACGCTCTTCTTTATCCCGAAAAGGAGATTCCGATCGTTGTTGAGCGTGAGGGGCAGCGAGCCTCTTTGACGATCGCTCCGACGAAAATAACCGAAAACGGCCAGTCGGGCGGATTTCTGGATATGGCACCAGACGCGGGCACTGAACCGGTCGTCGTCGGCTCTATCGACCCGACCATGCCCGCAGCTCAGTCAGGATTGCAGAAGGGCGACTGGATCACCTCGGTCAATGACAGGGTAATTCGCAATAGCCAGGAAATGAAGATCATGGTCAACGAGGCCAAAGATCAGCCGATCAAGCTTTCAGTCAACCGAAACGGTGAACGGACCGAGATAATGACCAGTGCCGTCGATAAAGAAGGTGATTGGCGTATCGGCATCGCCTTTGACCCGAATTTGATGACCGCTCGAGAATCTGTCGGCATATTCGGAGCAGCTGCCGCGGCAGTTGATCAAAACATCAGGATTCTCCGGTTGACGGGCCGCGCCCTTGGCCAGGTCGGCACTGGCGAACGTTCTGCTCGTGATACCGTTTCCGGCCCGATCGGTATTGGCCAGATCATTATCACGACCGTCTTCGCCAGCGGCTTTTTCGGCCTTCTTTCGA
>JBGTBC010000324.1:0-5425 GCA_041749555.1 Pyrinomonadaceae bacterium | reverse complement strand
TCTTCTTCGAGGGTGAGGAAGAGGCGGGCTCGGAAAATCTCAAAGAGATCCTCGAAAAGCACAAAGACCTGCTCAAGGCAGACGCATTTATCGTTTGTGACGGGCCTGTTCATCAATCGGGCCGCAAGCAGGTGGTTTTCGGTGTTCGTGGGGATGTGAATGTCGATGTGACGGTTTTCGGGGCTGTTCGGCCGCTTCATAGCGGGCACTACGGCAACTGGTCACCCAACCCTGCAATGACGCTTGCGCGGCTTCTGGCTTCGATGAAAGATGCTAAGGGTAATGTAACTGTGAAAGGCTGGGCTGATGACGTGGAGCCTTTAGGCGAGGCTGAAATGCAGGCGATAAACGCCGCGCCGAAGTATGACGAGGAGATAAAAAAGCAGCTCGGCATAACGTTCACCGAAGGCGGCGCCAAGAGTCTGCTCGAGCTGATAAATCAGCCTTCGTTAAACATTAATGGTTTCAAGAGCGGCGATGTCGGCGATCTTGCGAGAAACGTCATCCCCACAACCGCAACCGCCGTCCTCGACCTGCGGCTCGTAAAAGGAAACGATCACATTCGCCAGGTCGGAAAACTGAAGAAGCACATCGTGGACCAGGGATTTTACGTAATTGACCGCGATCCTACCGCCGAGGAGCGTCGAAAGCATCCATTCATCGCTAAATTCATCCACCGCTCGGGCAGCTATAACGCACAGCGGACGAAAATGGACCTGCCCGTTTCGCTGGCGGTCATAAATGCCGTCCAGGCCGCGTCAACCGAACCGGTCGTCCGGATGCCAAGCCTCGGCGGCAGCCTGCCGCTCTCGATCATCAGCGACACACTCAATATGCCTACCATCACTGTGCCGATCGCAAATCACGATAACAACCAACACGCCGAAAATGAGAACATTCGCTTGCAGAACCTATGGGATGGGATAGATATCTTCGCGAGCCTGATGACTTTGAAATTTCCGTAGGGATCCTTATTAGTGATCTTTTCTTGCCCCTAAATTGGTGGAATATCAAAACCAAATATTGTATCTTCTTTGCAGATACCGATGAGATGCAATATGAAAGTTCAAATTCAAAAGTGGGGAAACAGTTTAGCCTTCAAAATTCCCAAATCTTTCGCGGTCGAATCAAAGATCACACAGGGATCGACCGTCGAAGTTTCTTTAGAAAGCGGCAGAATAATTGTCTTTCCCATCGCCGAGCCGGAATTCTCTCTTGACCACCTGCTCGCAGAAGTCACACCAGATAATTTGCACGGCGAGTTCGATACGGGCAGCTCGGTTGGCCGGGAGGCCTGGTAATGAGTTACGTTCCCGAACGCGGAGACGCGACACGCCGAAAAACGAGAAACATTCGCCTGAAAAACCTCTGGGACGGAATAGAGATCTTTGCTAATCTAATGGCAATGAACTACAGATAAAGTTGGGGGTTGGGGAAATGATCAGAAGAATTTTCAGCACTGCAATACTGACGGGTCTAAATCTGTTTTTGGCTTTGTCGGCGGTAAATGCCCAAGTGAATTTGCTCCGAAATCCTAACGCCGAGGGCGGTCTGGAACATTGGCGCGCCGCCAAAGACTCAACAATTGAGGATTTCAATGGAAGCCAAGTTTTTGTGGTTCGGCGCGGGTGCAGCGGTGGGAGTTCGTTCATACAGGACGTTCATTTAAATGATTCCGATACTGGTAAATATGCGCTGTTTATCGGTCGCGGGTCCAGCGAAAGGATCAATAATGACGGCAGCATAACAGGAATGCCGTATCTCTATGGGTACATGATGAGTTCCGTCAACCAGAAGGGTGGTAAGATTGCGGCGTACCTCCAGGGTCAACGCATGCGGGCGGAACCATCGTATCAGGACGAATGGGTCACTATGTTCGGGATCTTCCGAGTAGTCAAGGGTACAAAGGCGATCAGATTCTTTCTCAGTCAAGCCGAGCGTAGAAATGATCCACAAACCGGCTCCGCCGCGAGGTTCAACAATCTCGGGTTATATCTGTTTTCGAGCCGAGAGGACGCGTTAAGATTCGTCGAAACCTACAACGCCGAAATATTAATACGTTGAAACCGCTTAAGAAAGGCTGTGAGCCCGAGCCCACAGCCCAACCATCCTATAAATCCGAATATCTACTCAGAATGTCCGTGCAACGATTCGCTGACAGCGAGGAATGCCGGGAATCCCGCACCGGCGAGTTCGGCACCATGGGCCTCACCGCCGCATACCGCAAATCCAAATCCCATCTTTCTATACTGGATCTCTTCCAGTTCGTTTCGGAAATCGAACTGAGGGATAACCGACATCAGGGCCGCGGCCGAAGTCTGTTTGCGGGGCAGTTTCTCGTCTGTCATCGCAGAGTTATAGGCAAAGGCGGCCATGATCACAGCCGATCGTTTCAAGTCTTCTTCGAGAATGCGGTCGGACACGTCCTGCGTGGTGTGCCACGTCCGCGTGAAATACTCGACCGGATCCTGTATGAACTGAAATCCCGGAAGCCCGATGGCGTCAAAAGCCAGGTGGTCCGTTCCGCCGGTGTTATCGATCGTTACGGTTGATGCCCCCCATTCTTTAAACGGCTCGAGCCATGCTTTGAAGATCGGCCTGAGAGCCTCATTGCCCTGCATATAAATACCGCGGATCTGGCCGGTGCCGTTATCGAGGTTGTAATAGGCGGCAAAGTTATCGTGGGCCTGCTTTTTGGATATAGGTGTCGGGCGTCCGCCTAGTGCGCCGAATACGGCTGCATCCGAACCGTCGCCGATCGTGCCGAGATATTTTGATACATATCCGCGTGCACCGAGCAAGCCCTGTTCCTCTCCGGTCCACAACCCGATCCTGATCGTGCGGCGAGGCTTTAGCCCGGATGCGGCGATAATACGCATCGCTTCCATTGCTACAGTGGAACCCGCGCCGTTGTCGGTCGCGCCTGTGCCCGAGTGCCACGAATCGAGATGGGCCCCGACCATGACGACCTCGTCTTTCAGGTCCGTTCCGGGGATCTCGGCGATCGTGTTGTAACCCTGCAGGTCGTTGTCGTACCAGGCAACCTGAAGATCGACCGTCATCTTGACTGGGATGTCCTGTTTCAAAAGCCTGAGAATGCGATTGTATTGCTCAACCTCGGCGACAAGCTGGGGGATCGTGGTTGGAGCATTTTTCGATGCGACCCGGGCAACGCCCGTGATCGCCGGGGCTCCGGGTGCATTCGGCGGAAGGCTGGCTCCCATAACACGGATGGTGCCGCCATCGACTCCAAAGCCCGAATCAACCAGGACCGCGGCACCCTCTTCGAAATAGAATCGCGCCTTTCTCATGTTCCACTGCTGAGCCGCGATGGCCTGAGCGCTAGGTGTTCCCTGCGGTTGTGGTTTCACAGGTTTTGCGTTTTCGAGTTTTGCGAGCTCGTCATTCGTTACGCGGCTTGCGGTGGGCTCGAAACTGTCTCTCAGCGCTCGCGTGTCTGCCGTAAAGACAATCGCTCCCTTGAGTTTGCCCTTGTATTTCTCCAGGCCTGCTTCATCTTTCGCATCGATAAACACGACATCCCCAGTGATGGGGCCGGATGTCGACGGTGACCAGGCCTTGGGATAGGCTCGGAACGGGCCGTTCTCTTCAGCGGTAGCAAATTGCGCTGAAAACCGCTTCACTTCCCAACCGCGGCCGAATTCGCCCCACGGATCTACGGCACCATTCTTCATGCCCCATTTTCCGAGTTGCTCTTTGGTCCATTGGTTAGCCCTTTTCTGTGCGGGCGAATTGGTGAGCCGCGCGCCTATGACGTCCGTTAAATAGCGGATCGTGGCCAGTGCTTGTGAGCGGTTCATTCCTTCATCTTTGATCTTGGCGATCGCATCTTCGGGTGCCGCGGCGGGCGCCTGGCCTATCGCGAAGCCCGGCATAAGCAGTGCGGCCAGGATCATAAGAACAATATATTTGTGTCGAAACATTCGTTAACTCCTTTTAATTATCTTCGGGTAGAGAAGATTAGATTCTGTTTATACGCAAAAATGCGCTCGAAAGTTTTCTATTGACTTGAAACTACGGTTTGGCTCAAAATAGATGAGGCACTGCTTGTGCCTCCCTCCTTCTTTCTCCAAAAAATTCAGTCGCTCCCGCGAAAAACCAAAATGAACAATAAAATTGTAAATGTTTTTCTGCGCGAGCCTCGTCTTGTTTTACTCGCCGCAGTACTTGTTTTAGGCCTGCAGCAGACCGGCACTGTCACCTCGGCACAGAACGGCAAGGGAGCGATACCGTCGAATGAAGCCTCCTCCGTTACGTCTTCGCTTTTTACCATCACCGGGTCCGGGGCCGCAACGGATTTCGGGGACTACGTGTCGAGCTCTGCCGCACTCAATACCTATTACAGTTACTTCATCGAAGTGCCTCCTACCCTCAGCCGTCTAAGCGTGGATATTTTTGACGCCGATGTCGGCGCCGGCGGGAGCGGTGAGGCCAGTGCCGGACGTGACCGCGCCCGCGGCTCGTTCAATTCCGCGGCCCAGTATTCGCTCCGCGATCCTTCGGGAGTAGTCCGCCCGGTGATGTTCACTTCCGGCGATTCTTCCGGTCCTGTCGGTGCCGATAACGCGTGGCTTACATTTTTCGACGGGACCGGCCGTTCGGTCGCCGATAATTTTTCGACCGCGTCATACGGCACTAATAACGGTACAAATAATTTTTCCGGCAACTGGATCGAGTCAGATTCAGGCGGAGCCGGCCCATCGGCTGGTGCCGTCCGGATAACCGGCGGCGAACTCAGGATCCAGGATGACGTTCCAGGCACCGCGAGCATCGAGCGGCAGGGCGATCTCTCCGGTACCGGGCTCGGTTTTACGACCGCGTTCTTCAACTTCGATTACAGGACGTCAAATAATCTGGAAGACGACGATGTGATCATAGTCGAAGTGTCAGGCAACGGAGGATCGAGCTGGTCGACTCTTGAGAGTTTCAGTAACGATAGTTCGGGATCGCGCAGCTACAATATTGCCCAGCAAATTTCAAATAATACGCGTGTACGATTCAGAGTAACGGGGGGCTATACAGGATCGGAATACTTTTATGTCGACAATGTCGAGATAAATGACGGCGGGCCGATAACCCCCGGACATTGGGAATTGCGTGTGGATATGTCGAGCGCCGTAACCACCGGCGACGATATCAACGCGGTCGGCATACGCGCTCACGACGGTACGGCCGGCGCCGGGGGCACCGAGCTGAATACATACGTAGCGGGAAATGTGAGCATTGGCGTAAATGCCCCGGCAAGCGGCACTCAATCACGGTCTTATACTCTTTACCCCTACGTCACGTCCGGCTGCACATACGCGGCGAACGATTTTGATTACGACAGCAACAGCGGAAATGTCGGATCAATGAACTTTACCAGCCCGTCGGGCGGATTTTCGCAGAATTTAGCGAGTGCCGC
>JBGTBC010000323.1:0-5620 GCA_041749555.1 Pyrinomonadaceae bacterium | reverse complement strand
CGATCGAGGTAGATCGAGGCACGGTGGGCGACCAGCATTCCGATCGTCAGGCCAAGCCCGGTCGCAGTCCACAAAAGGGCGACGGCCATATCCGGGTTCCAGCCTTCCGTTTCGGCAAAATAAACACCGCCGAGCCGTTCGAAAATGATGTTGATCGACCCGCCGCCGGTTGCCCAAATGACATTCATCAGCAGGATAGTAAAGGCAAAATGATTGCGAAAGGCATAATGCACGCCCTCGCGAAGTTCTGTCCAGTATGACTCCCGCGGTGAAATGCCGGCCATTCTTGCCGCCGTCTGGTCATCCCGCGTTGCATGCTCGGGGATCATCCAGATAGATACGGCAGAGATAAAAAAGGATGCGGCATTTATGATAAAAGCCGCCTCATATCCAAAGACCGCCGCCGCCCAACCGCCCAGAGCCGACCCGACCGCCATCAGCAGAAACCGTGTCGAGAATAACAACGCCACGCCCGCAAGCAGTCCTTCCTTTCCGGTCAGATTCGGTGCCGCGGCATTTTTAGCTCCCTCGAAGAATGCCCCGAAAGTATGCAGCAGGATAGTCGCAACATAGGCGATCCAGAGATCTTCGGGGCTCGTGACGAGCAGGAATGAAAGGGCAATGACCACACGAGCCAAGTCCGTGACGATCATCACCTGGCGTCGCGAAAACCGGTCGACGAATGTTCCGGCAAACGGCGATGCCAAAGCGAAAGGTATCAATCGCGCCACAAAGAACAGCCCGGCCGCCATCGGTGATGCATCCGAAACCACGCGCACCAATCCGAGGCCCGCAATAAAGTTGAACCAGTTTCCGAGTTCAGATATGAATTGACCGGCGAGTAAATAGCGAAAATTACGATTTCCGCGGATCAGTTCGCCATAAGTAAGCGACCGCATTGAGTAAGGATAATGTCTTGGGGGCGATTTGTCAGAGGACTGCAGGGCTAAATAGCACTATTCACTATTTTCTTCTCCGAACAGGCTGACTTGTGCAGGCGAAAGGGCTTCCGCTTCCTTAAAATGGGTCTCCGCATCACTCACAGGTTCCATTAGGCGCTTGAGTTCTGACACCGGAGTATCGGGATCGAGCCATTTATCGTGATCGTAGCCGTGAATGACGACGGCTTGCCGCTGTTTGGAGTTATGGATCTTTGCAAAAACAGAATTCGGTCTTGTCGTGATGATTACGCCGCACCTTTTCTCTTCGTCTTTGATCTGACATGTCCTGGCAATGCCGCCGAAGGCAAATAAAGGCTCGTCAAACCAGATCTCGTATTTCTTTTTCGATTTGTCAGGCAGTTGATGCCATTCGAAGAGGCCGGTCGCCGGGATCAGCACGCGGTCCGTCTTAAACGCATTTTTGAACATTTCCGCCCACAACAGATTCTCAGCCTTAGCATTAATGGCCTTTCGCCAGATGCCTTTCGCATCCTTGTCCTCGATCGTCCACCAAATGTCCTCGGCCTTATGCAGATTATTTATGGCAAGAATCTCGGTGCCGGGAAAGATCTCAGGCTGTTTCTTATACCCATGGATGTCGAAATATTCGTCCTGATGAAGATAGGGAAATTTCTCGAATAGCTCTCGCTCATCCGCCGTCATCTTATAACGCCCGCACATAAGACCATTTTACCCGAATATCTTTAGTCCAACGAAAGACGATTTGCTCTGCTGCCCGGCCATTCGATCAGAACTTTACACGCAGCCCAACATTTGCCTGTCTGAACATCCCCGGCTGTATGCCCTGCGGGGCCCGTGATGAGATATAGACACGGTCCGTCAGGTTTTTGATCGTAACGTACGGAGTGATGGAAAATCGCTCCAGTTTACGCTCATAGTCAACTGACAGATTGTGGATCGTATACGACGGGATCAGTCCGATCTCGCCGTTCGCGTTCGGTGCGATCGTCTGATCGTTATCGGCAAACTGGCGGCCCGCATAGCTCACGTCATACTGCATACCTAGCCCGCGCGGATGTCGATAACCCGTGATAAAGCTAAAGAGATTCTCCGGAGCGTACGGTAGCCGATTGCCATTGTAGATCCCGTTCTCAAATCGTGCAATGGTCAGATTCGTATAGCGGAAGTCGGTTGTGATACGGTGGCCAATATCGAACATCCGACCAAAGTCGAGACCCGCCTGAAGTTCGAAACCTCGATGCAGCGTTTCACCGGCATTTATAAGTGTCGATGTAGCTCCGCCCGATTGCGAAGCGGGGATTATCTGATTCTCAAAATCCAGAGCGAAAAAGGTAGCCTCGGCGTTAAAGCCGTTTCGGGCCATATATCGGACGCCGGCCTCGTAGTTCCAGCTAAGTTCCGCATCGAGCTGAACAGGCACGCCGCTCGCGCTGACCGCGTCCTTTACCCTTGGCGGAGCAAATCCGCGGTGTGCTCCCGCAAAAACCGTGAGGCCGCCGGCCGCCTTAAAAGTCATGCCGATCCCGGGCACAAAGGCCGACACATCATCTTTGCCGCGAATATCGACGTCTGTAGGGATATTGTTCACCCTTGCCCGCGTGATGATGCGTTCATAGCTGTAATTTTCATATCGCAGGCCCGGAGTGATCGTGAAACGGCTGCCGATGGTAAAGCGATTCTGGGCAAAAACCGACGCACCTCGCGCCGGCCGCATCTCGGAATCGCGCAGGACGCCATCGCTGCTTGTCGCGGTCGCACTTTGGATATAATCGTCATACGCTTTTTCGTATGTGTAGCTGACACCACTTGAGAAAGAGCTGCGGTTCCCCGCGATCGAATATTCCCTCGTCAATCGCGATTCGGCACCGGCAACAGTAAATTCACGGTTTCGATTGCCCGCCGAGTCTCGCAGGAAAATAGCGTCGCCCGGGATGCTTTCATCCCCATAAACACTCAGGTATGTTCGTCCGGCCACCCTTGCACGATCAAAATCCTGCCTCCGCCAGTTGCGGACAGTGTTGTACGCATAAACTGTGGTATTCAGGTGCGTCTTCGAATTGGGAACAAACTGATGATTGACCGACGCAAAATAGCGGCTGACATCGAGCAGGTCATCCGGAACGGCGTTGCCATTAGGGTCGCGTTCAAACTGTGAACTGGTCAGGCCAAGATAGGTCGAATTTGAATGTTCATCGTAGAGCGAGACCTTGGCACCAAGAGTTTGCCGATCGGTCAGTGCATAGTTGATCTTGCCGGTAAAGTCGGTCACCCCAAAATTAAGCGAGCGAAATCCGTCGCCCTGCTTTCGAAGTATTGATCCATACGCGCCCAGTTTACCGATCGTCCCTCCAAATCCACCCTTTACATTCAGGAGGTCCCTTTGCCCGCCGACGATCTCAAACGATCCGCTCGGACGTTGCGGCGGGTCCGGCGTGACAAAATTCACCACACCGCCGATCGTCTGCGGCCCATAAAGTATCGAACCGCTGCCCTTCAACACCTCGACACGCTTCATTCGATCAATGGGCGGGCTGTAATAGAGTTCAGGCTCGCCGTAAGGAGCAAGAGCAAGCGGAATGCCATCCTCGAGCACCAGCACTTGCCGGCTGCGGTCGGGGTTCAAACCGCGGATACCTATGTTCAATCGCAATGCGATCGGCCCGCTGTCCTCTCTGACGTGGACCCCTGTGACCCGCCGCAGCATTTCGTTCGCATCCATCGGATGGCTTGCCCACAGTTCCGCGCCCGTTATGACTGCAACCGAACCAGGTATCTCCGAGATAGCATCCGAATCAGTACCGATCACATCCACCTGATTAACGCTTCCTCGCACCTCTGTAAAAGCTAGGTCCCGATCGATCTTCTCGCCGCCGCCAATCCTGTATGCAGGCGATGTAACCACACTGTAACCGTCAGCAGTTATCCTGACCGAATATTCGCCCTGCGGCAGATCGGTAAACCTATACCCACCCGCGGCATCACTGATCGTACGTCGCTTCAGCTCCACGATCTCCAAAGTCGCCTCCGGAACCGCCCGCCCGTTAGGGTCCAATACGCTCCCCTGTATCGTACCCGTCAAAACCTGCCCATAAGAAGCTCGGTCAACCCCAACCCCAATCAAAAATACAAAAGCGACAAATCCCAGAACCAGCCTATCTCGTAAGGACATTTTTACCTTCTTGTTATTTTTTCTTTTCTTAATGAAAATGAATTTCATTATCGAAGATAGATATTAAACGACGAACAGCCTGCCTGTCAAACCCACGGCAAAGATACGCAAGGAGACGAGGGAATTCTTGCGGCTTCGCCGCTCTATTTGCGGTGAAGCTCGACTTCACCGCAAATCACCCAAGAAACTCCGCGGCTCTGCCGCCGCTTTTTGGGTATGTTCAAGATCTCACGCGATCGATCTTCGGGCGATGTGCGGAGCACATTAAATAACTTTAGCTACATATACAGCGAAGCGGAATGTGTATTCATAGACCCCAACTGAGGTTAGCTTGTGAAGAAGTGGAAACAATTTTGCTTCTGACGCGTGAAAGTTGAGCATGAAGAGAAACCCGATGTTTTTGATTATCGCAGCGTTGACCTTCCTTCTTGGTACCACGTTGACCCAGGCTTATTTTCGATGGGATGTCGAATTCCAATCGAGCGGAGTCGGGTCGATCGGAATGTGTGAGCAAGGCTCCGGCGGTTTTAGTTCGTATGAGTCTTATGATGGAGAAAAGCTGACGGTTTCGCATATTCGCTTTCCGTCCCTAGCTGCGGCTCACGATTGCTTTGAGGCCACGCTGAAAAAGGACGAATATAGAGTACTGAGCCGGGAAGGATTGTTCAACAACTCAGGCGCAAATGTCATGGGCGAACGTGTCATCGGGATGAATGAGGTCGATGGACCAGATTCAGGTTTCATCTTCAGTCTAGTTGAAGATTCAATCGTAGAGATCGGATCAACTTCACTGCAACATGCTTTGATATTTGAGAAAAAGGTACGGACATATTAAAACGGTGAACGTGCCAACGGTTGAAGTTGGAGGTGTTGAGCCCAGTCAGAGCTGCCAGCCGGCGAGTGAAAAATGCCCCGGCGGTCGTTGCCTCGTGTGATATCGTTTAGAAGTCAGCATTTGATCTCAAGTCTAGGTTGCCGCGGGTCAGGCATAGTACCCGTTTTCGTTAAGGCCGACCGGAATATGTCATTTATTTCAAAACATAAACCTTTTTTCGTTGGGCTGCTGGTTGTTCTGATCACCTTTTCAATCTTTTTTGTGGTTCACTACCGCGCGAAGTTCGATGGTCTCTGTATGGACTGTGATAATGATTTCGGCTGGCCATTCCGAGTGTATCAATCAGGCGGCCTTATGCATGCAACCAAGATAATTTGGAATGGAATCATCGCAAATCTTATAATCGCTCTTGCGTCTGGGACAATTATCGGCATGGTTTGCCAATTGATTTGGACTCGAAAGTCGGGGAAGTTAGGCTCAAGAATATAGGCAACAAATAACGTCGCCTAGGTTTTTCGATTCGAACGGGAGGCCTTTGAATTCGAGTGACCATCCACGCAATTATGTGCTATACTTGCAACGCCTCGGATTGTGTCCGAATGGATGTTTGACAATTAGATTCGCTGGCAGATCGTGGATCGTTGGGTTTGTTCGTTGATGGTTGTTCGTTGATCGTTGGTGGCGGCATCGGCC
>JBGTBC010000322.1:0-5032 GCA_041749555.1 Pyrinomonadaceae bacterium | reverse complement strand
GAGAATCTATGACAATGGAATGGAAAGGCGTGATGCCCGCGATAACTACATGCTTTGATGAGAGCCTGAATATCGACCACGTGTTCACCGCGAAACACGTGAACTGGCTCGTCGATAACGGCTGTACCGGAATCGTGACAAATGGCAGCCTCGGCGAAGGCGGAACATTTTCGCTTGAGGAAAAGATATCTCTTTGGAAGACCGTTATCAGAGCGGTCGGCGATCGAGTTCCCGTCGTTGCGGCGATCGCTTCGATGACTACGGCCGACGCATGCGCTCAGGCGGTCGAGGCTGAATCCGCGGGATGCCGCGGCCTAATGGTGCTGCCTCCGTACGTTTATCGTGGTGATTGGCGAGAAATGAAATATCACATTTCGGAAGTCGTTAGTGCAACTTCCCTTTCTTGCATGCTCTACAACAATCCCGTGGCATACGGTACGGATTTTCTGCCCGAACAGATCGAAGAGCTCGCGGCCGAACTGCCGAGCCTTCACGCAGTCAAGGAATCCTCAACTGACGTCCGGCGCGTTACGGCAATCCGTTCGTTGTGCGGTGACCGTCTGAAGATATTCGTCGGCGTCGATGACGCGATCGTCGAGGGCATCAATGCCGGTGCGACAGGCTGGATAGCCGGACTCGTAAGTGCCTTTCCGAAAGAGTCAGTAGACCTCTTTGACTACGCGATAAATGGCGAGGCGGAAAAGGCCCGTGAGATCTATGAATGGTTTCTCCCGCTGCTCAGGCTCGATACGGTGCCGAAATTCGTCCAGCTCATTAAACTCGTGCAGGAAAAAGTCGGATGGGGAAACACCCGCGTCCGCCCGCCGAGGCTCGAACTGATTGGCAATGAACTTGAAGAAACACTTAAGATCATCGAACACGCACTAGAAACTCGGCCTCCGGATATTTCACAAGCCCGCGCTTGAGCAAGCGTGCCGACGCGCAGGCCTCGCAACATTATTTGACATGGACGACAAACTCACAGGCACTTCGATCATCGGCCAAAGCCGGGGCACAATCACTCCGGACACTTTTCGTGCGTTCGACCCCACAACCGGCACCGAAGTCGAACCGCCGTTCCATTCCGCGACAATAGCAGAGCTAGACCGCGCAGCATCTCTCGCCGAAGCCGCACGAATCCCTTACGCCAATATCCCCGGCAGTAGACGCGCCGTATTCCTTCGAAAGATCGCGGACAATATCGAAGCTCTCGGCGATACGCTGATCAAACGCGCAACGCTGGAAACGTCACTGCCAAACGCGCGTTTTGTCGGCGAACGAGCCCGCACATGCGGCCAGCTTCGAATGTTTGCTGACCTCCTCGACGAAGGTTCGTGGGTCGATGCCCGCATCGACCACGCGCTTCCCGACCGCCAACCGGTGCCGAAGCCTGACGTGAGATCGATGCTTCGTCCAGTCGGGCCTGTTGCGGTCTTTTGTGCCAGCAACTTCCCTCTCGCCTACTCCGTTGCCGGCGGCGATACGGCGTCGGCACTCGCTGCGGCGTGCCCAGTCATCGTAAACGCCCATATCGCTCATCCCGGCACGGCAGAGCTTGTAGGGATGGCGGTTGCCACGGCAGCCAGAGAATGCGAAATGCCCGAGGGCGTTTTCAGCCTGCTGTTCTCCAGCGGTTACGAGATCGGCCAAGCTCTCGTAAAACACCCTGCCATAAGGGCCGTCGGGTTTACAGGTTCGCGGAAGGGCGGCCGAGCCCTAATGGACATCGCCGCCGCAAGGCATGAACCGATCCCGGTTTACACCGAGATGAGCTCGGTCAACCCAACATTTATCCTGCCCAGTGCAATTAGTGAACGCGGTGACGAGATAGTCGCCGGACTCTACGCGTCGGTTACGGGGGGCGTTGGTCAATTCTGCACAAAGCCGGGGCTGGTGTTCCTGCCAAATGACGAGGCAGCCGCCAATTTTACTTCAATTTTCAAAGATCTGATCAAAAATACCCACCCAGCACCGCTGCTTACTGATGGCATACGCTCTAGCTATGTCGAGGGTAATGTAAAGCGAGCTGCCGAGGTTGAGACTTCCGCCGCCAATGAAGAAACCGACTTGGCGGGATTCTCAGTAAATCCATCCGTATTTGAAACGACAACAGTCGAATATCTCAACACTCCCGGCCTCAATGAGGAGATTTTCGGCCCAACAACATTGCTGATCCGTTCTAACAACCACGGCGAGCTTCTCGAGATCGCCCGTTCACTCGAAGGACAGTTGACCGCGTCGATCCACGGAACAGAAGAAGACTTGGCTGAATATTCTGATCTCATCTCAATACTCGAAACAAAAGTCGGCCGCCTGATCTTCAACGGTTTCTCAACCGGCGTCGAGGTTTGCCCGTCGATGGTCCACGGCGGTCCGTATCCGGCGACCTCGGATGGCCGTTCTACCGCCGTCGGATCCCGGGCAATTACGCGGTTCTCTCGGCTTGTATGTTTTCAAAATTTCCCCGATGCCGCATTGCCTGACGAGCTCAAGGAATCAAATCCGCTCAAAGTCTGGCGGATGGTGGACGGCAAGACGGAAACCCCTGGATAACTATTCCGAATCAAACCCCGAGAGCTTCAGCACAAACTCCGGAACTTTCGGTTCGTCGGGCAGAATGTATTCCCGCCTCTTTTCCAGTGCCCAGCGGTGTAGCCACGATATTCCGGCCGGCCCCGTATAGGTATCGGGAAGGCGGTAGGCGTCATCCTTCAATGCCATTTCCAGCGATACAAAACTGTAGCCCCTCCGTTTGAACATTCTCGCCAGATCATCGAGATAGTCCGAATTGATAAAGTTGGCATGGATAAGCAGTGTCTGGCTCACTTCCCTACCAAGGAGTTTCACGGATTGACGTTCCCAGTAACCCAGCTTTGCCTCCATATACGGTACGTACGCGTCGCCGACCTTTTTCATCAGCTTTTTGTCGCCCTTATCGAAAGCGATGTCATATGCGCGCGAAAAAATATAGTCCGCATTGTCAAAGGTAATAGGGGCGATCGTATACCCGTTTTGCCTTAGAAACACATCGAATAAGGATTTCACCTCCATCGTACGGCCGGTCTGCAGGAAAGGATGGCGAAAATACCGCATCTTCCTTCCTCGCTCTGCCAATATTTCCTTTGTGATGGTTTCGCCCCGCAAAAGGTCCGCCTGGTAATCGGCGAGCGGCATGGCATTCAGGCTGCGGTGCGAGTAGGTGTGATTGCCCAGCTCAAGTCCGGCGGTGGACCACATTCTCAAAAGACCAACCTGGGCCTCATCGCGTTTGTCACCCGCAAATAGCTTTTTCTCATTTACAAACCCGATCGCGGGAATTTTGGCCTTCGCAATATGCGAGAGCAGTTTACGCGTAATTTCCTGACGGTTTTTGAGATCACGCCTGGTCGATACAACTGGCAAATCGTCAATAGTAACGGCGACGGCCCGTAACGGCTGGGCAGACGACAACCCGCACAACATGGCGAGAATTACTAAAGCTAAAGTGAATCTCATATTAGTTTTGCCTAAGCAGGACCTATCACCTATAACCTATTCCAAGGCGGCATATTCGGAATAAGTGAGAGGTGATAAGTGCGAAGTGATAAGTTCATTTTGCGAAAACACTCGAAAAGTCATTGAACCCCTTGAATTCTAATGCATTCCCGCTTGGGTCGAGGAAGAACATCGTCGCCTGCTCGCCGACCTCGCCGGCGAAGCGGACCTTTGGTTCGATTATGAATTCAACGCCTTTCGATCGCAGCCTGTCGGCCAAGGCATTCCATTCTTCCATCGGCAGTACGATACCGAAATGCGGGACCGGAACATTGTCGGAATCCACACTGTTCGATGATCTAACACCGGCCGAATTATCCGATAGGTGAGCAACGATCTGATGGCCAAACAGATCGAAGTCGATCCACCGCTCCGAGCTGCGGCCTTCTGCACAGCCCAAGACGCCGCCGTAAAATTTGCGGGCCGCAACGAGGTCATTAACCGGAAAGGCGAGATGGAATAAGGTCTTCATTTAGACTGCTTTCTTGGCTTCTGCCTGATACAAACCACGAAATCGACATCCTTTGTCTTACGATCTAGAAACACCTTTATATCTACCTTCGTAACCGGATAGATCGTTTTCATTCTTGATAACCGCTTTGGGGCCGTTTCAAGATTCTTTTTTTCAAAAATATCTCCTTCTTGAAGCAGGACCATTCGCCTGCGGAGCTCACGGTCCCCAGTATAGGTGTTTCCAGTAAATTCTAATCGTCTAACGGTAAACACTTTACGTTCAGCTTCATCTATCATTCGAACACGCAGATCGTCGGGCTGCTCACAAAACGAGCGGTTCGTAGGGGTCGGGGCCGCTTCAGTCTGGCCAAATGCCGGGATGGTCGCTCCCACGCAAATGAACACGATCGCAGAAACCACCAGTTGAAATTTCGGAAAATGCCTCATCCTTGAACAGTCTTTGCGATCTGCCTGATCGCTCCCAAATGATATCCCGTATGGGCCACGAGCCCCATCGCCATGCCGACCTGCATTTCGGTCCACTCGCGGGGCTCGGCAATGCAGCGGAGCGTATTCTCGTAGGAATTCCGGACCGCGGAGCGGAGAGCATCCCATTCCTCGTCGTTGACCGTCTCGATCAGCCAGCTGTCTTCCCAATTGACCTTGGCGGTGCGGCCGTTTATAAATTCGCACAGGCGGTCGAGGTAAAACTTGGCGTGCTCTGCCTGGGCGGCCACCGTCGTTCCATGAAAAGCCTGCGAAGCCGCCGCCGCCGAGATCTTGTCGAGGGTATTGAACATGCCTACGCCCTGGTCGAGATATGCGCTGCCCTCGCCCGTGGGCGAGCCTTCGAACGTCTCCAGCAGCAAATAAGCCACTGATTCGACAAAGTCCTTAACTGCTATTTGTCCGGTTTCATTTTCCATTGTGCTAACCTCTTGGCTTATGCCGGAGAAAACTGACGAGTTTATCGACCATCTTCGCCGATCGCTTGAGGGCGGTACCTTCGTCAAGCTTACTTTAGGCAATTATAAGGGTGACGATC
>JBGTBC010000321.1:0-6354 GCA_041749555.1 Pyrinomonadaceae bacterium | reverse complement strand
CCCGCATTGTGTGTCGGAGCAAGGAAGCCCCGACATCTTCCGGCTGATGAGGTTCATTACCTTGCCGCCCTGTTCGCGACGCCAGGGCTGATGGGTGCCGATCAATGTTCGGTCAAGAGCACGTGAGCCGAAAGTGACATCAAATTCACCTTTTAGGATCGGATCCGTCAGTTTTGACATCTCTTCGATCGGGGTCGAAAGGTCGGCATCCGTAAATAAAGCTATATCAGCTTTGGCGGCCTCGATCCCAGTACGAACAGCGAAACCTTTTCCCCTGTTCTCTTCGTATTTGATCAGGCGGCCATCCACTATCGGATAGGAGTCGAAGATGCGGTTGGCCACTTCGGCAGTGTCATCGCTCGAGCCATCATCGACCACGATGACCTCGATCTCCTCACCTGAAGCAGCGGCGAATTCAAGCACTTTTGCCAGCGGATCGCCGAGACGCTCGCTCTCGTTATAGGCTGGGATGACTATTGATATATCGGGTTTCATCAGACAAAAAGCTAATGGTAAATTTTATGAGGCCAAATGTAAATTTAGCTGTGTCTGGAGTGTGAGCAAACAACTTTCTCATGAGCAGTTAGCGTCTATGCTATATTGAACTATGAACGGCGTGGTCCGAGCAGTTTTATGAATAAAGGAATTATTTTCATTGCCGGGTTGATAATCGCTCTGGGAGCAGTTGCCGGCGGGATTTTTGGCCGGTTACCGGCCCGGACCTCGGCTGATGACGGAATGACCGCCCAGCGCGTTCTGAAGGATTATCAGGAAGCACTAAACGTGATCGAGGATGGTTATATCGGCACGGTGGATCATGAGAAAGTCACGGACAGCTCGATGCAGGCGACGTTGTGGACGCTCGACCCGCATTCCGCATTCTTTACCCGTGAAGAGTTCCGCAAGCTCGACGAAGACCAATCTTCACAATTTTACGGTATTGGGGTCTCGATACTCCGGCACCGTGACGGGGTTTATATCCAGTCTGTGATCCCTAACACTCCAGCCCATAAAGCGGGGTTGAGATATGGCGATCGTTTTCTTTCGGTTGAGGGTAAAGATGCGAAGGATTGGACCAGTGCCGAGGTATCGAAAAACGTGCGCGGCGAACGCGGGACAAAGGTCACGGTGGAGATCGACAGGATCGGTAGTGCCGCGCCGCTTAATTTTGAGATCGTTCGCGGCGGCGTACCTCTGCCGTCTATACGAAATTACTTCATGCTCCCTAATTCGGTCGGCTATGTAGGCCTGACCGGAGGGTTTCAGCAGACCACGTCAGAAGAGCTCTCGATGGCGATGGCAGAATTAAAAAAACAGGGCATGAAAAGCCTCATTCTGGACCTTCGAGGCAACCCGGGCGGCATCCTTGAGCAGGCTGTAGGGGTGGTCAGCAAGTTCGTGTCCGCAGGACAGACCGTTGTATCAGTGAAAGGCGCGGGCGGCCAGCGTGAACGCGAACTGAAGGCGACAGGCAGTAATCCCGAAAATCTGCCGCTAGTTGTAATGATCAATGGCGGATCGGCTTCGGCGTCGGAGATCGTGGCTGGGGCTGTCCAGGATTATGCCCGCGGACTCGTTGTGGGCAGTGAGAGCTTTGGAAAAGGCCTGGTGCAGCGTGTTTTTCGGTTGCCATTCGGCACAGGCCTGACCCTTACGACAGCACGGTATTACACGCCATTCGGACGTTCGCTTCAGAGGGATTATTCCAGCGGGTCGATTTACGATTATTACACCCATGGCGAGGAACCAGATGATGCGGCGGCGGTCGACGTAAAGCCCAAACCGGCAGGCGTCCCGGTCACAACGGCGAACGGCCGAGTCCTGTATGGCGGTCGCGGTATCGAGCCTGATGTTTTCGTTCCCGGGGCGAGGATAGATGCACTTAGGGCCCGGTTGAATGAGGCCGCGTTCTTTTTTGTGCGGCAGCTCGTGGCCGGAAATGTGGCCGGGCTTGAGGACCTCAGGGTTGACAAACAAAGCTTCAGGCAGACGCTCCAGCCTAACGAGTTCATGGTCAGCGATCGCGTTTTTGAGGCGTTCCGGATATATACGATTTCGGAAAAAGCTAACGGACTTTCGGCGGAGAATCTTACCAGCCAGTCGGAATATGCTCGACGGCGATTGCGTGAAGAGATCGCGACGGCGAATTATTCTAACGAGGCGGGATTTCAGGTTCTGCTCGAATCCGACCCTCAGATCCTGAAGGCTATCGAAGCTATGCCTCAAGCTGCATCGATGGTCGCGACCTTCGCGAAAAACAATCGATAATTTCGCCCATATAGGCCTTGATGCCGCGTGAAAAACCCATCTTTCGCATTTGAGAGTGCGTGAAGTAAAATAGTAAATTGCTTTACGCACTCGTTTTATGTACAGACAGATAGGTATTTTGACAGGCGGAGGGGACGCACCGGGACTAAACGCAGCGATCCGAGCGGTCGTAAGGACCGCTATCGGCGAATACGGAATGAGCTGTATTGGTATCGAAGATAGCTTTGAGGGAATACTGGGCGAGACTCATACCGTAAAATTGACAACTAAAAGCGTGAGCGGCATCCTATCTCGCGGCGGAACGATCCTGGGCACTCGAAACCGCGGCAGCTTTGTCAAGATGATCGACGGAAAACCGACTTATGAGCAGCTTCCCATTGCCGAGGCTCTCGCGAATCTCGACATTCTTGAGATCGAGGCGCTGGTTGTAGTTGGAGGCGAAGGCACACTGGCGATCGCCGAGCAGTTTCATAAACGGGGTTTCCCGGTAATTGGCGTTCCTAAAACGATCGACAACGATCTTGCGGCGACAGAGTTTACATTCGGGTTTATGACCGCGATCGATATCGCGACCGAAGCGCTCGACCGGCTTCATACAACAGCCGCCTCGCACGATCGGGTTTTGATCCTAGAGGTCATGGGCCGCAATACAGGTTGGATCGCACTGCATGCGGGTCTTGCGGGGAGTGCGGACATTATCCTGATACCTGAGATCCCATTTTCTTTCGAGTCGATCGTTCGCAAAGTGGAGGAACGGGAGCAAAGCGGCTCAAAATTCACAAATATCGTTGTGGCCGAAGGTGCGACCGAGCTCGGTAAGGGCGAGATGTATCAGGACGCGAAGAATCTGAGGCTCGGCGGGGTCGGCGATTACGTGACCCGCAGCGTCGAGAGATTAACCGGGAAAGAATCCAGATGTGTTGTTCTGGGGCACCTGCAGCGTGGCGGCACCCCTAATGCTTTCGACCGGGTACTCGGTACTAATTTCGGTGCCTGCGCAGTAAGAGCCCTTGTTAACGGCGAGACCGGCAGGATGGTTGCCCTTCAGGCTGGAACGGTCATTACAGTCCCGCTAGACGAGGCTTGTACGACCATCAAGAATGTAGCGGTTGATGGGCAACTTGTACGCACTGCCCGGGATATTGGGATCTCGTTTGCCGCCCCTAAAGAGGCAAGGACAAGCGTCGGCAACTCGGAAATGAGCTTTGCGCGGCACTGAGGCGTCGTCGTGTGATCTTATGGAAGCAGTAAAGAAGAAACTTCAGGACGAATTGGACAAGCTCGAAGAAGAACTTCATTTTCGGTTGCCGAAGGAGATACAGAAGGCACGGGAATTCGGAGATCTGCGTGAAAATGCTGAATACAAGGCCGCAATGGAGCGGCAATCCATTGTTCAGGCACGGATCATGCAGGTTCGTACCCGGTTGGGTGAAGTAGAGTCGATCGATCTTACGAAGATCCCGACAGATAGCGTGGCATACGGTTCCAATGTCGTCCTTTACGATGTCGAGCGTGACGAAAAGATCAAATATCGCCTCGTTACCTCCGAAGAGAGCGATCCCGAAAACGGACTTATATCCACGGTCTCCCCGATCGGCCAGGCTCTGATGGGCAAGGAAGAAGGTGATGAAGTAAAGGTGAAAACACCCGGCGGCTGGCGAAATTTTGAGATCAGCCGGCTCAAGACTATCCACGAGTCGGACGACTGATCGAATACGAAAAATAGATAGCGGAAGACAGAAAGATCTTCGAATGAAATTGCCTTTTCCGTTATTAGTTACGCGACTGAATCAATGTTAGGTGCAGAGATCGGACGAGTTGCAATGCGGATCATCGACGCGATGGTACGCGCCCTCGCCTCCGCCGGCATACCACCCAATGTCCTGACCACCATCGGTTTGATCATCAACCTGGCTTGCGGCGTTCTCTTCGGCTTTGGTGAGTTTTTCTGGGCCGGGATCGTGCTAATTGTTGCAAACCTTTTTGACATGCTCGATGGCAATGTTGCACGGCTGAGTGGGCGAGTCACCAAATATGGCGGGTTTCTTGACTCGACGCTGGATCGGCTGTCAGACATGGGGGCATTTCTCGGCATCATCATATTTTACGCCCGCGATACCCCAAGACACTCTGTTCTTAACGTGGGCCTTGCGGGTGTCGGCATGATAGCGTCGGTTTTAGTGAGCTACACGACGGCCCGCAGCGAAGGACTGGGGGTAAAGGCCAATGTCGGATTTCTTCAGAGACCCGAGCGAGTGGTGCTTTTGATCATCGGAGCTTTATCGACCTGGAATTGGGCCTCCGATAGTATCTGGGCGAATCGGATGCCGCAAGTTCTTTGGGTCCTGGCTATCGGGTCTGTCTGGACACTTATACAGCGAATGATCTTCATTCGGCGAGAATTGATGCTATTGGACCAGAACGGACACGTTGGAAAATGAGTTGGTTGACGAATCTGTGGGAATCATTGACTTTGGGTAACGTCCTGATCGGCGTCGGGCTATTTTTTCTCTCGCTTGCGATCAGTTTTGGAGCTATTGCGATCGTGATGCTAAAGATACCGGCCAACTATTTCAGTTCGCATTACGTTCAGGATTTTTTGCCGGACAGCTCGTGGTTCGTCAGATGGGGAGCCGTTATACTGAAAAACCTTTTCGGGGTGTTTCTGATCCTTTTGGGTATTGTCCTTTCGCTCCCGGGTGTGCCGGGACAAGGGATCATCACTATTCTCCTCGGCCTTATAATGCTGGACATTCCGGGGAAAAGGCCACTCGAAGCAAGGATCATTCAGCGGCCGGCTGTTTTGGCGGCCATAAACGGACTGCGAGCAAGATATAATAAGCCGCCGCTGATTTTGGACTGATTTATGGGATTACTGGATAGGATAAGGGGTAAGAAAGAGCACGACCCGGAACAGCGACGGAGAGACTTGTTAACGAAAGGCCGGATCACCGATGGGGTGATCATCGATACAGATACAACACCCGAAGGCGGGGAAATCGCTTATTACGTGTACACGCTTAACGGGGTTGACTTTGAATCGTCGGACCTGCTGACCCCGGAGCAATTACGACAGCCGGTAAATTACGCTCCGGGAGCCAGAGTTGGAATAAGATACGATCCCAAGAATCAGGGCAATTCGATCCTCGAATAAATGTTTTCAAAAATACTGATCGCAAATCGTGGTGAGATCGCATGTCGTGTGATCCGCTCATGCCGAGAAATGAAGATCGCGACAGTAGCAGTTTATTCTGACGCTGACCGCGATGCTCTCCACGTAAGGATGGCCGACGAAGCATTCAATATCGGCCCACCGCCGTCGAGTGAAAGCTACCTTTTAGGTGAAAGAATAATCGAAACAGCCAGGATCTCCGGCGCACAGGCGATCCATCCGGGCTATGGGTTTCTTTCTGAAAATGCAGGTTTCGTTCGCGAGGTGAAAAAGGCCGGAATCACCTTCATAGGTCCGCCGCCGGAAGCCATGGAGGGAATGGGTGGCAAAATGTCTGCGCGAAAAATAGCTATCGAAGCGGGGGTGCCCATCGTGCCGGGTACGACAGACCCGCTTCGATCGTTCGAAGAAGCTAAGGAAACCGCGCGTGAAATAGGCTACCCGGTTATGCTAAAAGCCTCTGCCGGCGGGGGCGGCAAGGGAATGCGGCTGGTGAATGATGAATCTGAACTGCGTTCGGCCCTGGACGGAGCCCAATCGGAGGCATTGGCTGGATTTGGTGATGATGCCGTATATATAGAGAAAGCGGTGTTGCGGCCCAGACACATTGAGATCCAGGTATTTTCCGACACGCATGGCAACCACGTTTACCTCGGCGAACGCGAATGTTCGGTCCAGCGGCGGCATCAAAAGGTCATCGAGGAAGCTCCGTCGCCCATAAATTCTGCTGAGCTTCGACGAGCAATGGGCGAATGTGCGGTGATGGTCGCACGGGCCGTCAACTATGTAGGTGCGGGAACTGTCGAATTTCTAGTCTCTGATCTCGACCGGTCCTTCTACTTCCTCGAGATGAACACACGCCTCCAGGTCGAACATCCTGTAACGGAATTGGTCACCGGCATTGATCTTGTGCG
>JBGTBC010000320.1:0-12346 GCA_041749555.1 Pyrinomonadaceae bacterium | reverse complement strand
TGCCACCCCTCCTTAGCCAAGGAGGGGAGCTTCATGATCAGACCATCCTGCTCCGCCGGGCACCGCTCCTCGCTCTCAAATTCAAACACAGGCCGGGTCACTATCAGCGGCCCGAGGAACTGCTGCGTCGGGAAGTTGTCTTTGATCTTCAGGAAGATCATGGCCCTGTCTGTCGGCGTCAGGTTGACTATCTCACCGGCCGGGATCTCGTCGGCGTAGCGGCCCACCCTGATGCCGTCCTGCCCGAGCTCGACCGCGTATGAGAGGATCAATCCCAACGGCTCGCCCTTTTTGGCTGCTTCATCATCAAGCTGGTCAATGATCCCAAAGATCTCACGCCGCAAACTATCGTCCGAAAACGCCAACTCAAACCCCGCACATGTAACCGCGGCATCTTCAAGACCGATACCAAGCTCTTTCGCTATCCTGTAAACCCTCTGATCGTCCGCCTCTTTTGTAGGAAACTGTGCCATAAATGAAACAATAACCCATCTCTCAAAAAAATGCAACAACTATTTTCACAAATATAACGAAAATGTTAAAAATGGCGAGATGCAGGACTGCGCAATTGCTTTTTCGGCGGATAAATTGCCTGTAAATGCAAGACCCTAACAGGATCTCTGAGTCAATCCATCTCTTTTTGGCGCCTTGGCTGCCGGTCTGGTCCTGTTGAGCTCTGAGCGAAATCAGAGGCTGGGAGACATGTGGGCCGATGCGTTGGTCGTTTCTGATAAGCTTCAGTGGAAAAAAGATGTGATGGAAAGCGAATCAGGGCTTGATTGTCCACCGTCACTCGAGACCTTTTAGTTCGATCCCGCTGAGATCATCGAGCACCTCGTAGTAGATCTGGCTGAAACGAAATCGCTTTGACCTTGGTCTTAAGAAATACCCGTATCCCGAGGGGACATCCGAATAGGAAAAATACCCCAGTGTCGAACTCGTTACTGTCGCTTTAACAGTCCCCGATTCGGCATCGACCAAGTCTACAGTTACCCCGCGGATAGCCCTGCCGTCTGTCGTGACGACCCGTCCGGATACGGTCACGGGCCGGGAGCCTGCTCCTGCCTGATTGAATGTCAGAGGAATAGTAACGACCCCACCGCCATAGAACCGAACTGTGTGGCTGCGAGGCTCAGCCCCATAATTTCGATTGAAATAATACGTGATCTCACGCGGGCCGGGGCCAGCCTGCGCGTTATATTGGATCATCCCGTCCGATTCGATGCCCCAGACGCAATCGGGTTGGGTCGTGATGCCGATCACACCAGGCTCCGGATCGGCCGCGACCTGAAACGTTGTTGCGGACAATGAATAGGTGCAGGCCAAACCGTGCTGCGTGATCTCGATGACCTGGTCTTCGATCGTAATAGTGCCGGTTCTGGTTGTTCCGTTGTTCGTGTAGGTGCGAACGGTCAGGTTTGCCGGCCCTCGTCCGCTCCACGGGTCCAGGGCGAAATACGAGATGCTGTTAAAGCCGCGCCATGCGCAGCCGACTGGCGTTGTCAGCTGGATCTGTTGAGTCGACGCGGCCCCGGGAAACGTCAGACTCTTCTTATCTACGGAGTAGGTGCAAACCAGGGCAGGCTGACGGACAGAATGTATCGCATCGCCGGCGATGACCGAGCCTTGGAACTCTACGCCGGATTCATTGTATTTGATGTCGTAGGTGATGGTCCTCGGCCCGTAGTAGCCGACATCTTCGGCCGTCCCCCAATCCCAAAGGAGAATGTAAGGCCGCTGAGGGGAACGAGCTTTCCAATAACAGCCGATCTCGGTAGCGACGTCAAAGCTGGACGTGTCGCCGCCCGGGGCGAGCACGGCTGAATCGGGTGTAACCGCGAAAGCGCAGCGGGGTGTTTTTTCCAAAGCTATCTCGTAATCGCCGATCTCAGGCAAATAGGAAAGGGCGAGTATCAGGTAGAAGCCCGGATGAGGCAGCGGCGTGTTTATCCTGGCATTGTAACCCCCGCCGCTATCATCGTCCTCCATGATGAATTCGCCTGACTCGTCTAATATAGCGAGATAAGAATCAATGTCGGTGGACCACATGTCTATCTGGATCTCTTGATCCTTGCCAGCCTCGAGAAGATAGATCTCGACATAGGTCCCGTCCTCTAATCGGCAGTCGAATGAATCAAGCTGGCCCCGATGCGCCTGTCCATACCCTATACTCTTGGTCCTTGAGCACGGGTCCGGACTGTTCAACTCCAAATTCCCGTCTCGTTTTGCCGACAGGATCTGGAGGAATCTCGAAAGTTCGGTCTGAGAAGGCTTTTTGATCTGCGTTGCCACTCGGCGGCCGGTCGCCGGAGGTTGTTGCGAGGAAACGGCCAACGGCGAGAGCATCAAAAACGAAAACACAATAATAAGAATGTGGGGTATAAGTGGGAAAAACATATCGTGCCGCAATAATCGCACGTTTTTATAACAAAGCCAAGAAAAAAGTGGCAGCTTGACACGTTGCACGGGGGATGTTTGCCGGGTTACCTTGGCTACTTCTTTGTAATGAAAGGCGCGTTTGGGGGAACGCTGGGCAGGTACTGGCGGGGGTTGATCGTCAAAAAGCTCGACGGAAGTCGAGGCGACAGGAACGTGGCGTTAATACGTACCTTAACGAAGGTCGCGCCCCATAAAACCAGCTTTGGTGGCGGCTTGCCTGCCGGTCTGATCCTGTTGCGCTCTGAGCGAAAGCAGCGGTTGGGAGACATGTGGGCCGATTTGTTGGCCGTGTCTGATAGGCTTCACTGGAAATCCAGGCGATCGAAATGAGAAGACAGATAGGCCATGAACGATTCTCTTTTCTTCCGAAGGAATTGCAAGATGCAGGTCTGATCCCAGGTTAAGCTTTTCTGCTCTCAATTTGTTAAAATTGCAGGTCTATTCCTGGCTTGCTTTTAGGACAACCGACGATACGTAAAATGCTAACTAAGTGTCTTATGAAACTGAGGCGTTTGTTCCTTTCAATCACTGTTCTTTTATTCTGCGGCTTGGCTCTGATCGCGCAGGATGAAGCAGATCGAGTGACCGGTGTCGATCTATACCGAAGCGGTGACTACGCGGCTGCGGTCGAAAAACTTGAACCGCTGCTCAAGAACGGTAAACTGGATCGCGATGCGGCTCGTTATCTGGCTGGAGCTTACGTTCATCTTAAACGTATGGACGATGCGACCAAACTGTTTAAGAAATCCGAAAAGCTAAGTATGCCGAAAAATGAAATCAATTATGACCGAGTGCTAAAGATCACTAAGCCGTTTCGCCCGAATTTTGATAGAAGTGCGATACCAGACACATTTTCTAGCTTAAGCATTCGAATGGCCGTTGAGTACAAAGCTGATGGAACGATTGGCTTTGTTCATCCTTTCTTCACGACCTGGAGGGGGTTGCTTCCGGAGGCGATAAAGGGAGTTAAGAATATCCGCTTCGAACCGGCTGTCGTGGGCGGCAAGCCCGTTACGATCGTCGGACAGTGGGATTACAATTATAATTAACTTCTGGGTTGGGCCTATGGCAATTTACAGGAGGTAATTCAATAGAGAGCGTCCTTTCGCAAATATAGGACCATCCTTTGGCAAAAGGATTCCATATCACTAAACTATGAGCATGAAAAGGCTGTTGGTAATGGTCGTGTTGTCCGGCGTGTTAGTGGGATGCTCGAAAGAGCCGGCGGGTTTGGGCAAAGCGGAGAAGTTGCGTGAGCCCGTTCGAATTTCAGATGACGGGGTGATAGCAGCTCAGCCGGCCGTGGCACGTGATGAGGGCGGAGCGGTCTTTGTTGTTTATGTCGAGCACTACGAAGAGGGCTCGGACGTTTATCTGCAGAAGACCGACTCAAACGGCAGGCGTGAGGGCGAGAAGGTGCGTGTCAATCCAAACTCCCGCGAGGCAACGGCCTGGAAAGGAGATCCGCCGACCATAGCCTTGACCGCGGATGCGATCTACATCGGCTGGACGCGCAAATATTCCGATCCGGCAGCAAAGGGGACCGACCTCGTATTCTCGGCCTCGCGCGATGGAGGCAGAACCTTCGCTGAGCCTGTAAAGGTCAATGACGACATAGCGCCTGCTTCGCACGGAATGCATTCGATCGCAGTCGACAAGCAGGGCCGCATTCATCTGGCGTGGCTCGACGAGCGAAATCTCAGGCAGCAAACACATGACATGTCCAAGATGGTCGGCACCGCCGATCAAGGGCCCGTGGAGCCGAACAGCGAGGTGTTTTATTCCTCTTCGACCGATGAGGGAAGGACGTTTGCGCCCAACAAAAAGCTCGCTTCCGATGTCTGTCCGTGCTGCAAGACGTCGTTATTCGCGGCGGATGACGGAACCGTCTACGCTTCGTGGCGACAAGTTCTGGACGGCGATTATCGACACATCGCCGTGGCACGTTCGACGGATGCCGGAGGCTCGTTTTCCGAGGGCGTGGTTGTCAGCGACGACAGATGGCAGCTCAGCGCGTGTCCTGTGTCGGGCGCCGCGATCGCCTCGTCGGCACCGAATTCTCTGGAATTGATCTGGTACACGGCCGGTGACGCAGGCCAGGCAGGCGTCTATTTTACCCGTTCGACGGATGGCGGAAAAACCTTCGAGCCCCGCTTGCTGATAAGCTACGAGGCGAGCAGCGGTTCGCCGACGCTCATAACTCGCGAAGGAGCTACTGTCGCCGGCTTCTCCTCAAAAGACGGAAGCGTGATCACTGCGAAATGGACCGGGACGCCGTCCGGTTCGCTTACTACTTCGAAGATCCCGCTTGCGTCCGTACCCGCCGCCAGCCGCGACGCCTTTGCTTTCGTTAGGGAAACGAACCGCAGACCTTCTGTATGGTTAGCTATTGGATAATGCGCTTCCGAAGCAGTGCCACGAGTCGGAGGAAAGAACCCCGGTCGGTTCTGACTCTGAGCTTTCAATTCTTATTCAGGCCGGTCCGGAGCGGATCTGGCCGCGCCAGAGCATCCAAGCGAGGTATAACCCCAGGACGATGTCGATGGAGGAACAAAACCCAAGCCAGAAGTCAGGAACGCCGGGATTGAAAATGACGTAGTCGTGAATGAGATCGAAAATGCCGTGACCGGCGATGCCCGCGGCTGCAATCCAAAGGCTTGACCTGAAGCCCGCCACTGCGAGGCCCACAAAGACGAGGCCCGCGGTGATCTCGGCAATAATGGATTCGGTCGAACCTGTCATTGCTGCAAAAAGAACGTAATAGGCCGCAATGACGATCAGTGCTGCCGGATAAAGGGCCCTGTCGCGGTCCATGCCGACCGCTGTCGTGCCGAATCCCACGAGAACCCCCAGCACCACGCCGACGAGATACTCCATTTATCCTTCCTCCGGGATATCGTCAGGGCGTTTATCTGCCGGGGGCCGATGCGAGGTCAGCACGAGCCGAGCGAACTGGAAGATCGCGCCGAGGAGGAGGGCCAGGATCGCTGCGAAAAACGGCCAGAAAGCCGACGCGGCCGCGGCATTCCACAACTGCAGCAGCCAGATAACGATCAGGATGCTGAAAAGCCCACGGCTAATGAATAAACCGCTGCCCGCGGCTTGCAAAGCTCCGGGAGATAGCCCTCGCAGGTTCCTCACGATCATTACCCCGAAGGGCAACAGACAGGCCGCCGCAATACCGCTCGACCATCGCCACTCGGCGCCCGGCAAGAAGCCGGCGGCGAGAATGAATATTCCGATCAGGCTGAATGAGAAAGGCAGTATTGAGTTGAGAAGGAGCAGGCGGAGCCAAAACCGTTCGACCTCACCCCATCCATGCTCAGTCTGATTGCGATACGCGGCGACCACCCCCGCGAATCCCGCCATGGCGAGAGATATCTGTGCTGTCGCCATCAAGTATCTGTCCGGCTCCATAATTTCCACGGGTTCAAATAATCGCCAATACTGCTTTGGAAGAACCTGCGTTACGAAGGTCTGTACGCACGATAAAGGAGAAATGTGTTTTCTGCAACCACTCCGCACGCGGCGGGCATTTTTCCTAAACAAGGAGTGCGGGTCGCGGACAGAGCGAACGCGTTACGGCGGTCGGCGCGTCTTTCAGCAAAAATATTGCTCTCAAGGCGAAGATGCGATAAACTTATGTTCTAGCTGGTCATTTATCCCATCACGGCCGGTTGGTTCCACTTAACTCAAAACCTACATAGCGGAATAGAAGTTCATTGATTGTCAATGGCTCGCTCATTCCATTCAAAGGAGAAAATTATGAAGAGATATTTATTCGCAGCCATCATCGTGATGCTGGTTACTGTTGGCTTTTCGTCGGAGGCATCAGCGCAGAAGTTTTCGAAGGTAGTGACGGACGCGGCACGCTGGCAGCCGGTGGCGTTCGAAGCACCGGATGCGTGTACTGGCGGAGCCGAGGAATGTGCTTTGGAAGTATTAGGCGATCTGAATATCAGCGTCGGAGACAAGCCCGATTTCAGCGTATATCAGCTCGGGGAGACCGATGGGAAAGATGTCACGGTGGTCTTTGTTTCCCATCTTCCGGAAGAGAACGACTCTGTGCTCGGGAATTTGTACCGATTGGAACTTAGCAGGGACAATTCAACCGAAAAGTCATTTCGCCTTGAAGCCCTCGGGCGAATGTATCAATGCATGGAAGGCCCTATTGGCTGGCGGAAGACCAATTGTCCGTAGGCGGTAATCTGTAAGCGGTAAATAAATGGCCCCGGTGTGTTGCCGGGGCCTTTGGTTTCTAATGGCTGGACGCCTTACTGACGTGTGGGCATGTGCAGCGGAGACGGGGTTCCAAAGGCTGGCAGGATGCCGGCGTTCCATTTACATTCCCATGCCGCCCATGCCGAGCCCCAAAATCGCCAATTTTCAGACGGCCTCTTATTTATCCAGTATCTTCATTTCGATTCATATGGATTCATTTACCGACAAAGTTAATTTCGAAAAGGTCGTCCACCGGTGTGTAGACTTGCGTAGGATGAGCGAACCGGTAGCGCCTATGTGAAATTTCCAAAATAACTGTTTCACCGGCATCGAGATCGCTAAAGGTGTAATATCCAAGGCGATTTGTCAGCGCGACGCGAACATCGCCGGAAGAATCCACCAAATTGATTCTCGCACCGGAAATGGCGTGTCCCCTTTCCGTCAAAGCCCGCCCGGAAATAGTCACGGGTGCCGATGTCGTCTCTGATCCGGGCAATGAAGCACCCAATAACCATTGATCGCCGGAATGAGAATTACCACCTGCCCATGCCGAAGGATTACTGCCATCGCCGCGGACAAATATCTGGAACGTAACCGTAGTGATACCGGTTCCTCGTAATACGATGGTGCCGCAGGCAGCGGAATTATTCAGACAGGAGTCTTCAATGTCGATAGCATTTCCGTTATTGATCTGCGTCGGAGTTACAACAAGAGAGGTTGTTCCGGTAACTTTTTCGAGAGTAATTCCCGGAGTTGTTAAGTCGAACTCTGTTGCAAAACCCAGGCCTCCGGGGCTGCTGCCTCCCAGGGCGACAAGATGAATATACGGATTAGTCACCGGAGAGCTGAAGGTCAATGTCAAATCAGCAAAATATACTCTACTGTCTGTAGTAGGAATACCATTTGCTCCTGCCGGGAGTCCTGCGAAGTGATTAATACTCGAGAACAAATTAAAAGCGTAGTTCTCAGCTACTTCAATGCCTAGATTTATTCCGCTCGGCCTGTTGGAGAACATTCCATCCGTCGCCGAACCGATTTCCGTCATCGGTGTAAATACGGGTCTCGAAGTGGCAAACCCATCGGTTGGATTATTGGTTGCGCCGAACATAACGACAGCATTATCAGTAGTGGTGTTCAAGCCCGAATACTGTTGATTAGAAAGAGACGCCGTTACAAACAAGCCTGAAGGAGCGAGACTCCCATTATCTATCAGCAATTGAGCAGTCTGGGAATCGGTAGTAGGTCCATTCGCAATAACGGGCATACTACCGGCAAAAAACTCTGCCGGAGATTGAGCAAGTGTCGCGCCCGCTAGAAAGAGATTTAATATAATTAGAATCAGACTCTTCTTTTTCATTTTTTCCCCCTGTTTTTGGTTAACTTTTTCTCGAAGTCAGAAGTATAGCATTAAATTATGTTCATTTTAATGGTTCCTGTAGGCCTAATCTAATAAATCTTATCGATTCGAATTATATGGCAAGAAAGCCCCGGCGATTTGCCGAGGGCTTTAGTTGTTTTTGCATTTGGTAGCGTGAGCTAGAGAACCACCCCGTCACCGAAGCGGTGCCACCCCTCCTTTGTAAGAAGGGGAGCTTTTTTTACATTCCCATTCCCATGCCGCCCAGCTTGGACGGCCATCGGGATCTGTAGAGGCTGTCTGAAAAGTCGGTTTTCATCGAGAAAGCCATATCAGCTGCCTCCGGCTTTAAGCGAGGGGACCGACGCCGGCCGTTCCTTCAACGTTCACCCCGCCCGCTCACGCAGGCGGTTCAGACAAGCCTTCCCAAGACGAATCTTTCCTCATTCGCCAACTCGACAAACTCAACGCCCAACCCCTCACGTGGTCGGTGGTCAGTGGTCAGAACCGGGAGCGATAGCGACTGGGTTCGTCCGCTGTGAATGGTCAGAACCGGGAGCGATAGCGACTGGGTTCTTTCGCTAGTAGATATTTGACAACCTATCCTCGGATGCGACTCTTGGCGGCTTTGCGGGAAATTTCTTCTCCCGCAAAGCCGCAAAGCAGGCAGGGCCGCACCTAAATGGGCTTGCTATTATCTTCCTGCCCAAAAAGGCAGCTTGCTGTAAACCGTTGAAAAGCTTTCGTCGAGATCGAAGCTTCGCTTGATCACCATTGCAGGATCGAAGAACCAAATCCCCAGCGGGTCGCTGCGGCGGTTCATGTCGAACCAACCCCATGGCGGGCGGGCCATATTTTGGCCACCAACTTTTCCGAGAAATGTTGAACCCAATCGCCCGATCTTTATTGTCCTGGTTGAGACACGACCATTTCTGCCTTCGACCTGTAATCTGACCGGTGCGTAATTGTGTATATTCCCGTATGTGAGACCTCGTCTTAGCGCATGAGAGCGGGCTCGAGGCCAAAGTGAAGTCTCGAGAGGCAGAAGTTCATAGCCGACCGGGCCGACTTTTTTCACCTCGGGATCCTCGGCATTTCCTGTAAACTTGTAAACAATAATATCTTTCTCAATCGTCTGTGCCTCATCGGCCCCGTACGCCTGAATGCCATGGCCACGAGGTTCGATGTACAGCAAGACGTTCTGCCCTTCGGTTTGAAACCTGCTGAGGTTACTACCAGATTCGGCACCGGCGTACGAAATGAACCTGTTGTGGCTGAGAGTTTCTAAATATTGGACGCGTGCCTTTGAGAGATCACCTTCGTTTTTGGCGGCAACCACAAGGGCTCCCTCCATATCATTTTCATGGGCCGACGTGGCCTTGACAAGCAACCCTGTGGGATCGCGGTCGCCTACGATCCCGGCGCCTCTGCCCAAAAGGTTGCTCAGCACCCGGCCTCTGACTTCACCGCCTTTATAATCACGCGGGTGAAATACGCCGTAGTGTATAAAGTAATGGGTGCGTGTCTGGCTAACGGCGTAATAAATATAAGCTGTCAACGGAAATTTCGGATCGGCAGCATTTTCCCAATTATTATCGCCCCGCCAATCCCCGTCAAAATTGAAGTTGGTAATATAATCGCTGCGGGGGCTGCTGCCGAGCGCCTGATAAAAGATCGGCGCAAATTGAGCTGCGATCTGGCGGTCAGTGGCCTGACCGTAAACCCCAAGAGCGAAACCGGGTATGATGACAAGCAATAGCCATCGAAAGCGTCGGATAGTAATGATCACGGTTTCTGCAGATTAGCATAGATGCGGACCATCTTAAAAACGGGCATTACGGACAACATCGGCCCACGGTATCCTTGAATAACCTATCCACATGCGGATGCCGTGCTTGTGGACGAAAGGAATTAATGGATAATGAAACGAAATAGAAAGAGTCATTTTCAGTAGAACCCTGCGGACGTCGTTTCGAAAAGATCAATGGAAATTTTTGTCTACAGAAAAGGTGCAGACCGCGTCGAGGAGGGCTTCAAACCAGAAGACCTGCCGACGTTGATATCTGACGAGAACAACGTTGTCTGGGTAGATATGCAAGGTGAGACCGAGGCCCACCTTGAAATCACCAAAAGCACCCTTCTGGATGTTTTCGGTTTTCACCCTCTCACGATCGAGGATTGCCTCGAGATACGAAATCAGCCGAAGATCGAGGCCTTTCCAAACTATCTCTTTATGATCGTGCATGGGATCAAACCGGGCGAGACCGGGCCTACGAATTTTGCGACAAAAGAACTTGATTGTTATCTCGGCTCAAATTTTGTAGTGACGTTCCATATTGAACGGTTCCTCAGTATCAAGAATGTTAAGCAAAAGATCCGCAGCAGTTCATTTATATGCGAGCGAGGCGCGGCCTATTTGCTCCATTCCATATTGGACGAATTGATCGACCACTATATGCCGATCGTCGATGATTTTGATAAGTCGATAAATGATTTTGAGGACCGCGTTTTCGAAATGGGGCGGTCGAGTAACGCGGTGCTGGGTGAAATAATGGATCTGCGGCGGAGCGTCGCCCGGTTGCGGCGGATATCGGCGCGTCAGCTTGAAGTGCTCTACCGCCTTTCTCATGGGGAGTTTCCGCAGATCCCGCCGGCCGTGCTGCCATTCTATCGGGACGTGCATGACCATCTCGTACGGATCACCGACGTTTCAGAATCATATCGAGATCTTGTCAGCAGTCTCTTCGAGATCCATTTCTCGGTTGTCGCCAGCAGGACCAACGACGTGATGAAAACGCTAGCGGTCGTGTCGGCGATCATTCTCCCGTTATCGTTGATCGCGGGTATTTACGGAATGAACTTCGAACACATGCCGGAGCTGCGCACGACAAATGGCTATTTCCTGACTCTTGGTTTTATGGGATTTCTGACCGCAATTTTGTTGTGGTACTTCTGGCGGCGGGGGTGGATCTTTCAAGGAGATGAAGAAATTGCGGCTCAAGAACCAGATGCGGACCCGCGAACTGAGGATCATACCTGATCTAACAGACGGCTGACTTGCAGATCACCGAACCCGTAAACGCCGGCACGGCGCTTGAATTCAGGAAAGATCTCATCGATTTCGGTTTTGCCTTCGAACTGGATCTCGGCAACTATTTCGGCGGGCCGGGTATCGCGCTCGATCGCGGCTTCACAGACCTCGGCGAGAAACGGAAAGCAATTTTGTTCGGCATTTGAAAGCTCGATAAGTTTCTCGTGATCGTTTTTTCTAAATGCATTCCATAGCTCAGCACCTAGTTCGATCTCTTTCCGGGTGAATCTGACGCGTTGCTCGTAGCACTTTTGCAGCTCAGCAAAACCGAGATAGCCAAATCCATCCCAGCGTTCTTCGTCTTTCAGTACAGCAGGTTCGACGCGAAAAGCAGCCACTCCGGTTTCGCGCAAAAGCCAGAGGCAAAACCACATGTTTACTGAGCAGAAAAGTTCGTATTCGAACCAGAGATTCACTTGGTCGGTATCGTCGAGATCGAGCAGCCGCGAGAGTTCGTCGGCTACAGTTTCATGATAAACGATCTCGTCCTCGCCGTATTCGGACAGTATAAAACGGGCCCTCTGATCCCAAAGATCGGGAAGCGAATCAGCGTCAACATCACCGACAACAAGGCATTCGCGGCAAACGATCACATCGCCGCTGATGTTTGTTTTCTTGAATTCTTCAACCAGCGAATCGCCGGGCAGGACGTGGTAGATCATAAAGCAAGATATACCGCGTATACGACGGCAAGACAAATTCCGGCATATACACCGGCAACTATGTCATCGGCACAAATACCGAGGCCTCCGGGCAGGATCTCCATGTCACGTATAGGATAAGGCTTCCAAATGTCGAATAAACGAAACAGCAGAAAGCCCGCCAGAATGAAGGGCCAACTCACGCCGAAAGGAACAAAGCAAAACGTAATGAGTTGGCCCATGACCTCGTCAACTACCGCTTCGGAGGGATCTTCATTTCCGAAGAGCGGGATGGACCTGCCCGAGGCCCAGATGCCGACAATGATGAGGATCAAAAGCAGAATCGAGTTAGACGCCCAAATAAGGGCGTTCACTTGCTCCGCACTATAGCCTGCAGCAAAAAGTCGAACGCCCGCGAGCACATCAAACCAAACCACTCCAAAATATATCCCGACGCCCACCATCGAGCCAAATGTGCCCGGCATCAACGGCAAATAGCCCACGCCCCACGTCGTGACTCCAAGGGCGATGTAATCGACGATGCCGGATGGTTTTCGTTTTTCGACCGGGGTCTTCATATCCAATTTTTTCTTTCCC
>JBGTBC010000319.1:0-7287 GCA_041749555.1 Pyrinomonadaceae bacterium | reverse complement strand
AGCCTCGATCGGCTCTGGAAGCGTCTATGTCATACGCCCTCGAAATCGTGTCGAGCAGGTCGTCAAAACGGATACGATTGACTGCCACCCCAAGTTTCAGCGACTGATATAACGCAAATCCCTCATAGAACCAATCGTAATTGCCTGTTAGTTTGACTCCGTTCGGTATCCACAAATGAAAGATCTCATGCCTTAGTTGTTCGTGCAGCCGTTGAATCGACTGGCTTTTGAAGGGCATAGTCGAAGAAACGATCGTGATGTTCGCTCCGCGTGAACCACCTTCCCACTGTCCAAGGGGTACCGCGTTTGGAAACGGCCTCACGGCGATATGGAAACTTCGGGCCGGTAACCCGCCAAATAATTCCGAGTACTTCGCGAATATAGAATCGGCCATTTGAGATGCCTCATCATCACTAAAATGCCACTCGCCCGTGAGGCTCAATTCTATTTCCGCACCTGCCGATCGGATGGTCCTGGATCGAATAGAATGGCCCGCATAGAAAACTGCCTTTTCAATGTCCCCCACATCGAAATCGCCCTTTTTCAACGTCCGCTCGTTGGTAAAAGCTGTCCATCCATCGGGAATCTTTAGCGTGATGAGCGCTGATCTATATCCCTGCGGCAATAGGTCGCCGAGCATGATCACTGCGTCATTGCTGGTTGACCACGTCAAATGAGCCGAGGCGAAGCGGTCTTTAAGGGGCGATATATCGGCTCGATAGGACCAGGATGTGAAATCGCTCTCCGCAATATATCGGCCCGGGCCAGCCATATGTGCATCTATGGGCTCACCGTTTCCGTCCGTAAGTTTTACCTCAGACATTCGCTGGTCCAGCTTCGAGACGCTTGCGTAGTCGGTCAGAAATTGGAGTTGTCGATGCTCGGATGCAGTTCGAAAGTTTCCCTCAACCACAGCGATAGACGGCGAACCGGGTTCGACCCTTATGGTGGCGATCAGATCCTGCGCGGCCGTTTCGCTCGTTATGGCGAGCAGCACTATAAGATATAAAAGAACTGGGCGGCTGGATTTTGACATCGGCAGAGATTCGGGAATAAAATTACTGTTTGCTAAGATGCCGCAAACGGGCAAGCTAGTAGGATAGAAGATTAAATGAGTCTTATCAAAGTTATAATTTATGCGGTGATCTTTGTCGTGAGCCTGTTGTTTGTAGGCCGGTACTTTATTTAGAAGCTAAGCAAACGGATCATTAGGCTAACATCGTGGATCGATCCTATTAACCGATTAACATGACGTAATTCTGAGCGGCCGTATCAGGCCGCTTTGTTTTTTTTGGAATCAGATAAAGATATGTCCCAAAACAATAAGATCAAACTTGCGTTGATCAGCGTATCTGACAAGGAAGGGCTCGCAGAACTGGCTGAGGCTCTAGTGGCGCTGGAAGTCGAGATATTGTCCACCGGCGGCACGGCGACGTTTCTTAGAGAAAAAGGAATAAATGTTACAGAGGTCGCCGATGTTACCGGTTTCCCGGAAATGATGGATGGCCGCGTCAAGACACTGCACCCGAAGATACACGGTGCCCTTCTTGGCCTTCGCGATAACCCGGCCCATATCGAAGCGATGCGGAGCCACTCTATTGAGCCTATCGACCTTTTAGTAGTGAACCTCTACCCCTTTGAGGCGACCGTTGCAAAGGAAGGGGTCTCACTCGAGGAAGCCGTAGAGAACATAGATATCGGCGGTCCCGCAATGATCCGGTCGGCGTCCAAAAATTGGCGCGACGTGGCCGTCGTTACGGATCCGCGGCTGTACCCCGAAGTTATAGAGGAGATAAATTCGACCGGTGGGATCATATCGCCGGAAACGCGGCAACGGTTGGCCGCCCTTGCATTCACCCGTACGGCGGCCTACGATCTGGCGATCTCATCTTATCTTGCCAGACAGCTTTCAAATGACGATCTAGAGAGGCTCGAACCGCTTAATCCGCTCGGCGGCCTGATTTTTATTGAGGCCGATGAAGACGCTGGATCCGAGCAGAAAGAGCTTCGTGAAAAAGAAAGCGGCCTGCCCGAATTTCAGGTCATTGAACTCGCCAAAATATCCGACCTTAGATACGGCGAGAATCCACATCAAACTGCCGCGCTCTATAGATCTGATACCGGCGGTGGAATAACGGACGCAGAGCAGCTTCACGGAAAGGAGATGTCCTTCAATAACTACGTAGATGCCGAAGCCGCGTGGAACCTGGTCAATGACATCCCGGATCTAGCCGTTGCGATTATCAAACATACAAACCCGTCGGGCGTCGGGACCGGTTCCTCTAATGAAGAAGCGTACCGACGGGCTCTCTCGACGGACCCGACCTCAGCCTTTGGAGGCATTGTGGCTTTCAATCGGAAGGTCGACCGCGTCGTTGCATCCTCCGTAAATGAAATATTTACGGAGGTCGTTATAGCGCCTGAATTTGACAACGAAGCATTGGAGTTGTTTCGAAGCAAAAAGAATCTTCGTGTCCTCCGGGCGGCCGCGGTTGAGAATTCCGGATGGGAATACAAACAGGTCTCAGGCGGAATGCTCGTTCAGGATCGGGATTCTAAACGACTTTTAGCGTCTGACCTGAATTTGGTGAGCACTGCCGCTCCGACCGATGAGCAGATATCGTCGATGCTGTTCGCCTGGACCGTCTGCAAACACGTCAAGTCAAACGCGATCGTTCTCGCCGTCCCGGGCCAAACTATTGGTGTCGGGGCAGGACAGATGAACCGGGTTGATTCGATCCGGATCGCTGCCGCAAGGGCACAGCGGTTCGGCTTGCCGATCGATGGATCAGTGTTGGCGTCGGATGCTTTTTTTCCGTTTCGGGACAACGTTGACGAAGCGTCATCACTTGGCGTATCAGCTATCATCCAGCCAGGCGGTTCGATCAAAGATGATGAATCGATCGCCGCCGCTGACGAGCATGGTATCGTGATGGCATTCACCGGCATCCGGCATTTTAAGCACTAGGAATTTCTTTACGAGCAGGTCTTTCAACAACCCAAATGAAATAACGAAAGACCGACCGGGCATCTTATGAAAGAGAGGCACGATTCCGAAAAGGGTCGTGGCTCTATTATTTCTTCGAATATCGCCGACATTATCGGAGAGCCGGTTTCTTGACAATAAATTGTCGTAATGCTTAAATTGGTCAAAATAAGAACGGAAATTAACGCTCGACCGGTTTTCTGGAAACAGAAAACCTCAGTATATTTACAGTTTAAGTTTCGCTTTCAAAGAAAGAGGAGAAGACCTATGAAACAATTTCTATTGACAATGATGGCGGCCGCGTTCGCCATTTCGTTTACGGCTTGCGGTGAAACGGCATCAAATGCGCCCGCAAACACGGCCAATACGGCAAATACTGCAGCCAAGCCCACAGCGGCCGCTCCTACCAAGGAAGCCTTGTTGGATATGGATAAGAAAGCCCACGAGGCGTGGGCTAAAGGAGACACTGCCTATTTTGAGGGCATCCTCTCGGACAAGTTCGTCATTTACAGCGACGGTACCCGTATGAACAGGGCTGACGAGATCAAAATGATAGGAGGAGTAAAATGTGACGTAAAATCGATGTCGTTAGACGAAGCCGAGATGGCCAAGCTCAACGACGATACATACGCGTTGACCTACAAGAGCAACTTTGACGGCACCTGCACGTTTGGCGGCAAGACCGAAAAGGTTCCGAGCCCGACCCGTTCAACGACTGTCTGGGCACGTAACGGCGACAAATGGCAGGCGATCTATCACGGCTCAACACCAATAATCGACCCGAAGGCCCCGCCGGCAGCGCCTGACACCGCGAAGAAGGAAGAGCCCAAGAAGGATGACGCAGCCAAGGCTGACGACAAGAAAGATGAGGCTACTCCCGCAAAAGCCACACCAAGTGCGAACACCGATGCTCTCGTCAAACTGCATACTGGCGGTTGGGAAGCCTGGAAAGCAAACGATGCGAAATGGTTCAACGACCATTTAACGGCTGACGCAGCTTTGGTCAACTCGGACGGCGGCTATGTCTCGGGCAAAGCTGAACTCACCAAGTTATGGACCGATGCGACCCTCTGCGAAGGAGTGACCAAGGTCACCTTGGAGGACGGCGCTGCATTTGCAATTTCGCCGACGCTTGAGATCCTTACTCTCAAAGGCCGATCCGACGGCAAATGCGGAGGACAGCCGAATACGCCTCAATACCAAAGCGTCTTTTATGTAAAAGAGGGAGACGCCTGGAAACTGGCATTTATGTTTGCGTCACCCGCGAAGTAGGCTTTTTTGAAAATACTAAGTCGATTGACGGCAGCGGTCTTTCTCAGAAGGTCGCTGCCTTTTTTGTTCATATGTTTTTAAAGCGAACCGAACAAAGGCAAAAGCGCGTTTTCAGTGTATAGTAATGATGTTTTTAGATTAACGAATTCAAACAGTCCGCGGAACGCCAGATAGCTATGTTAAATAGCTCTTCGACTTTTCGCGATATCTTGTCTATTAAATAAAGAGGAGAAAATTTATGAAACGTTTTAGTTTAGTTACGATGATGCTCGTTGCGTCCGCGTTCTTTGCCGCATGTGAGCCGCCGGCTTCCAATACCGGAACAAATAAAGCCGCAAATACCACCAATACAAACGCCGCCGCGCCGGTCGCGGCGGCACCGACCAAAGAAGCTTTAATGGCACTTGAAAAGAGCGCCTATGAAGCATGGAAGAACAAGGACGCCAAATTCTGGGATCCCTTCCTCACCGATAATTTCGTCGGGTACGGAATGGCCGGCCGATTGGATAAGGCCGCGGCCATCAAGGAGTATTCGGGTGCGGATTGTGATGTGAAGAGCGTTGCATTTTCAGATGAGAAAATGACGGCGTTGGGTTCGGATGTCGCATTTATTACGTATAAGACGACCGTCGACGGGACGTGCGGTGGTCAGAAACTCCCTGTAAACAGCTGGGCCGCCGGCGTATATGTTCGCAGCGGAGACAAATGGAAGGGAGCATTCCATGCGGAACTTCCGATAGCCGATCCGAACGCCGCCCCTGCTAAACCGGCCGCCCCGGCAAAGAATGTGGCGGCGGAAACGAAGCCCGCTACCGATGCCAAACCCGATCCCCTTGTTGACGCCCTAATGGCAGTGGAAAATAAGGGTTGGGAAGCCTGGAAGGCCAGGGACGCCAAGGGCTTAGAGGCGGTTATGGTCAAAGACTTCATTTACCTCACTCCCACCGGGCCACAGGGTCACGCCGAAGCTATCAAATCCTGGACCGAACCAAAATGCGACATCAAGAGCTTTTCACTCGTGGATCCCATCGCGGTTCAGCTCTCAAAGGATGTAGCCCTCATAACATATAAGGGAAATCAACAGGGTGTATGCGACGGAAAACCACAACCGGCGTATCAGTGGGTCGCTGCCCTCGATATGAAAGAAGGCGACGCATGGAAAAATGCATTTTATATGAACATAGATCCGAAGTAACGCTAGTTGATTCGGCATTAACCATGTCATGGGCCGGGGCGTTGCGTTCCCGGCCCTATTTGTTGGAACTGTCCGTCCTCAGCTAGATCGAGTGTCATGAATTCTTGACAATATATTGTATTGCTGTTTAAACTCTATACAATCAGGACTACTTAAGAACGCTCGGGAGTTTTATACTTCGGAAAGTATATAATTCCCAACCATTGGATGGGTATCCGTTAGATCCCGTCTATAGGAGTTTTATATGAAAGGTCACGGTTTCGACGACGGAACAGTAGCCGAAATAGGTTTTGCCCGTTTCTCAAGGATGTCCGTCACCATCTTTTTCGTTTCCTCATAAGATGGTTCTCCTGGCATCATGCCGTATGTAGCATGACCCCCGCCACGAAAATAGCCATCGAGATGAAACAATCGCAAACCATCTTTCGGCTTCGGCTTGGTTGTCTCTCGCCAAATATTATTTGTTAGGTCATAAGAGCCTAGAGAAATGCGATAATCTTCCTCGCCTTTCGTATCCATGACGCTGAAGACGTAGCGAATGGCACGCGGCCCCTTGAATTCGAAAAGCTCAAAAGCAAGGACACTTCTTCCGCCAGCCTCAAAACGATCACGACAATATTCCACCTGTTCTGTTAGTTCTTTGTTCCGTCCGCTCTTCCGCAGGGCAAAAATCTCTTCGCGCTCGCGGTCCCGGTCGGCGATCCGATTCAACCGCTGGAATGCCTGAACTAGTTTTGCACGGAGAGCCCAGTCGTCCGGTTCGAACTTCTTCATTCGAGTCCAGAGCTCCACGGCGGTTTGGTTATCGTTTACCAGCAGCGCGGCGAATCCACCGTTATAGAGAAGAGCTGGTTCATCCGGTAATATTTTCAGCGCGGCCTGGTAGCTGGCGAGGGCAGCTGCGAAGTCTTTTTTCTCAAAGTGCGCGTTTGCCTTATTGAAATGGTCGTCTGCCGCCGCGAGATCTTTTTCGCTCGGGGGCTTTTGTGCCAGGACAGCGACAGAAAAAACTATAAGAAAAAGGAGAGAAGCGACGGCTTTGTGAAGCATAATGCGGGTATGATGCACAGGTGAATCTTTGAGATTCATCGGTCTCGGATTTATTTCTTGGCGTACTTTCCAATGATCGCATCAAGTCTCTTCGCGGTCTCCTCAGGCCATAGATCAGGCGATGTGAAGATCGCGTTCTTCGTCGATCCACGGTATTGGTTAGGAGTTTCCTTTGCAGCGACTCGTTTTACAGCGTCTTTCAAAACTAATTGAGCGTTTCGGACATTCTTGTTAAGGTATTCGATGACCATGTCGACCGTAACGTCATCGTGGCCTTCGTACCAACAGTCATAGTCGGTAACCAGGGCCAGGGTCGCGTAGGCGATCTCGGCCTCGCGAGCGAGTTTGGCTTCCTGCAGGTTTGTCATGCCGATGATGTCCATTCCCCATTGACGGTAAACGTTGGATTCGGCTTTCGTGGAGAATGCTGGCCCTTCCATACACAAATAAGTGCCGCCGCGATGCGTTTTGACCCCAGCCTCGATACAAGATGCTTGGAGTATGTCCCCGAGTTCATTGCAGACAGGATGGGCAAAGGTGATATGCCCGACAATGCCTTCGCCAAAAAATGTCGATTCATCCGCACGGGCACGTGTACGGTCGAAGAACTGGTCGGGAATAACGAAATCTGTCGGAGCGTATTGCGCCTGAAGCGAACCAACGGCGGAAACTGACAAAATATACTCAACCCCAAGAAGCTTCATCGCGTAGATATTTGCTCTGAAAGGAAGCTCACTCGGCGTTAGCTTATGCCCGCGTCCATGCCGCGGCAGAAAAGCCACCG
>JBGTBC010000318.1:0-20061 GCA_041749555.1 Pyrinomonadaceae bacterium | reverse complement strand
GTTGTTACCGTCATAACCTTGGGGCGGAGGCGGAGCAATGCCCCTTCCATCACAGCGTCGCGGAGCGATTCGGGGTTCAGCCGACCTAGTTCCGCATGCTTTCGTTTTACTGCTTCGTCGAGGTAGACGACCATAACGATCCCGGTCTGGACAGCCGCTCCAAAGAGGGCGATAAATCCAACCCAGACCGCCACCGAGAAGTTGTACTGCAGCAACCAGAGCAGATAAAACCCGCCCGTTAATGCGAACGGCACTGCGAGCAAAACATGAGCAGCCTCGAGGAATGAGTGATACGTAAAATAGAGCGTTATGAAAATAATGAGGATCACGATCGGGACCACGATTGTCAACCGTTTTCGTGCGCGCTCCTGATTTTCGTACTGACCGCTCCATGTGAAGTAATACCCCGCCGGCATTTGCATTCGGCTGCGGATCGCCTCGTTCGCTTCGTCCACTACACTCCCGATGTCTCGGCCCCGTACGTTGAGGAGAACCGTGGCCCGCAACAGCCCATTTTCGCTCTGGATCATTGACGGGCCCTCGACAGTACGAATTTCGGCTATCTGGCCTAATGGTATCGATTCGCCGGAGGGCGAGGTAACAGGGATCCGCCCGATGGCCTCGGGCGATGAGCGATACTCAGGTGCATACCGAACGCGGATCGGAAATCGGCTTCGCCCCTCGATCGTGGTCGACAAATTTGTTTCTCCTATCCCCTTTTCGATCACATCCTGAATCGTCGCGACACTTATCCCGTACCGTGCCGCGGCAGGCCGGTTAATATCAATATCGATATACGGCGCCCCGCCGATCTGCTCTGGGTAGACGTCTGCCGCACCGGGCACATCACGTATTACCCCAGCCATTCGCTTCGCGGTCTCTTCGAGCGTATCGAGGTCGTTCCCAAAGATCTTGATCCCGACTTGGGAGCGGATCCCGGTAGCAAGCATCTCGATTCGATTAATAATGGGCTGGGTCCATATGTTCGTTACCCCAGGCATCCTAAGGGCGGCGTCAAATTCGGCGATGAGCTTTTCACGCGTGATTCCGGTCCGCCACTGGTCATCCGGTTTGAGATGGATGATCGTCTCATTCATGTTGATCGGCGATGGGTCGGTAGATGTCTCAGCCCGTCCCGCTTTGCCTACTGCCCACTCGACCTCGGGAAAACTCTTGAGTATCTGGTCTTGCTTGCTTAGTATCCGTGTGGCTTCCTCAAGCGAGATCCCAGGATCGGTAACAGGCATATACATGATGTCACCCTCATTCAGGGCGGGCATGAATTCTGTGCCGATCTGGGTCGCCGCCAGCATCGCCCCTGCAAAAAATACGGCCGCGATGAGGACCGTCGCCAACCTGTGGCGAAGGGCAAGCGTAAGTAATGGTTTATAAACCGCACGCAAAAACCGCATTATCGGATTTGCCTCTTCAGGCCGCAGCTTGCCGCCCAGGAGAAATCCGCATAGCACTGGAACGAGTGTGACGGCCATGAACGCGGCCGCGATCATCGCAAAAGACTTTGTATAAGCGAGCGGGTGAAATAGTTTGCCTTCCTGGCCCGTAAGGGCAAAAACCGGCATGAAAGCAATGATGATAATTGCCATCGAAGCAAATATGGGGCGGCCGACCACCTTGGTTGCTTCACGGACGATCACTCGCACGCGCTCCTTGTCGGACAGGCTAACGCCTTCGCGCTCGATCGCCCGATAGGCGTTCTCGGTAACGACAATTCCTGCATCTACAAGATCGGCAATGGCGATCGCGATACCGGCGAGCGACATGATATTCGACGTGATACCGAAAAAATACATGAACATGAACGACATCAACGCCGCGAGCGGCAATGGTATCGTCACGATCAGAATCGAACGAAAATGGGCGAGAAAGACCAGGCTAACGAGCGTGACGAGTATAAGTTCTTCGATCAATGCCGTTTTCAGGGTATCCGATGTCCGGTTGATGAGGTCGGTGCGGTCATAAAAGGGCACCAATTCAACACCGGGCGGCAGGCCGGGTCTGATCTCCTCGATCTTTTTCTTGATATTTTCGATCGCGACCTGAGCGCTGACGCCGTAGCGCATGATGACCACGCCGCCGACGGCCTCTTTACCGTTCTTATCGAGCGAGCCTGTTCGGAAAGCGTTCCCGATCTTTACCTCGCCGAGGTCGCGAACGTATATCGGAGTTCCGTTTTGTGACCCGACGACGATGGTTTCGACATCGGCTACAGATTCGACAAGGCCGATACCGCGAACGATCGCCCACTCGCCGCCCTGCTCGCCGACGTTGCCGCCGACGTTGCTATTAGACTTTTCGACGGCCTCTATAACCATCGACAACGGGACGTTGTAGGCACGCAGTTTATTGGGATCGATGTCGACCTGATATTGCTGAACGTGCCCTCCAACGGTTGCGACCTCAGCGATCCCGGACGTGGAGTTCAGTTGGTAACGAACAAACCAATCCTGAACGGTCCGCAGGTCTCGAAGGTCCATCGAATCAGATTCAAGCGTGTACCAGTAGACCTGCCCCAGGCCCGAAGCGTCGGGTCCGAGCGTGGGTGTTACACCCGCGGGCAACTGAGCAGTGACGAGATTCAGCCGTTCGAGAATGCGCGTCCGGGCAAAATAGAGGTCAACGTTATCCTCAAAGATGACGTTGACCATCGAAAAGCTGAATGCTGAACTCGCCCGTACGGTACGGACGCCCGCTAAGCCCTGGAGGCTTGTAACCAGTGGATAGGTTACCTGGTCCTCGACCTCTTTGGGTGACCGGCCCGCCCAGTCTGTAAAGACGATCACTTGGTTGTCAGACAGGTCGGGTATCGCGTCGATCGGAGTATGAACGAGCGCGTAATAACCGGCTATCGCCAACGCGAAATAGATCGCGAGAACAATAAAGCGGTTCTTAATTGACCAGTCGATGAGCCAGTTGATCATTCGTAATGTCGCAAAGGCATCAGTCTATTGAGCGACGATCGTCAGATTGCCTTTGCCGGTGCCCGCGGGCCCTTCATATGAGATCTGTGCTTGCCACTCGCCGCCCATGTCGAGGTTGGTCGTCCCCTGATATACGCCGGGCGTTCCCGTCGTTGTAAATGCCGCGGGGTTATTCATAACGGCCATTGTACCCATCGCGGGCATATGAAAGTTGAGCGCCACGGCACCGACGTCGACCGGCTTACCGGATGCATCGGTAAAGGTTAGCGTGAAATTCTGTTTCCCCTTTCTCAGAACTCCGTCCGAACTCGAGAGTGTGGCGGTCAGGTTGTTGCCGGCAGGGCCGCTCTTAACGGTCTTGCCCCCGGCGGTATCCCCTGAGGTAGAGGCGGAACCGCATGCCCCGGCCATGAGTGCGGCGAGGGCGATGAATGAGATCGCAAATATTTTTTTCATAGTTTTTTCTCCATTTAGTCAAAAAGTCAGTAAACAAACTTATCCAAGTGCAGATTTAAATACACTTGGGCGCAGCAAAACCGACCGATACAGCCGCGCTTCCGCGCGGGGTGCATCAGGCCCTTTGAGCTAGATCAGGAATGAATTGTGTTTTATGTAAAGGTTTGGGGGCCTAGGTAATTGCGGGTGATATTCGATGTGGGGGCCCGCACTCCTTGATCCGTTAGTATGGGAAGCATACGGGCGTTCGAGCGAGAAAGGATCAATGTTGAGTAGGCCGGCTGGATGCGGGATCTTAATAGCCGTATCCGTTAACGTGCTTTGCACCGTAACGAATGATGATTCACCGCATTCGGAACCGCAGCACGGTTTCTTTGAAATCGAAGTGTTGCCAGATCTGTCGCGTTTGCAGCAGTTAGACTCGGAATGGCTTGCCCCCTCGAAACAATCGCATAGACCCGCCCAGATATTTCCGGCGAGTGCTAATACGAATAAAATGGCCGCGAACCGTTTCAGCATATCCCTAGCAAAATATGGACTTCGGCGTCAGCTTTGTCAAGCTATTAGTTTAACCTCAAATTTCTGCGACTACTTATTTTCCGATGCAGAAAGTAGAGAAAATGCGTGTCAGCATGTCTTCTGTTGTTGTCTCGCCCGTGATCTGGCCGAGGTATTTTAGTGCATTGTGAAGGCCGATCAGGACGATCTCTTCGCTCATTTTTTGATCGAGTTGGCCAAGGGACTGCTCGATGTCGGCCTGAGACCGAATGAGGAGGTCGTGGTGCCGAGCATCGGTCACAAGGAAGCCGGATGTCGTCACATCCTCGGGCGAGAAAGGCCGGACGATCGCGTCGCGCAGGTCGTCGAGGCCCTCGCCGGTTTTTGCCGAGAGTGGTGTTACCTTTGGCCGCAGAAACGCAAGCTTTGAGTGTGCTCCGGCTATAAGCTTGTCGATATCGGGGGAGGGGGTTTTATCGATCTTGTTGATCGCGACGATGAAATTCAGATCCTTTACGCTGTCCAGAATATCGAGGTCTTCCTGCATGATCGACTCGGACGCATCGAGCATAACCACGACTATGTCCGCATCGGCCATCGTCGCCCGCGATCGTTCGACCCCTATGCTCTCAACAGTGTCCGAGGTTTCACGGAGCCCGGCCGTGTCGATCAATGATACCGGAATGTCGCCAATAGTGAATCGCTCATGTATCTGGTCGCGCGTCGTCCCGGCGATCTCGGTCACTATCGCCCGGTCCGATCCGAGAAGTGAGTTGAAAAGGCTGGATTTACCGACATTGGGCCGGCCGACAAGGGCGACTCTCAGGCCTTCCCGTATAAGCCGTCCCGCCTTAAAGGTCGCGGCGAGCTTACCGATCTCGCCCGCTATCGATCTCAGCTTTGACTTGACGCGTTCTGTTTGTACGTCAGGCAGGTCGTCCTCGACAAACTCCAGGGCCGATTCCAGTATCACGATAACGTCGAGAAGATCGTCCTTTAATGGCTGCAGCTGTTTTGAAAACTCGCCACGCATCTGCCTGACCGCCTGACGCGCCGACGCGGTTGTCTGAGCATCGATCAGGTCACGGATCGCCTCGGCCTCGGAAAGGTCCATTCGGCCATTTGCCAAAGCCCGAAGCGAGAATTCACCTGGATCTGCCATACGCGCATCGAGCGACAGGCAGATATCGATCACCTGCCTCAAGAGCACCGGCGAACCGTGACAGCTGATCTCGATTACATCCTCTCCGGTAAAAGAGTGAGGCGACTTAAAATAGGTAAATATCGCCTCGTCGATAATATCGCCGCTCACAGGATCGTGAAGTTGTTTGAAATGCGCAGTGCGAGGCTCAGGATCGAAGGTGTCGGCACCCACCAGTTTACGTGCGATTAGTAACGACTCGCTGCCGCTAAGACGGATCACCCCGATACCGCTGCGGCCGGTAGGTGTTGCGAGTGCGACGATCGTGTTCGGCATATCGTAAGAATGAAAAAAGGCGAAAAGGGAATTAATTTTCCGCTTTCACCTTAATACCCAAATCAGTTATGTTCCTTAATGCAGCCGGACCTGAAGTCGCCGTTCGCGGCCGTCGCCGACTGACTCCGTAAGTAGATCCTCTTCCTTCTGCAGCGTGACGTGAATGATACGGCGTTCTGTCGAATTGAGCACGCCAAATGTGAACGGGCGGCCATTTTTCCTGACCTGATCGGCGGCAAAACGCGCCATAGCGTGTAACTCGGCCTTGCGTGTTTCCCTAAATTGTTCGGCATCGACGATGAAGCGGTGCTCTCGACCGAGTTCGCGTCCAAACGCCTGAAAAAGCAATACTTCGAAAGCATCAAGAAGTTCACCGTTCTCGGCCAGAGCGTAATGCGAGTCTTCACCACTCAGATTCAGCAGACAGCCGTCGTCCGTCCATTTCGAAGTCACGCTCAGATCAAAACGCAGATCCGAGACTAGTCCTGAAAGGAATTCCGTCGCGTTTTCACAAGTTTGGTTCATAACATGTACAACAGACTGTTAGTCTGTCGGATCGCCAGACTAACAGCCTGGCGGACTATGCGGTCGACAATTTCGGTTTGACCTTTTTCGCGTTTGCAGGGACCTCATTAACGATCTCGGTCCCGGGCGGCACATTGGTCTTATTCATTCGATTGATCAGCATCTGCTGTCCGAAACTAACTATGTTGCCGCAGAACCAGTATAGCAAAAGGCCCGACGGCGCCGCCCACATGACCCAAAGCATCATAACAGGCATTAGATAGATCATCATCTTCTGCTGCATCTGCTGCTCGGGGGTTATTGTCGCCGCCTGCGGAGTAAACTTCATCGCAAGGATCATCGAGATCGCAAATGCGAATTCAAGGAGATGCCAGGGGTCAGCCGCCGACAGGTCGGGAAGCCAGATAAACGAGGCTTGTCGGACCTCGAGCGACACGGTAACCGCCGTGTAAAAAGCGATAAGCAAGGGAAACTGAAGCAGCATCGGAAGGCAGCCGCCGATCGGCAGAGCGTCCTTTGTCATCTTGAGCTGCTGCATCTGCAGTTCACGCATTCTCGGGTCGTCGGTCGGAATGCCCTTCTTCTGCATGTCCTTGATCTTTTCCTGGATCGCCTTCATTTTCGGGGCATTGCCCGCCGCTTTTTTGAAGGATTTTGACTGGTACCACCTAAGCGGAAACAGGAGCGAATAGAAAAGGAAGGTAAAGACGATGATCGCTACGCCGTAATTATGCGTGATGCCGTTAATGAAATTAAGCGCGATCAGGATCGGTATTGAGATCGGTTTAACAAACCAGCGGATAGGTGCGTAATTGCTGAAATTGATCAGGTTGATGAATTCCAATTCGCGTCCTGCCATCCCGTTCAATTCGGGTGCGAGGCTTGAGATGAGAAAGTAATCTTTTGAACCGGTATAGATCCGCGTGACCGAGCCGTCCGCGTTGATCGGAACGTGCGCTGTTACCAAATGACGAGTCTCTTTTGTTTCCGCATTGCGGATCACCCACGAAAAAATACTGTAAAAGAACGGCTCGGTCTCGACCTCATATTTCGAAGCCCTTAGCTCCAGGCCTGGTTTGGGCGAGGCCGGTATCGCCGCCATCGCGAAATAACTGTCGCTCACCCCTGCCCAATCAACATTGCCTGGGACAGTAAGCGAGGCATTGTTGTTCGCGTCGTAGGTAAACGAATAGTAACCCTGATGGCGGTGAATATCGCCGTCAATGGCCGCAACGGCTTCGGATTCTATCTGGTAGAATGTGTGATGATTTATTTCGTGATCGCCTATACTGGCACCGATCAGTAACTTTGTGTCAGGGACGACCTGGCCATTTTGCCGTAGGGAAACTCCGAGGTCGGCGATATAGCTGTCAGCCCTGAACACGAAACTTTTCTTTACCTCCACGCCGGTTGCATCGGTCAGTGTGAAATCTATCTGCTGCTCCTGTCCCTCGGCGAGCGTGATCGTATCTTCGGCTGCAGAAACTTCATAATTCCGGTCATTGACCAGATTGGTAATGTTCTGATCTCCGGTGCTGAGGCGAAACGGGATATCACGCGGCGTGCGGCTCAATGCCTCCTTCGAGATCAACTGCAGAGGCTTTGGGTTTGATTCGGTCGATCCGTCTGCATAGAGAGGGATCTCGCCCTTGGGCGACTTGTTTTTAAGTAAGATCCAGCTTGTAGCCAGAGCTCCGCGCGAATCGAGTGTTACTTCGTATAAAGGCGATCGGATAGTAATGAGCCTGTTCGGTGTCGTGTCAGGGGTGGTCGTGACTGCTGTTTCGGGCGTGGCCTGCGGCACCTGAGAAGGTGCGGAGGGTGATGCCGCAGTGTTCGCATTTGCCGCGACGTTCGCATTAGGATCGGCCGGGGGCGGCGTCGGATTAAAAAAATATGACCACCCAAACAGGACGACCATCGACAGGATCGCCGCGATGAGGAACCTGGATTGATTTTGATTATTGCTATTGTCCATTATTAGGTATTTGCGGCCTCAATCTTTGCGACCGAAGTATCGCAAATCATTTCACCGGATCGTGCCCGCCCCTGCAAAGCGGTTGGCATCTAAGGATACGCTTTAGTCCCATCCATGTTCCGCGGGCGGCCCCGTATTTTTCTACCGCCTCGCGGGCGTATTCCGAGCATGTCGGCTCGAACCGGCATGCCGGCGGGAGAAATGGCGAAAGAAACGCCTTATATATCCCTAAAATATCCAAGACCAAAAACTTCATCTAACCAATAAAGCCACAAATCTCGACGGCAAAAAGGAATATTGCCCGCGATTAACACAAATCAACGCGAATAGAAGAAATTTTCATTCGTGTTATTCGCGTAATTCGCGGGCAAAATGTCTATTCCCCGCCGATCCGGGCGACCATTTGCTTGAACTCGGCCAACGGCTTTTCAAGCTTTACATTCAATAAGCTACGTCGAGCATTCAATACCCAATCGTATTTGTCCATGATCGCGTTCAATTCAGATCGACTAAGCCTGAAACTTTCTCTCAAGAGCCTTTTTGCACGGTTTCGATCGTGGGCCTTGCCGATCGCCTTCTTTGTGGCCGTAAGGCCGACACGGTGCAAACCGCGTTTTGAGGGCAAAATGAAAACCGTCATAAAACGGCCTTCAAAACGCTTTCCTTGCTCGTAGACCCTAAGAAAATCGGCCCGTTTCGCTATCCGCGATTCCTTAGGCAGGCCAAGACTTAATAATGATGAACTGTTAATCTCTTGCGTCCTTTGGCCCGACGGCGCTTGATCACGGCGCGGCCGTTCTTGGTCGCCATCCTGGCTCGAAAGCCGTGCTTTTTCGCACGTCGGCGGTTGTTCGGTTGATACGTTCTCTTCGGCATAATTGCTCTCCATTAAATTCACCCTAAAGTGAAAACTTTGAGTTTAAGGAAAAAGGGAATTTATGTCAAAGAAAGAAAGGCGGATAGCCAGGAGTTTGTTCCTGACACTCCTTCGACCTGGGTACCGCCTATAACTATGGAACGAACCGCCTCGACATATGCAGCGTGTTCCTGCTCGAGGATCCGGTTGGACAAAGACTCGACATCGTCGTCGGCCTTGACTTCGACCTCTCGCTGCAAGATCACCGGACCGTGATCGAGATGCTCATCCACAAAATGAACTGTACAGCCCGTCATTTTCACGCCAGCGTCGAGCGCTTGCCTTTGGGCATCCAATCCGGGGAAGGCTGGAAGCAAGCTTGGATGAATATTGATAATACGGTTTGAAAAGTCTTTTACAAAATCTGGCGACAGCAGCCGCATATAGCCAGCGAGGCAAACAAGTTCGACGCTGCGTTTCTTAAGTTCCGACGCAATCTCGGCGTCGTGTTCCGCACGCGGCCGGCCCTTTCTCTCGACCACAAGAGTATCGACCCCGGATTCCTGTGCCCTTATTAAACCGGGAGCATTGGGTTGATCGCTGATCACGATCGCAACCTGGGAGGCCGGTATTTCGCCCGATGCGACTGCATCGATCAACGCGGCCATGTTAGATCCGCGGCCTGAGATTAGAATACCGATCTTCATTGACTTTTTTCTCAACGGGTAGGAAGGGTCGCGTGTCTGATAATGGTGCCGGAGGTCGGACTCGAACCGACATGGGCGTTAAGCCCGCTAGATTTTGAGTCTAGTGCGTATACCAATTTCGCCACTCCGGCAGCGAACTTTAGATGATAATTCCGTGCGGCTGATCGGTCAAGACGGTCGGGACCCAAATGACATTAAAGACCCATTCAGACCTCAAACAGTATTTCGATGTTTACCCGCCGCTTTGCCTCATCCAGGAATGTTTCGATGGCGGTTGCAATTCTTTGCCGTGTCAAGGTTCCTCGGATCTCATTGCGAGACTCGTCTAGTGAAGGAAGCAAAAGGTCCGGTGTTTTTCGCCGGAATTCCGGCACATACACATCGCGATAGTACCGAGCTTCATCGTCTGCGGTTACGACCACGAACGACCCGAAGCGAAAATCGATATACTTCTCGATCGAAAGCCGCCGGCTTATCAGATCTTCGAATGCTTCGTCGCTGACCGAATCAAATCCCACTTGCCGCAGCCTGGCCTGGAAAACAGCGGGAGATGGGAAAAAAGCGACGGTTTCACTTACCTTCCTAGTTATCTCAGCCTTACTTGGTGCGTCACGCGGCAATCGCTGAGATTCAAGGGCAAACAGTCTCTGATTGATCATCGTTTGCAGAGCCCGATTGAGATCGTCCGATCTCGGAGGGTCCAGCGGTGCGCCGGGCTGCAATGCAAGCTGCCACATCAGGTCGGAATAGGTGATCAGCTCGGTCCTGTTTCCGTCACTTACGACGGCCACCGTCTTATCCACGATCTCCTGTGAAGAAACCGGTAACATGGCCCCAAAAATCACGAGAAACGCGGTTATCAGGGAAAACGGCCGTAAGTAGAAAAAGTTCATTACAATCTTAAGTTTTTAACTATTGAACGCCTGTGTCAACCCACTTGCCTAAGCGTTAAATTTATTGACAATTTGTTAAAAATTGTTTTTAATTGATGGAGAGGTTCCGAACTGCTCGGAATCTCCTTCAAGTGCCTGTCGTTCGTCAAAGCTCCTCGATCAAAACGGCTGCGACCCCCGCAACAATGATAACCTCTTCGCCGCCGAAAAAAGACGCTGTTGTTTCCGCACCGGCGTCCGCGGACAATAATCCAAACGACCTCCGATTTATCTCGGAACTTGGCCGTAGCCTCCTTTTCACGGTGCATCCCAAGAAGGTCGCGGCTCGCGTCGCCGACGCCCTGCAGCAAGGGGTAGATGCAAAGATCTGTCTATTTGTTGCCGAACTTGAGAGCATTGGGCTTATAAGCTGCGCCTGTGACGCCCATGGTGCTGTTGAGTTCAGTGTTCTGCGACGCGACAAGTTCGACAAGTGGTTGTCTTTCATGCCTCCGCAGATCGGCTACACGCAGGATGATCCTGCGGATTTCCTGATCGAAGGTTTGGAACACACGCTTGAATACGTTTCGCCGCTTCATATCAACGGCGAGATAAAAGGCGCGATCATCGTAGGATTCAATTCGGACGACGACATTACTGAAAGATCTGCGCGAATGATCGACGCCGCGACTCAAATGGCCGCAATGAGCGTTAATCTGACGGCCCATTACGAATTGGCCCTCCATAATTCGATCAGCGAGGCACGTGAAGAAGACAGGAAATTCACCGAGGCTGTGCTCGATGCCTTGCCTGTTTCGCTTTATGTGATCGACCGCGATTATCGGATCGTAACCTGGAATCGGCATCGCGAGGTCGGAGATCAGGGCATTCCACGCGATATCGCTGTCGGGCGAGATGTGTTCGACGTGCTTGCAAAATATCCTCAGGGCCGCCTTCGCGAGGAATTCGAAAGGGCATTTCGGACCGGTAAGATCGAGCGTATTGAGCAGCAGACAGCGGACGACGCCGGATCTACACGGCATTGGATGGTAAGCAAAGTTCCGATGCGAAACGAGGAAAACGGTGAGGTCACGCATATTATTACCGTGGGCGAGGATGTCACAGTTAGGGTAGAAGCGGTCCGGGCCATCAGTCGTGCCGAGAAGCTGGCGGCCGTCGGCCGGCTTGCGGCCGGGGTAGTGCATGAGATCAATAATCCGCTTGCGACCATCGCGGCCTGTGCCGAGGCCCTCGAGCAGCGGATCGAGGAAGGTGCGTTTGAAGAGTCGGAATCGGCCGATGATCTCGCCGAATACCTCGGGCTGATCAAGAACGAGGCATTCCGCTGCAAAACTATCACAACCGATCTGCTCGATTTCAGCCGAGTCCGTGCAAGCGATCGAACGAAAGTCGACCTCGGCGAGATCGTGCGTTCGGCGGCCAATCTAATATCGCATCAGAAACGCGGCCCCAATATCAGCCAGAGGATCAAGATCGAGTCCGACCTGCCGCCCATCAGCGCTGACGGCGGCCAGATACAGCAAGCGGTGATAGCCTTGGCGACAAACGCCATCGATGCAATGCCCGACGGTGGACAGCTGATATTTCGCGTATTTTCAAAAGGGAACCGTCTCGTCGTCGAGGTCGAGGACAACGGCGCAGGCATTTCGCAAGAAAATATGCCGAAGATATTCGAGCCTTTTTTTACCACCAAAGACGTTGGCAAAGGTACAGGTCTGGGGCTTTCTGTCTGCTACGGTATTATCTCGGAACATGGGGGCCGGATAAGTGTCCGGTCCAATGTCGGCAAAGGCTCCACCTTTAGTATTTTCCTCCCCGCCTCAAACTAAAAGATCCCACACTATTAAAATGGCAAAATTACTGGTCGTCGACGACGAAAAGAATCTTAGGCTTGTTGTCCAGAAAGAAATGGCCCGCCAGGGACATGAGGTAGAATGTGCCGAAGACGGCGAGGCAGCCTGGGCATTGCTTGAGGAAGACGACTTCGATGTCGTCCTATGCGATATCAATATGCCTCGTTTGGATGGCCTGGGGTTGCTTCGCCGCACCCGCGAGCGAGATCAGGACCCGCCCGAAGTCATAATGCTTACCGGACAGGCAACGGTTGAATCCGCTATCCAGGCGATGAAGCTGGGGGCTTATGATTATCTCACTAAGCCCTATCGGATCGGCGAGTTATCTGCGCTTGTCACCGCCGCGGCCGAAAAGCAGCAGCTCAAGGTGGATAACCAGCGGCTCCGTGCCCAAATAGCAAGGACACATCAGTCGCTGCCCGAGATCGTAGCGGAATCCCGCCAGATGAAAGAGGCTCTGAGACTTGTGCAGAGAGTGGCGCAATCCGACACGTCTGTAATGATCACGGGCGAATCGGGCGTTGGTAAAGAGCTGATCGCACAGGCGATACATCGACTCAGCAATCGAAGCGATAAACCATTTATCGATCTGAACTGTGCGGCGCTTCAGGATACGCTGCTCGAGAGCGAGTTGTTCGGACACGAATCAGGGGCATTTTCCGGGGCCCGCGTACGAAAGCTCGGCCTTTTTGAGATCGCCGATGGCGGCACTTTATTCATGGACGAAGTAATGGAGATGCCGATGCCGCTCCAGTCCAAATTGCTTCGGGCGTTGGAGACGCGTTCATTTTTCCGCGTGGGAGGGGTGAAAAAGGTCGAGGTCGACGTTCGGCTCGTTGCCGCCACCAACCGCAATCCTGAACGCGCGATCGCCGAGGGCGCATTCCGGCCCGATCTTATGTACCGGATCAACAGTTTCGAGATAAATATCCCGCCCCTTCGCGAAAGGCGAGAGGACATCGAACCTCTGGCTCGCCACCTGCTTCACAAGCTCGCCGGGGTAAATGCTCCGGAATTATCGCCTGTCGCTATCGAGGCTCTTTCCGCATTTCATTGGACGGGCAATGTTCGCGAACTGCGAAACTGCCTGGAACGCGCACTTTTGCTATGCGACAACGGCCTTATCACACCACGCGACTTGCCGCCCGAGATCGCTTTCCGAACAGAAAAGCCAAATTACGCCGTAAATTTCCCTCTGCAGCATCCCGAGGGCGTAAGTACATTTCAAAATGCATCGCCGACGAATCTTCGCGATGTCGAACGCCAACAGATAATCGGTGCCTTAGAAAAAACCGGCTGGCACCGCGGCAAAACTGCCGAACTGCTTGGCATCTCGCCATCAACGCTCTATCGCCGGCTTCGAGAGTACGATCTCGATGTCAGGTAGAGCTCAGTTCCGCAAAACAAACAGATATCTTTGCTCCGACATCGGCATCAGCGTCTCGTCAAAATCGACTTTTGCTTTTTGCAAAGCCTCGCGCAAATTCGGCCCGCCGAAGAGCAGAACTTGTCTGCGCATCGACCATTTGAGCAGCCGCTCCAACTTTTCGGCAAATTTGTCCAGTGCCCTGCAGGTTATGAATGAGCAGTTCGCGGGGTCGACCTCCTGAAACTGCCTAGCAATGATCCTGGTCCTGGCCGTCAATCCGAGATTTTCGACGGCGAGCTTCAGAAAGTTCGCTTTCTTTTCTTTTGATTCGATTAGAACCGCCATCAGATCACCGCGGACAAGCAGGCACGGGATCGCCGGCAGCCCGCCGCCGGAGCCGACATCTGCGAACCGCGCTTTTTCGGGCAAATGTTTCAGCAGTGTCAGTGATTCGAGAATGTGCCGAATTGCAAATTCCTCCGCGTCCATCGCCCCGATCAAGTGGAGTATAGGATTGTGTTCCAGCAAATGCTCATAGTAGGTATCGAGTAGGGTCAGACTCTCAGGTGAAAGTTCCAGGCCAAAGGCGGCTTGATGTTTGCTGATCGCGGTCCAGAGTTCCGAGGGCATCAAAAAAGTTTGTTGCCTGGAAGCTGAAAATGCAAATCCCGACGCGGACCATGTCAGGATTCTTTGGCGATTGTACGCTCGTAATAATTAAGTATCGACTGGCTTGAGATACCGTGGACGATAATGCTAAGTGCAACGACCGTAAGGGTCATCGAAGACAGATCTGTAAGGTGCTCAAGCAGCCCATGGTTCATCGCGTAGCTAAGATAATAAATACTGCCGATGCCGCGAATGCCGAACCAACCCATCATCAGCCGCTGTGTCACACTTGTCGGTGACTTTGCCAGAAAAAGCAGCACTGCCAATGGCCTGATCACGAGAAACAAGACAGCGGCGAGCGGGACCGCACGCCAATCCCAATAGACGGCCACGCAAACACCCACCAGCAGTATCAGCATTACTTCGAGAATTCGCTCAGTAGTATCGCCAAACGAGATGATGTCAGATAATACTCTGCCAGCGGCATGGGCGGGGTGTTCGGCCTTTTCTTCGTTTTTTGACCCAAAGATCAGATCTTCGGCAGGCGGGTGGCTCGTGGAGTGTTCGTCAGCGTCTCGTCGGCTGTCCTCGGGTGAGGGATCATGACGATGATCCGGATTTTCGACTACGGTCCTTGTCTCGGCACGTCGAAAACCGATGCCTGCCATGAACGCGGCAAGAAAACCCCAAGCGCCTATCGTCTCGGCACCAACGTACGCCAGGGCGATCAATGCCATTGCAAGGAAATCGTTTGGAGCCCCGGAGTCTCGATATTTTGCGCGTAGCCAGATGGCAAGGCGTCCTAACCCTTTGCCCAGCAAATAGCCCAGGATCAGGCCGACCGGTACCGCCCAAACAAGGCGATGCAGGGCCCATTCGGCCGTCCATTCACCGATCCGGTCGTACTCCATCCACATCAACGCAAAAATTACGAATGGAAATGCAGCACCGTCATTAAAGCCGGCCTCGCCGGACAGTCCGTATCGCATGCGGTCGTGATCCGCCGCATTATTGACCGAAACCGTGCTGGCCAATACCGGGTCCGTCGGGGCAAGTACCGCCCCGAGCAGAAAGGCGGCCGGCCAGGCAAAACCAAAAGCGAAGTGCGAAAAGACGGCGACACCCACGATGGATGCGACCATAACAGGACCTGCGAGCCTAAAGGCCGCGACCCACGCCGGGTTTCGAAAGGGCAATCGCAGCTTAAGCCCGCCGACAAACAGCGAGACGATAACCGCGACCTCGGTCAAATGCTCGATCCACTCACCCGACGAGATAAAGTTGATCTCGATCCAGCCAAGTCCGACCGGACCGATCGCAACGCCCAACGCCAGATAGATCGCAGACGTCGTGATCGGAAGCCGCCGGAGAAACGCCGACGACAACGCCATCAGCAACAGCAGGAGACCGGCGACACCCATCCAGGCGAGAAACGTCATTACATTATTCTAGACTAACGAGATCAAGTGTGTATCGACATTTACTGTTGGTATGTAACCTGCATAGACACATGGCAACGAAAAACCCTTGACTAATAACTTGACTTATGCTTGACTTATGAGATGGCATTCGTCCCGCAGTTTACGATCACGGCCCGGCTGCTTTCTCTTAGTGAGGCAATTGCCGCGCTTCGGGAGCGTATCCAGGCTGCATCGGTCGAGCTCTCATGGGTCCCGGCTCTGCAAAAGGATTCGCGCGTCCGAAACGCTTATGCATCAACGTCTATCGAGGGCAATCCGTTGACGCTGGAACAGGTCAGGGCTATTGAAGAAGGCCGGCCGCTCGCCGCTGCGGGCGAACGCCCCCAGCGTGAGGTGCTCAACTATTTTGCCGGACTCCGGTATGTCGAGAAGAATGCCGCTAAAAAGCTCGTACATCATGAGCACATATTTACGCTTCACAAGATACTTGCCGAGGGTGTAATGGATCAGGGTGAGGCAGGGCGTTACCGATCGATTTACGTTCGGGTAGGCAATTATACTCCACCGCCGCCCGACGATGTTTCACCGCTGATGTTTGAGCTGCTCGAGTGGTGGAACAAGGCGTCGAGTGACTTGTCGCCGGTCATTAGCTCGGCGATACTGCACCACCGATTCGAGTCGATCCATCCGTTTGCCGACGGCAACGGACGAACCGGACGGGCCCTCGCCTTATGGGAGCTTTATCGGCGTGGCTTTGACAAGCATCACATCTTTTCGGTGGACGAATACTATTGGGAAGATCGGCCGCGATACTATGCTGCCCTGGATGCTGTCCGGCGAGAGGGCGACGATCTGACCGGCTGGCTCGAATACTCGGCCGAGGGACTGCGTCAAACGCTTGAACGGGTTTGGGTCCGGGTCCAAACGTTTCAACCCGGGCCCGGCAAAAAGCTCGTTCTCCGGCCAAGACAAGAACGGCTTCTGAGACTCCTTGCAGATCACGGTTCGATGTCGCCTTCGGAGATATGGGCCGCGCTCGAAATCTCGAAGCAGGGTGCAATGGACCTGATCAATCCCCTCCTCGAGGCCGGTATGATCGAAAAAACGGGCGGCAAGAAAACGGGCCGTTATACTTTGCGAAAACCATGAACGAAGCCGACTCCAAGAGGGCATCGACGCCACGCCCGGTAGAGACTACAATGGCGATAGGCGTTTAACGGGCTGATATTATATCTAAAATAGAAAAGCATTATGTCACAAGTAAAAGCAGCCGAATTTGACCTCAAACAAGCATGGGCCGATCTCCGCGAGGCCAACCCGCACCTGCGGATCCGCGACGCCGCCGCGCAGTTGAATGTGAGCGAAGCCGAATTGCTCGCGACCGGATGCGCCGAGACGGTCACGCGGCTCGAGCCGAAATTTAGCGAGATACTCCAGGATCTGCAGCCGCTCGGCCCGATAATGGCGCTCACACGCAATGAAGAGATCGTCCACGAACGCAAAGGCGAATACAAGAATGTCGAGGTGATGAGCGGCCACGGCAAAATGGGCCTTGCTGTAAACGAAGACATCGACCTGCGAATATTTTTTGCCAGTTGGCATTTCGCATTTGCCGTTACAAGCGAGTCAGCACGCGGAACGATGAGATCGTTTCAGTTTTTCGATATAGACGGCTCGGCGATCCATAAAGTGTTTCTCACCGAACAGAGCGACATAAGTGAATACGAAAAGGTCGTCGCAATATACAAGAGCGAAGATCAAAGTTCGCAGGTGAACGTGCAGCCGAAAGCTGGGAAACCGGGTGAAAGGCCCGATTCTGAGATCGATGCAGCCGGTTTTCGTGCGGCTTGGGCGAACCTGAAAGACACTCACGATTTTTTCCCGCTGCTTAGGAAATTCGACGTCGCCCGCGAACAGGCCCTCAGGCTCGCCGACCCGGAGATGTCAGTCGAGGTCCCGGCGGATAGCTTTAAGTTTATTTTAGAAGAGGCTCGCGACCGCAGTTTGCCGATCATGGTATTCGTCGGAAACGCCGGAATTATCCAGATCCACACCGGCGAGGTTGAAAAGGTGCTCGAAGCACGAGGCTGGTTTAACGTGATGGACGAACGCTTTAACCTGCATATCGATCAGGACAAGATCGCCCGAGCATGGGTCGTCAAAAAGCCGACCGACGACGGCATCGTAACGAGCCTCGAACTATTCAACGCCGCCGGCGACAACGTCGCCCTCTTCTTCGGAAAACGCAAACCAGGCATCCCCGAAAGCGAAGACTGGCGCGCGCTCGTTCAAGATTTGTTGAGCAGGCAGTAGTCGTAGAAGGCTCCCCTCCTTACGAAGGAGGGGTGGCAGCCGCTGCGGCTGACGGGGTGGTTCTCTCCGCCGCCACTTATCACCTTAGAGTATAAAGGAGCGAGTCAGGGCTTTCGATTTTGCGATTCTTTTGCCTACACTGTTTAGAAGATGAATGTTATAAAGTCAGGCGACCATTAACGAATTCATTGTAGATTACAATACCATCCTATATTTCACGGAACCTTCTCCAGTTTCCTTCGACTTTGATGAAGAGCTTCCCCAGCTCGTTGGTCGAGGTCCCGCCAAAGGTCGCGGTGAAACCGCAACAAGATATTAGCCAGACGTGAAACGTCTGGAAAGGCCCCAGAAACCTCTCCGCGGTGAAGCCGCGGCAGATCTTGACCATAGGAACCTCTCAACGCGATCGACGTCAGCCTACGCCGGAGGTCGATTTGCACAAACATGGCAGCGTGGTTTGATGGCATATGGCCGAAACGTTCTTCCGCATCTTCAATGCGGAGGTCTCGGGTGCATCTTACCAGAAGCTTCGCATCTGGCTAACATCTCACGCGTCTCCAACGCATCTCCCTTCGTTTTTGCCGTGCCCTGCTCAATTCCGTCATGGTGGGGCACGGCCTGATTCTCGTGTGGGCAGGTGATCGACGGTTGTGCCAACGTTGCCTCCGAGGCCGCGGTATTCGTAGCGGGTGTATTTGCCGTTGGGCTGGCCGCGGTAGGTTTGGGCGAGGTACCAGACCAGGCGGCCGTTTGAATCTCGTTTCTCGATCCAGATCTGGCGGCCGTTATTATCGACGCTGCGTTCGAGCCGGGGGTCCGGGGTATCTTCGTCTTCCGGTTCGTGCCCGAATGCTGTTTCACCATAAACCTCTAACTCGCGTTCCTCCTCGGCCGAAGGCCCTTCCGATGCCGCGTCGTCCTCGATGTAATCACCCTGCAGATATCTGTCGATATCGAATTCTTCTGCTTCATCCTCTGGATCGCTGTCGAGATCGAATTCTTCTGCGCCGTCTTCCTGCTCATCATAGATCTCATATGCCGTGTCCGGCGGCGGCTCTTCGACGTGCTGACACAGGGGCGCCGGTTCCTCCGGGCACATCACCGAGTACTTCTGCACGGTCGTTTTCGACATATCGAGGGCCTTTGCGATCGACCGTACGGGCAGGCCCAGCCGCTTTAGTTCGGCTATGCGATCGATCAGCTGCCACTCGCGCCGGTCGCCGTCAGAGAGCCGCAGTGCACCCTCGCGTGCAAACCCGCGAAACTCGAAATACGTAAAATTCGATCGCTTCCTGATGCGAAACCACGGGACGTGGGCTGCCCCGAAGACGTGTGCCCCCGCACCCGGCCGCAGATGCTTGATATACCGCTCTGACGCTGCCGCACCGACCCGGCCCACGGCAAAGACGTTGTCGGCAAATGCCGATATCACCTCGGCAAAGGGCAGATCGCGTGCCTCTATCCCGCGGCGAAGACTTGCAGGCCGGGAATGCACCAGCAGCAGTATCGAGATGCCGTCACGACGGCACAGACGCCTTAGCTCGCGCATTAGGCGTGCCGTCTCGTTTGACGAATGCCCCTTCATCAGGTGTGCCAGGTTATCGATGATCAGCACCTTCGCTCCCGTCGACTCGATCACCGCCTCGATATCGGCAACACCCGGCTCCACGACGTCCGCTAGCCGTGCAAGGACGAAATTGTCCGAGAATTTGTACGGCTTAAATCCGCCGTCATCGTGCCGGTACCGGCTGCAGAACTGCTCCCGGGTCGATTCCAGGTCGAGGTATATCACCTTCTGCCGCCGCGGCTTCGCATCCATCGGCTTAAGTGCGGCCCCGCGTGCGATGCTGTCAGCGATCTGCGCGGCCAGCACGCTTTTCCCGCACCCTGCCTCGGCGAACATCACCGCCAGCTCACCCGTAAGCCACATATCCCCAAACAGCGGCCGCGCCGGCTTCACCGCCCTCGCCAACAGCTCATTTACCGTACTGATCTCAAATACCTGTCGAGTCTCGCCTATCTGCCCTTTTATCTCGTCCATTTGAAAACTGTTGACTTCTGCCAACAGTTGTATACAATACTACAGGCGTTGCGGGTATTGCAAGAGTTTTCTTGCATGCAACACGCCGAGGCACTTTTGGTTCTTTGAAAATTGATTGTCGATCGT
>JBGTBC010000317.1:0-1807 GCA_041749555.1 Pyrinomonadaceae bacterium | reverse complement strand
GATCGCTTGAGGGCGGTACCTTCGTCAAGCTTACTTTAGGCAATTATAAGGGTGACGATCCCCAACTGCAAAAAATACTTGTCCGCCTCGTCAAAACTAGAAAGGGCACGCGGCTTTTCTTTCTCTACCGCGGGGCGACCCGCGATACCGCTAAGAACTACGACACCGATACCAGCGTTGCACTCATGGCCGAGGCTCTCGACGGGCAATTTTTCAGCGGGCATTTATTTACTACCTCTCACGACTTTCAGCTCGAGATCGGCAAAAAGGGCAAGGCACGCCTGAATGTCGGAAAGCCCACCTTCAAAGCCGCTCCGCGGGCTGATCACGACCGCGAAAAGAAGACCCAGGTCGACGCTTCGGCGTTTTATCTGAAGGCCCTCGGAATCACCGACGAGACCGGCCGGGTCCGCGACAAACAGCAGGACAAATGGCGGCAGATCAATAAGTTCGTCGAGGTTCTCGCGAATTTGGTCGATAAATCCGCCCTCAAAGACAGCTCCCAGTTGAAGATCGTCGATATGGGCTCGGGCAAAGGCTACCTGACCTTCGCCGCCTATGACTATTTTTCAAATATCCGTGGGATAAAGGTCACCATCACGGGCGTTGACACCAAGCAAAACCTGGTTGACCTCGGGAACAGCGTAGCTTCGGCATCCGGTTTTGACGGTTTGAGGTTTGAGGTCGGCAGCATCGCTGAGTTCCCTGTGGACGACGTCGATATACTCATCGCTCTCCATGCCTGTAATACGGCTACCGACGACGCCATTTACAAGGCAATTGCTGCCAATGCCCAGCTTATCGTGGCCGCCCCCTGCTGCCACCAGGAGATCCGACCTCAGATAAAACCGCCCGCAATGTTAAAAGACGTCCTCAAACACGGCGTCATGCTCGAACGGACCGCCGAAACCATCACCGACGCCCTTCGCTCCCTGCTGCTCGAACGCAGCGGATACGCCACCCGCCTTTTCGAATTCGTCCCCATGGAGCACACCGCCAAAAACATCATGCTCGTCGGCACCCGCCAGGAATCTCAAAAGCCCCCCGAACCGATCGACGAACAGATCGCAGAACTAAAACGCTTCTACAGTATCGACCACCAGAGGTTGGAGACGTTGTTAGTGAAGCTTTAGAAGTTTTAGTATCAGTTGCTGTTGCATCAGTTTCTTAATCTCTGCACGGGAACACGTAAAAACTTGACAAAGAACTCACGTAGGTTCATATTAGCGACACAAACCAACAAATTCCCGGACACATGTTTTATTCAAGAGCTGGCTGACAGGGAAGTGTATCCGGATAGATCGCTTGCCCTGTTTTAAGGAATCAGCAATTTATTGAGTATTTAAGGACCAATATCTGTTTCGAACAAATTGTCTTACTATTGCGCTGAACGCAGAATGTAAATTTGGCCATGCATGGCCGCTGAACCAGTTCACACTTAGAGGGATCACAAATGACATTTAGAAACTTTCTCCACAATAAGATCTATTTATCGGCATCAGTTCTGTTGGCTGTTATAGCCTCGGGGCTTTATTTAGTGTCCGATAGCTCGATCGTTTCGGCGCAGAGGGGCGACCTTACGAGCCGAACAGAGAGCAAGGGCAAAGTAGCCCGTGCTGATCAGCTTGCCGTTGCACTTAACTTCGGTTCGGCTTCTGAATACACAGTATTCGGAGCGAAAGGAGTAAAAGGCGATGGTTCGAGCGTAAAGGGCCGTTTAGGCTCATCGGCTGACGAAGCCACGCTTGGTGAGGACGGCAGCGGCCTGAAGGCACGCAGCGGCGTCACCAAAGCAATTTCAATGATC
>JBGTBC010000316.1:0-20284 GCA_041749555.1 Pyrinomonadaceae bacterium | reverse complement strand
GGCGCCGCAAAGAAGCATATTGCTTCCGGGCCGCGCGGCTACTACAAAACCGGCTATGATCAACAAAAAGACCGATACCCCGCCGGAGAATCGAACTTTTTCTGGGACCGTTTTCATGAGTACTACTTCAGTTCTTTGGCTTTGTAGACCACCTCGTTTCGTGAGCGGACGGCTACATTTGGCACGTTCACTTTGACGGTTAATTTCCTCAATTCACCCTCGATTGGCGGTGTTATTGTGGAATAACCGAGACGATAAATCTGGCTTAGTTCAGCGGCAATAGCGCGAAATGTAGCCGGTAGGTCGGCAATCTGGTTGATCTGAAAGCCGCGGCCCCCGCTTGCGCTAGCAAGACCGTACATATAGGCATTTACGCGGCCGATTAACTTCTGCAAGTCGTTCTTGGGCAGGGCAAGAGTGTTGCCGTACCTCGAAATATTTTCGCGTGTGATCACCCGAACATAGCCCGGCTGATACATGGGATATTCGCCGAGGCGTACGGTGTAGATCAGTGATTCTCCCTCCTGGGCCCGGCGTAAGTTGCTCGCTGCGGTTTCATGTTTTCCGTAGAGCTCGCCGTCTGAGAAAAGCACAAGTGCCTTTCGCCCCTTAAACTGATCCAGATATTTCAGAGCGCTCTCAACAGCGTCAAATGTCGCCGTATACGAGTCTCCAATGTCCGCATTTAAATGGAACGCCCCTTTTAGATCTTTTTTCAGAGTCGCCTGAATGATGAGGTTTATCTTAGTTTTATCAGAAAAAGTCGCAACGGATACCCTGTCGTGATCACGCAATTGAGTAATGAACGCAGCGGCCCCACGACCAACATCTTTCATCAATGAGTCCATAGAGCCGCTTGTATCGAGCAGAAGTAAGACGGTAAGTGGTTCCGAAATTGACTCGAAGTAGGAAACATCTTGCTTGTCTCCGTTCTCGAAAATTTCGAACTCTGTTCTTTTTAGATCCGGGACATACCGCCCTGAACGGTCCAAAACCATAACCGGCACGGTTACAAGATCTGTATAAACTCTGAGTGTCTCCTCCTGGCAATGTATAGCGTGGAACAGGAAAGGTAAACAAAGACAAGCTCTTACTGATCGCAAGCGAATTGCCCCCTTTAGAAACTTGTATCTCGAATGACTTGAGCCGTGAAACCGGATTTTCATCTCAAATCGTGTCAACTCCCGAAACAGGCTGCAAGTCCATTGGATCCCACACAAAAATAATTGGCATAAGGACACGAAACGCATTGACCAGGTCCAATCGCGTTATTACATATTAGGTAATACGCAGCATATGCGCCTGAATGTGAACAGTTCGGAGTTCCATTAATGATAGGACAATGATCCGCGTACTCCACTGAACACCGTCCAGGAACAACGTCTAAGTCCTGACAAGAAACCGCGTAGGTCAGGCACTGAAAATGAGCCTGGGTGCATGCCTGCAAACAGCTATCACACGCTTGTTGATCTGATGTCTCATCGCAGTAATAATCGCAATAGTCATTACATTCGTTCAGGTTACTGTCACATTCCTGAATACACGGAGCCGCGGCTGATCCGCTCTCGACCCTGTCAGAATATCCAAATACATACACACATCCCGATAACAACGCAATTATCATCCATTTTCGGTAAATTAACCACAAATTCTTTTTCAGCATTGTCTCTCCTTTTGTTTGATCTGTAGAAACTTTAGACCTTAGTTCATTGCGACAACGACATTGCTGAATACGCGTTCAGCCACCTCATTCTCTTTTTCGGGCGTGAGTTTGCCGATCCACGTCTGAAGAACGACGCCCTTGTTATCTGTTAGGATCAATGTCGGCGTGCCCCTGACGCGAGCGTCCGACGGGCTTGCTTTAATCACTTCTTCAATGCCAACGTTGCTCGCCTGTAGGTATTTGCGAGCCTCAGTCACATCCTGCGGAAAAGATGCGATTAACCGCAAACGATTGTTTTCCGAGCTCAGCTTTGCCAGCCTCTGGTAGAACGGCATACTCTCGGTGCAAAAGTGACATGCCGTGGAAAGCACCATCACCAGATTTCTCTCGCTTTTTCCCCAGTCAATGTCGTTTAACAAGAGCGTACCGCCCGGCTGCACAGATTCGGCACGGGTCGGAGACGAGGGAGCGGGCGACTGAAAATAAAAGCGCCCGATCAGAAACGAGCCCAATAAAAGGGCCAGGGCGATGATCGCAACGTTTGACGCTGTCTCGACCAACCGGCGGAATTTTTCCATGGTTCTCCTTCAGAAAGATGAAATCGTTGTGAGGCACGATCTCCAAACTAGTTGTATTGTTATCGGGTAAATCTAACTTGATTGTGGAGAAGATCCGCGTGAGGGTCAACGATCATTTCTTGGCTAAATATCCTTTGTCTTAGCGAAAACGATCATTCCTCGCCAACGAGCTGTGGAATCTGAATTTTTTCCCAGTGAAGTTTTCGATGTTCCGTCGGTGAGACGCCGAATTTCTTTTTGAACTCCCGTGCGAAATGGCTGTCATTCGTCAGTCCAGTCTGAATCCCGATCTGCTTGATTTGCAGGAAAGTGTTTTCTAATAAGTCCCGCGCCATATCTAAACGCAGACCGTTCAGATATGCCATAGGTGAATTTCCAAGGTTTATTCTAAAGACGCGCGGAAGGTGGGAGGGCGCTAGATCAACGATCCCGGACATTTCATCAATGGTCCAGGGATGTTCCGGTTTCTCGAAAAATAGTTCCTTCAAACGAAATATACGACCGTCCATGTGGGAATGCTCCGGAAACGAAATCGAAACAATGGAGTCTCTGACGTTAACAGATGGTAGTGAATATTACAAACTGCTCTGACCTGACGCCTAAACGCATGACTGGCACTGCATCCCATATTTTGTTAAAGTTTTTAGTTTCGCGTCCGGGCCGTAGCCGGCTCGTACAATAATGACTAAAAACATAATGACCGTGTTCGAAACGTACCTAGATAAATTCAACGAAGCCGACTGGCTGGCGGCCATGGAAGAGCTGCTGCCTGAGATACACGAGGTCGACCGAAAGGCCGTGCAGATCTGGTTCAGGTTTTTTCCGCTGGAGTTGCACCGATATATTCAGGCGGCGGAGAACCGCGAAGAGATGATCCATGGATTTGCTCTGAAGGGCGATTTCGAGTTGAAAGGCCAGATCGATAGTTCACATCATTTTCTTTATGGACACCGCTATTGGAAGACGGTTAAGGCCGCGATCGAGGCTGAGGCTGCTGTATTTACTAGTCAGACGCCGTCAATTGGCGATGAGATTAGGGCGATCGGGTCACTGGTCGCTGAGAAGCTAAAGGTCGAGCCGCAATTGGTCAATGCCATTACCGCAGTCGGCCTAATGACGCTCAATCAGGTAGGTCTTGAAGCCCTCAAAGCCGCGTCAGGTGAAACCAAAAAGCCGACCGGCGTTATGTCCAAATCGCCAAATGCCATCGTCGAAGAGCGCGGGAAAGACGATTCTCAGGGCATGCTTGGTTTTCTTAGGACAGTTAACAAACAATTCTCAGTCAATTTCGCCGGGCCGCATTACGCGGGTAAATTCCGCATCATGGCCGAGGAAGAGATCGCATCGGCCTCGCAGAAAGACCACTCGCGAGACTGGCGTGCCGAGGACGAACGCAGTTGGGAAGGCCCCGTGCCTATCGAATGCACCGCCGCGTCGTGCGGCACCTGCTGGGTGGGCGTGCTCGGCGGCGAAGAAAAGCTTACGCCGGTCGAACGCCGCGAACGCCGGCAGGTAAAGGTCTTCGGCTATAACCAGCCCGAGAACGAAAATCCGTTCATCCGCCTCGCCTGCCAGGCCCGTGCCCATGGCAACGCCACCATCGTCATCCCGCCCTGGAACGGCGTCTTCGGCAAAAAGGTCTACGGCAACATCGAACACGTCGAGCTCGAACCCGTAACAACCTCCGCGAAAGCCCTAAGAGAGACAATCGCGTCAGCCACCTCAGGCGAGTAAGAATTTTTCAGCCACGAATAACACGAATTATTTTATCCACCTTTATTCGTGGTATTCGTGTAATTCGTATTAAAACTCTTCTGTTGCTAACTTCACTCAACAACTTCCAGTCTTTGCGGGACTGGAAAGTTCTGTTACATCGGCGCCTTTTGCGTTCTTTTCCTCTATACGTGAAAATTCCCTTTCATGTCAGAGACTCGCAGTACAAACTTATACCCGGTTTACTTCGTCGTTGCGGCCGTACTTTTGTGGAGCACCGGCGGGCTTTTTATCAAGCTCACTACGCTTGATGCTTATCAAGTAACGTTCTTTCGTTCGCTTTTCGCCGGCGTTACGGTACTGCTGCTCACCGGAAAAAGCGGTTTACGGATCAACTTTTTCGGGCTGTGCGTTTCCGTCATTTATGCGGTGCTGCTTTTCCTCTTTGTCTGGGCGACAAAACAAACTACCGCCGCGAACGCGATCTTTCTCCAATACACGGCGCCTGTTTACATACTAATCCTTGCACCGTTTGTTATCGGCGAGAAATTTCACATTCGAGACCTTTTCACTGTTATATTCTGCATCGCCGGAATGAGCCTTTTCTTTGTCGGCGATCTCTCGATCGGTGATTATCAGGGCAACCTCGCCGCGCTCGGCTCGGGCGTATTCCTCGGGCTGTACATAATGCTGCTCAGGCACCCGAGACTAACCGGGATGCAAATAACGGGTGACAAGTCACAGGAACCTTTCACGCACTCCGGCTCCCCTCCTTACGAAGGAGGGGTGGCAGCCGCTGCGGCTGACGGGGTGGTTCTTTCGCCTTCGGCTACGCAACGCATAACGCCACTAAAACCCATAACCAGCGTGATCTACGGCAACTTCCTGCTCGCGATCGTGACATTACCAAGCGGCATCACCGCCATTAACACGGCAGCCGAAGGGATATTGGCCGGGACAGTGCCGCTAAGCGTTCCCATGACCGACCTCTTCGCGGTGGCCTTCCTCGGAATCGTCCAGATCGGCATCGCCTATATCTTGTTTATTAAAGGAGTATCCGGCGGAACCCGCCCGCTCGACGCAAGCATAATCGGCTTTATCGAACCTCTCCTCAATCCAGTCTGGGTTTTCCTCTTCATCGGCGAATCTCCTTCCAAATGGGCGCTCCTCGGCGGCACGATCATCATAGCGACTGTTGTCGTTCACACGGTCGTCCAGTACCGCCGAAAGTTGCCTGTTCTATAGCATCTCACTGAGCATCCGATCATTTCTTCACACCTTGTCTTTCCAATCAATCCGTCTGTTTCGTATCTGGGCCAGCCTCCTGACTGTCCGTCAAGCTCCTGCCGATACCCGCTTCCGATGACTTCATCCCCAGCGTCACCGAATCCACCACCAACCTCCTCAAGACACCGAATACAAAAGCCCGCACGAAGTAAGAATATTGTTACTAAAGGACCATCGCTACCGGAGACGAATCGCTCAAACCGTTCGCTAATCACTTTTCATTATTAACGGATCGCTGATCACTCTTCACTCTGCAATTAGCTTGGTGAATAACTTCAAATACGGCGACTTATTATCCATTTACTTAGTTTTTTGCGCGAAAATCGGATAAGATTATTCGATTGGAGAGAATCTAAAACTATGACCGATATAAATATACCGGCGAATGTCACCAACGAGGAACTTATTCGTTGGGTGACTGATGCCGTTGAATTATGCAAGCCTGACAGCGTCTATTGGTGCAATGGCTCGACAGAGGAATACGACCGTCTATGCCAGGAAATGGTCGAGGCGGGCACCTTTATTAAACTTAATGAAGAAAAGCGGCCGAATTCATTCCTTGCACGCTCACATCCGTCGGATGTCGCCCGAGTCGAGGACCGCACCTATATTTGCTCTATCGCAAAAGGCGATGCCGGGCCGACCAATAACTGGATGGCGCCTACTGAGATGAAGGCCATCCTCAAAAAGAAATTTGACGGCTGTATGACAGGCCGAACGATGTATGTTGTGCCTTTTTGCATGGGCCCGATCGGCTCGCCGATCTCTCAGTTTGGAGTGCAGCTATCAGATTCGCCCTATGTTGCGGTCAACATGAAAATAATGACCCGCATGGGCACGAAGGCCATCAAGGCGTTAGGCGACGGCGAATTCACCCGCTGCCTGCACTCGGTCGGTATGCCGCTCCACGATGGGCAGCTTGATGTGCCGTGGCCCTGCTCGCCTGACCCGAAAGACAAGTATATCGTGCACTTCCCTGAGGAAAATTCGATCATGTCATACGGCTCGGGTTACGGCGGAAACGCCCTGCTCGGCAAGAAATGCCTCGCTCTGCGTATCGCTTCGAATCTTGGCCGTGCACAGGGTTGGCTCGCCGAGCATATGCTGATCGTCGGCGTTGAGTCGCCAGACGGGCAGAAAGACTATGTTTGTGCGGCGTTCCCGTCGGCCTGCGGCAAGACCAACTTCGCCATGCTTATTCCGCCCAAGGCGTTTCAGGAAGAGGGATGGAAGATCACGACCGTTGGCGACGATATTGCATGGATCAAGCCCGATGAGAACGGTAAGCTGCATGCGATCAATCCGGAAGCCGGATTCTTCGGCGTCGCCCCCGGCACCAGCTACGAAACTAACCCGAACGCCATGGAGTCGATCAAGGAGAACACGATATTTACCAACGTGGCCCTGACCGATGACGGCGATGTTTGGTGGGAAGGCATGGACGGGGAAGCCCCGGCACACGCCATCGACTGGCAGGGCAATGTCTGGACACCAACCATAGATAAGCCTGCTGCTCATCCCAATTCGCGTTTCACCGCTCCGATCACCCAATGCCCTGTCGCCGATGATCGTTTTGACGATCCCAAGGGCGTGCCTGTGTCGGCATTTATCTTCGGCGGGCGCCGAAATAGCGTGGTTCCGCTGATCCAGCAGTCGTTCAACTGGGCATTCGGCGTCTATATGGCCGCCACGATGGGCTCGGAGATGACAGCAGCCGCATTCGGCAATATTGGTGAGGTCCGCCGCGATCCGTTTGCGATGCTGCCCTTTGCCGGTTATCACATGGGTGATTATTTCTCGCATTGGCTCAATTTCGGCCGCCAGATACCCGAGCCACCGAGGATCTTCTCGGTCAATTGGTTCCTGAAGGGCGAAGACGGCAAATTCCTCTGGCCCGGCTTCAGCGATAATATGCGTGTGTTGAAATGGGTGGTCGAGCGTGCCCGCGGCAAATCGAAAGGCGTCGAAACGCCGCTTGGCTGGATGCCGCGTTACGAAGATATGGATTGGCGAGGGCTTGATTTCTCGAAAGAGCAGTTTGAACAGGTAATGAACATCGACCGCAACCTTTGGCTCAAGGAGATCGCCATGCATGACGATCTTTTCTTCAAGCTTTACGACCGTTTGCCGAAAGAGATGACGTTCATCCGCGAACTTCTGGTGTCTAACCTCTGGCGTTCGCCCGAGCTCGGCCTCGCCGCTCCGAGGCCCGAGGCCGAACCGCTCAAAGCCGTCGGCAAGGCTGAATAACATCGCATTATTGACGAGGCGGTCATATCGTGGCCGCCTTTTCAATTAACACGCCCTTAGCAGCTATATACATTTTAACTAACCATGGACGCGGCCGTCGCCAAATTGCGTTACTGTTACAAATGCGGATTTCAGGCATCAACTGCCGAATCGGTCTGCCCGCAATGCCGCGGCCCGCTTCAGGCAAGCAGCGGCGTGCGGATACGCGGTGTGATAATGATCGCTCTCGGCGGCCTGCTCGTGGCATTCATGTCGTGGCTGACCATGCTGGCGATTGACGCGGCGAAGCCGAGTGCGGACGGCGGTCCGAGTTTCACCGGAACGGATGATCAACTGCTGGCAATACTGGCGCTTTTTGCTCTTCTCATCGTTTTCGGATTCGCGACGGCCCTTGCCGGATCTTGGCAGCTAATTTTCGGCAGGCGGAATAAAATCATTATTTGGGGCGCTGTCGGCTTCGCTGTTCTAATGGCTGCGATGACCTATTTTGTTTATCTGCGGCTGGATTAACATTCTGTACCATTTTCATTTTTTACAAGAGTCTTAGACACTGGTCTTATGAATAGATCGTTAGTTTTACTTTGTTTTCTGTTCCTCTCGCTGCTAGCCTGCCAGGACTTCGCTCGATCGGAGAACGTTGTCGCCGTGGATGAGCAGCACGCTGAGCCTCTTCAGGATGAATTCAGCAAAGAGCGTCGCGACATGGTCGAGCAGCAGATACGGGCTCGAGGTGTAAGGGACGATAAGGTATTAAAGGCAATGTGGAAAGTTTCGCGTCACCTGTTCGTTCCGGAATCGCACTGGGAATTTGCATATGCCGATACGCCGCTTCCCATCGGCCTGAACCAAACGATCTCACAGCCCTTTATCGTGGCCTATATGACCGAGGCCGCTAAGATCTCGTCGAAGGACAAAGTGCTCGAGATAGGCACAGGATCAGGCTACCAGGCGGCGGTCCTCGGCGAGATCGCGAACGAGGTCTATACAATTGAGATCGTTCCCGAGCTTGCCCGGCAGTCTGGAAGTTTGCTTAAGGAGTTGGGTTATAAGAATGTCTTTGCTAAGGAGGGCAACGGCTATCTTGGCTGGCCTGAACATGCTCCGTTCGATGCCATCATAGTCACGGCCGCCCCTGACGAAGTGCCTAAGCCTCTTATCGAGCAGCTCGCAGTCGGAGGAATAATGGTCATTCCCGTCGGCACCTCATACCAGGAAATGATGTTGTTAACGAAAACAAAGGAGGGCGTTACTGAAAAACGAACGATCCCTGTCCGCTTTGTCCCGATGACAGGCAAGCCGGGCTCATGACATTTTGGCGCAGGTCGAATGGTGGAATATCATCTGACGACCTGTCTAATGTATAATCCACGCTAATTTAATGGAGGATGGCTAATGGAAAGTTTTCTTGGGCGTTACTCAGAATATTTCTACGCACTGCTTAGGATCGTATCGGGCTTTTTGTTTTTTTGGCACGGTACCCAGAAGCTGATGGGTTACCCGCCTCGAAAAGGCGGAGGAGGTGACGGTCTCAGTGCCATGATGGCGATCGCCGGCACCATCGAATTGTTGGGCGGGATTCTGATCATGATCGGCCTGTTCACCTCGATCGCTGCTTTTTTGTCCAGCGGCCTGATGGCGGCGGCTTATTTTATCCAGCATTTTTCCTTTGCATCCTTCCTGCCGATCGTCAATGCGGGTGAACTTGCCGTATTATATTGTTTCGTCTTCCTTTATATCGCCTCCCGCGGATCTGGAGTATGGAGCGTTGAGTCGATTTTCAAAGGGCCGAAAGCGTCCGAGGTCACGTAATAATCAGTAAACGAATTTCGAAAATCATCATCTAATACCACAGAGAAACATTATGGATAATTTCACCACAACATTTGGTAATTCAGCGGCCGAGGCCGTACCGGTCGAGCGCGCCGCGTTCATTCGCAAAACCTATATGCTGCTCGCGGTGGCGATACTTGCCTTTATCGCCGTCGAGGGGTTCCTTTTTTACTCCGGGGCCGCAGATATGATCGCCTCCGTGATCTTCAGCGGAGGGGCGATGGGCTGGCTGCTCGTGCTCGGTTTATTCATGGGCGTTTCCTTCCTGGCCAACCGCTGGGCAACATCCGATACTTCGCAAGTGACCCAGTACATGGGCCTCGGTATTTTTATCCTCGCCGAGGCGATCATTTTCGTGCCCTTGATCATGATATCGACATATTACGCTGGCGATGGGTCTGTTCTAATGAAGGCAGGAATCGTCACGCTTGGGCTCTTCCTTGGTCTTTCGATGACTGTCTTTATCACTCGTACCGATTTCAGCTTCCTGGCGCCCATCCTGGCGATCGGCGGCTTTATGGCTCTCGGATTCATTATCGCAAGCGCTATTTTCGGCTTCTCGCTGGGCAGCGTATTCGCCTTTGTAATGGTTGCTTTCGCGGCGACATCGATCCTCTATCAGACGTCGAACGTGCTTCATCAATTTAATACAAAACAACACGTGGCGGCTTCACTAACGTTGTTTGCCAGCGTCGCCCTGCTCTTCTGGTATATACTGACTATCTTCAGTTCCAGAGATTAAGGAAATGAGATAAGCTATTTGTCGCCGCTTCGGGAAAACCGGGCGGCGACATTTCAATTTGGAGTATCAATATGAAAAGAATTCTGACCATCACGGCTCTCGCTTTGATGCTCGCGGCAGCAACATTCGGCCAAACACCGCAGGCTCCCGAGACAAAGCTGAAAGTCGGGGATACGGCACCCGATTTCACGCTTAACGACACAACCGGCAACCCCGTCAAGCTGAGCGATTACCGCGGCAAGAAAAATGTTGTGCTGGCATTTTATGTACTCGCTTTCACCGGCGGCTGAACGAAGGAACTTCAAGCGTATCAGTCTGATATCGCAAAATTCGACGCAACTGAAACTCAGGTACTCGGCATCAGCATGGACAGCTTTGCGGCCAACAAACGCTTTGCTGAGGACATCAAGGTAAACTTTCCTCTACTCAGCGATTGGAAACGGACCACGACAAAAGATTACGGCCTATACAACGAAACGTCAGGCTACGGGGCAAGGGCCACTTTTGTTGTCGATAAGGAAGGCAAGATCCAGCACGTTGAGGTTGGCAGGACCGCAATTGATCCGACAGGAGCCTATCAGGTCTGCGATCTTTTGCAAAAACGAAAGGCAGAGCCTAAGAAACCATAGTCAGGCAGAACGCAGATCGTCGGGGTCAAAAGCCTCGGCGGTCAGGCTGCCATTGGCGTCTTTCATAAGAACCTCGATGCGGCGCTCAGCATTGGACAGGCGTTGGCGGCACTCGCGTGAGAGTTTTATCCCCGCTTCAAAAAGATCAAGGCTTGATTCAAGCGGCAGGTCACCGGTTTCGAGCTTGGTTACAATGTCTTCAAGTTCGGCTAGCGAAGCTTCAAATGATTTTTCCATATTAACGTACCAATTCCTCGGCCTGCCTCAAGAGATCGGCTAAATTTCCCATTCCCCCGTATTTGTCGGCTGTTTGTTTCCGACCCTCAATGGCGATCGAGATTATCTCCTGACCGATCTTCCGGGCAATGTCGGTCGCAAGATGCTCATCGCTGACCCCGACGATCTGCCAGCGCTCCCCTTCACGCCGCATTTTAAGCTGAAGCGGATGGTCACGAAGTTTGCTGGCAACCACTGCCGTATCGCCCGAAACCGTAATATCAAGATATCGATCGGCTCCCAGGACCATCCCGAAAAATGGGACATAACCAAGGCGTTCCGTACGCTCTCGAATCACACGGGGAAGCTCGGCCCTTGCGCGGTCCTTCACGGCGGGCAAAAGCGGTTTAGCAAGCTCCTGGATCTTCGCTAATGTATTGGGCGGCTGGCCCCGGCCATACAGCTCGATAGCCTTGTCCGTGATCTGAGGAATAAAATCATCGACAACCCCATCAATGTCGATCAAGGCCGCGACCTGCGCTTCATCGCTCTGTTTGGCCGCGTCGATAAGCAAAGCCAGCGAATATTGAGGAGTTCCCTTAAAACCCTGATAGTAAATAAAACCGCCGAGAACGGCAGCGGCGGCGATTGAGACCAATATAAGTCCCGCGATCACGAAGGGCTTCTTCGATCGCGGCTTGTGGATCTCAAAATTCTCAAAGACAGGCGGCCTGCGAGAATTTTCCGGCCTTTGGCGGCCGGACCCGGTATCGTTCAATTCAACCCTGAAATTAGACATACGCCGTATTAAGACGCCAAAACCTCGGCATCAAGTTTCCCACGCTCTAGGCGTACATTCAATTTATCGCCCGGCTTGACCTTAGCCGGATCCCGGAGGACCTTGCCATCCTTGGTTTGTGTTATCGAATAACCACGGGTAAGCACCGCAAGGGGCGACATTGCGTCCAGCTTTGCCATCAGCAGATTCAGATTTTCATCTTTTCCTTTTTTCAGCTTGTCAATTGCTGCGATCCGACGCTGATCGAGGATCTCCAGCCGGCCGGCGATCGCGGCCGATTTTGCGGACAACGCTGAAGTAGAGATCCTCGCAGCCAGCCAGTCAAATCGGCTCCTTGCCTCCATGACCCGATCGGCAAAACCCTCCTTGAGGGCGTCGATCGCCTGGTTCGTCCTTGTTGTGGTTTCCAGCATTTTTAGATACATGATCCGCTGGAGCTGTTCGTCACGAGCCTCGAATGTCCGATCGATCTCGTCCTCACGCTGGGCCACCAGTTCCGCGGCAGCCGACGGCGTAGCTGCACGCAAGTCCGCAACCCAATCGCAGATCGTCCAGTCGATCTCATGACCGACCGCTGAGATCACCGGTATCTCGCTCGCTCTTATTGTCCGTGCCAAAGCCTCGTCGTTAAACGCCCAAAGGTCCTCAGCCGAACCTCCGCCGCGCCCGACGATAAGCACATCTATCCGGTCGGGAGCCTCCAACAAAAGATTGTAGTTGTTCGCGTCGGTAACTGCCCGCCTAATGTTGTCGGCCGATCCTTCTCCCTGAACCTGCGCCGGGATAAGCAGGATGCTGACTGAACGTGCCCGGCGTGTAAGTACATTGTGAATATCGTGATACGCCGCTCCGCTCGGGCTCGTGATAACGGCAACTCGCCGCGGAAAGAAAGGTATCGGCCGTTTCAATTCGGCACGGAAAAGCCCTTCGGCATCGAGCCGGGCCTTGATCTGCTCGAAAGCCGCACGCAGGGCTCCCTCGCCCGAAGGTTCAAGCGATTCCACTACTAACTGAAATTCGCCGCGAGGCTCATAAAGGCTGAGCCGCCCTCGCACACGAACGGTCACACCGTTCTCCGGCCTAAAGCGAATTCGGTAATTCGTGCCTTTCCAGCAGACGGCTTTGATCTGTGAAGTGCCGTCATTAAGGCCAAAATACCAGTGTCCCGAAGCGGCTCGCGTAAATCCTGTGACCTCGCCCTCCACCCATACGCTGGCAAATCGACGCTCGAGTATTGAGCGAACTTCAGAGTTAAGCTCCGACACGGTCATCGGCCGCCGCTCAGTTTCCGCAAATAGATGTTCGAAAAGTGGATTCTCGGGCAAGAACTAGTCCTTTACCTTTACAACGAGGTCGGTATTGAAAAAGACCGTTGACGTTTCATTGGTTTTCTTATCGCTAACTGTTAGAACGTCATATTTACGGCCGTCCTCAGTGATCGCAGTGTGACTGGCACGCTTAAGGTCTAAAGCGTCGAGCAAGGCAAATTGTTCCGCGACCGAAATAACAACATACGCCGTTTTAGTCGAATTTCCGTCGCCCCCATTCAGGATCGAGTTGACCAACCCAAGGTACACTCCTTCGTGAAATTTGGATTTCTTCGCATCGCCTAATCCCTGATATGCCATTGAAGCGACAACGTGCGAGTTCATATCGACAAAATTCGTCTTTTGGATCTCGGAGGCGATTCTCACAGCTTCTTTAAAATTCTTATCATTAAGGGCTTTCACCATCGCAACATATGGTTTCGTGTCGGCGAGGCCGGTCAGGTGGTCAGGCCTGGCAGCTGATGCGTGGCGAAATGCCTTAAAATCGATTGTCAGGTCACCGCGGATCACCTTTGACAAAAGCTCGTCATAAGCCTTTGATCCGACGGCCGGGGAGGTTTCATCGGCTTTCTGGCCAACCACACCCGTCGAGCATAGACCAACTACAAGCGTGAGGCACAACAAACGCAAGGTGAATACTATTTTGTTCATCGTAGATATTTTCTCCGGTCTTGAAATTGGGGTTAAGGGCTGCCGCCGGCTTAGATCAGGCCGCAGTTCCTACATGAACGAGAATTTTACACTATAACTGGTTGATGTTGGAATCCTGTCGTCTATGAAATCAAGACGGCAGCCATCGTCAGCAAACGAACATCATTTGCCCCCGACCGCCGCTACGACGGCCGTTACTGTCGTAAATGTATTTTCCGGTTTGGCCTTTATTCGCAGCCGGGGTGAGACACCGTTCGGAAGCATCTCTGTATCCGATCGAAAGGTTACGCCATATGCCGAGCGCATCTGCACAACGATGTCATCGTAAGCCTGCTGGATCTGCCGGATCTCGGTTATCGGATAGTAAACACCGCCTGAGAGTTTCGCCAGCCTTTCGCCTTCTCCCTCACTCTTCACTGTAAGCGACATATACTTTTTCCTCATCGGGTCTATATCAGCTCCGGGGTTCTGCTCCTCTAAGGCGATAAGTCCTGACGGGACGTAAAGGGGATAGATCAATGCTCCGCTTTCCTGAATCGATCCGGCTAATGAGTCGAAAGGAAGAAAAGACCGGTTATCATCGCCATCAGTTAGCACAACTATCGCGGTTCGCTCGCCCTTTAGCGGCCTAAGGGTTTCACTGATCGTGAAGGCAAGAGCGTCATAATAAGCAGTTCCGCCCCCGGCGTCGAATGTATCGAGGCTCTCTGAGAGTTTTGCTTTTTCCGTTGAAAATGTTGAAAGCAGCTTTACGTCTTCATTAAAGATAATTATTGAGACTCGATCGTCTTTCCCCACCGTTTCCACAAAATTCCGTGCAGCCTTTCGGATAAAATTGACGTAATTATCGACGCTGCCCGAAACGTCCAACAATAGCACCAGATTGAATGGGGCAGTCGAGCGTTCGACCGAAATGATCTCGCGCTCCTTGCCGTTCTCGACAACCTCAAAATCCCGCGGTCCAAGGCCTGGAATCGCTCGATTTTTCAGGTCAGTGACCCTTACAAGTGCCGTCTTGAGAGGTGCGATCGGAACCACGGGGCCGCCGGCATTTGTATTAAATCTCGGCTCGCTTATTGGCGGCGGAAGCGTCCGGGAGTAATCACCAAAATACTTCGGACTCGCCCGGCGGATCGCCTCCATCAGCAGCGAGTCGCCGCTGCGGATTATCGCCTTTGCCGCATTTGTCAGCGGACGCTGCCGAAGGTCGTTGACAACCTCATTGGTCGGAACATTCAGCAATATTATTCCCCGGGCCGTCGTCAGCTTTATCGACACCGTCTTCAACTTTTCCTCTGACGCCGCAGTTAGTGAATTCGCCTCGTCTAAGGCTCCTTTTTCTCTCTTATTTGTAGTTGCGGATTCTTCGGCGAATCGGCCGTTTATCTCAAATCGCCCCCTGGAGCGTTCTTTCACATCGCTAAGTGCGAAATCCGCAAGATATCGCGGACGCGACTCCGTCCAAATCAGTTGGTATGCCAGATCAACGGTCGGGATGTCCGTAGCAATAGTGCCGGTTTCTGTCCTTGCGTCAATTGATCGGAAATTCCCTGAGACCTCGATCGCCCCCGCCGCAGTATCAATCTTTAGACTGATCCGTTCCGGCACCGTCAGCGTAATATCGATTCGCTTTGACCGCTCTGCGGGTGCGACCGTAATTGTCGTGCGTCCGTTTGCGGATGCGATCTTGATCTCGGTATCCGAGACTCCGCCGTCCGCGGTTGCGGTGAGCACGTTTGAGCGCGTGGATTCGCCTGGAGCAGCCAAGACCGCAACGCGTCCCGAACTGTTAACTATTTCGAGTGACCCCCCGCTTTCGACCTGAATATTACGCGTCGAACCCTGTGCGAAACCTGTCAGGGCCGCGAAAACAATTATCAGGATCGCAGAAAATAGCTTTATTACGGGAAATTGCATTGTCTAGGATTTACTGAAAATCCGTCCGGACTGTATCAATCTCTGCCGGACGCGTTCTTGCCACTTCTTCCTTGGACGCCCATCATCCTCAAAACGTTCGATGAGATCATTCGCCGATTCACCGCCCGCCATCCGCGTTTTAAGATATAGCAAAGCAACTATGATCGCCGAAAACGAGAAAACAAGGATCTGCATCGGCAGCCAAAAGATCTGGATCAGCGATTCGAAAAAGGTCGTTCGCAGTCGAGTTGCGACGTCCTGAGGTTCCTTCGCTTTTGTGCCGACGTTTTGCCGTCCGAATGTCCAGTTCCAGTTTCTATCGTTTTCCTTAGGTGCTTCGGCAGCTACTGTTGTCACATTTTCAGTCTCAGCCGGCCGGGGAACAGCCGTTGATTCTGTCTGGGCCTGGGTGCGACGATCAAATGCCTTGGCTGAAATATTGACAACAAATGAGATCGTCCCAGCGATGATCGCCGGGATCAGGAACATAATAAAAACCGCTCCCATCGCTGTGAGAAATGACCTGCGTACAAGATGTGCCGATCGCCTCAACGCATCCATAACGCCGACGTTCTCGAGCATCACCACCGGAGGCACAAGTATGAACAGGATGTAGGGGACAAAGAAACCGACAAACCCCACTATAAACGCCCCCACACCGCCGCCTATCAAAATCGCCGCGACCGAATTAGTGAGCGGATACAGGATACCCATCAAGGCGGCGATTATAGCAAATCCGACAAGTCCGCCGATCGCCCCAAAAACAAACGGCGAAAGGGCCGTAAGAAAACCAGCCCCGGCCACCCGTTTCCATTTGCGACGGGCTTCTTTGAGGGCGGGCCTGAGTCGCACCGGCCGCAGCGGCACGGCAAGGTACTGGATCACGATCCAGGAAATTGTACCGACGATCAAATTTGTGCAAAAAGCGCTCGCAAGCGTAAGTGCAAATCCATCGATACCGATACTGATATTAGCCAGGGACGACGAAATGGCATCACCTGCCTTAAGAAACTGCAGACCCAGAAGCGTGAGAGTCAGGAAAATGATCGGGATCGAAAAGAAACCTGCCAATAGCAGGTACTTAGGCAAATGCTCGCTGTAAATCACCAGCGAACGCCTCAGCAGCCCGAAAATTCCTTCCGAACGCGAGCGAAGGTTGCTGGCGAAGGCCTCGGCCGTCTGAGGGCGTGCCTCCGGATCCTTGCTAAGAGCCGCGAGGATCGTAGAACTCATCTTCTTCCGAACCTTCTTGGCTTTCAAAGGTGGGGGAGGCAAATTCTTATGTGCCTCCATAACGTCCTTGAAATCTCCTTCAAAAGGCGTTCGACCCGAAAGCATCTGATAGGCTATAACGCCGAGGCTGTAAACGTCAGATTTCGCGTCGAGATGCTCTCCGCGGCACTGCTCGGGTGACATATACAGCGGCGTACCCAGTACGGCACCGACTCGCGTCAGCTCAGCCGAACTATAACTCCCATAGAGCGAGTGGTCGGTTGTTCGGTTCGGGGTTCCGTCCGCACCCGAGATCAGTTTTGTTCCGACCGTGTCCTGATCGCCGGCCGATACTTCGTCCGCATCGCCGTTGGCCATTATGGCCGTACGATTTTCCGAGCCGTCGGTTTCAGCCGGCGTCCCCACCACCGGGGCAAGCATTGTTCCGTGATCTGAAAACTGAGCGATCGTCGCTTTTTCCGATACCTGTGTGCCCGCGAGCCCCTCGAACCTCGTTCCCTCGGAGTCAGATCCGGCAATTGTTCCCCGCGGATCGGATATCAATGTATGCGTCGACCGCTCAAACCTTTCGGGCATCTCACCGTTTGAACCCTCGTCGACCTGTTCTTCAAGCTTTGCGATACCAAAATCGAGCACCTTGACGGTATAGCCGCCTCGCTGATTTGGTTCGAGCCAAATGTTATCGGGCTTCAGATCGCGGTGAATGATCCCCTGCTGGTGGGCCTCATGCACAGCCGAACAAACCTGATCGAGAATGTCGAGCGTCCATCCGACAGGCAGGTTCCTTTCCTCATCTAGGATCTCGCCGAGCGTACACCCGTCGAGATATTCCATGACAAGATAGGCCACCTGGCCATCATGAGTATCTGAAAACCCGAAGTCGGTGACGTTTACGACGTTGGGATGGCGAAGTCGGCCCGCAGCCCGGGCTTCACGGCGAAAACGCTCGACGAATTCGGCCCGTTCCATGAACTGTGGCGAAATGATCTTGACCGCCACCGGACGCTCGGTGCCGAGATGAGTAGCGAGGTAAACCGTACCCATACCGCCGCGCCCGAGCTCACGTTCGATCTGGTATTTTCCGTCCAATATCTGCCCGGCAAAGTTCATAAAAGATCGACAGAGGTTAAGTGGAAACTCTAACGGTTATCAAGCCTAATATGCAAGTATTTACGTCCACCAACCGCCCAAGGTTCAGGATTTACCCTCCCGCTTCCCGGCTTTCCGCTCATCCGTCTATTATCTCTCTGCGTCCCCGCGTCCCTCCGTCTCTCCCTCTCTCCCTCTCGCCATCTCACCGTCACGGCGCTTCCCTCCATTCCCCGCATCTTCTATCCTAGATCAAATGGAAGACCTCGAAACTCTTTATCGCCGGGCGATGTATGTTGTTGATGATGGCGATGTAAGATTCACGATCCGTCTTGGACTGGAGAACGCTGGGCTCACCCAATACCTCACCGCCCGCAAAGCCCAATCATGGGCGTTCCTGACAGCCTATAACCCGCATTCCCTACCCGCAACACCCGAGCAAAACACCGCCCGCCAGGCCGAGCTGATCCACGTTGTCGAACAGCAAGGCTATTCATATCTCAAAGGCTACGGCACAGGCGAAGACTGGCCCCCCGAAGCCTCACTATTCATCCTCGACATCCCCCGCACCGAAGCGGTCAACCTTGCCCAAAAATTCCACCAATCCGCCATTCTCTGGGGTGAAGCAGACCTCGATGCTGAGCTCGTCTGGTGTGACCGAACCTAGAATACTTGATTTATAGTACTGCATATAGTACCATCGATAACCAATGAAGATCGATGAGCTTATTCAGGATCTAGAAAAAAGTAAGACATCGATCCGATTTTCAATGTTGGTGAAGATATGTACGGAATTTTTCGGGGAACCCCGGTTCAGAGGGAGTCATCACATTTTTAAGACGCCCTGGCCGGGTGATCCGCGAATAAACTTGCAGCGAGCGAAAGGTAAAGCCAAGCCGTATCAGGTCGATCAGGTCATCGATGCCCTGGTTAAGCTAAAGGAAAAGGCAGAATGAGCGTAAAGCGAATCGGAACTAAAATAGAAAGGAAATCAACCGAAAAGGCTCGGCCTCGACCAAAGAGGGAGGATTACAGCTTCAACGTCGTTTGGTCCGATGATGATGGGTGCTTTATCGGCCGCGTCGACGAGTTTCCGTCGCTCGCCGCACACGGTTCGACACAGGAAATGGCCTTAAAGGAGATTTCAACAGTTGTCGGTTACGTGCTCGAAGAGCTGATAAGCGCCAACGAGGAGCTGCCGGTGCCGCTGAGCAGACGGAGCTTCAGCGGAAAGCTCAATGTCCGGATGCCGAAAACCCTTCATCGTCGACTAGCCGCAGAATCGGAGAAGGAAGGTGTTTCGCTGAATAGCTGGATAAACACAAAGCTCGCCGAACCCATCAAGACCAGTTGAAATCACCGCCACGCTCTACCTTTCGTAATTGGTTACGCACTATTCGTTATTCCCTTCCTCACTGCCCCGGCCTTACCGATAATCTCACGCTCGTTCCCCAATTCTGCCTGCACGGATCGGTGCCGGCGGCTCCGCGGCGTTGGGCGGCGGGCAAGGTGCGTTCGTCGAGCTTGAGCAGGCCGCATTCGGCCTCGCCGATGCGAGTACGCAAGCTGTCGACCTGCGAACGCAGGAGAGCGATCTCGTTGTCCCTTGTGTCCGGCAAACGCGGAGAGCTGACCGCGGTCCGCGATTCCATCTCGATGCGGTTCAGCCGTGATTCCATCTGATAAAACCGCTGTTCGATCTGATCGATCCGTCGCGACAAAAACACATCCGACTGTGCCGAGACCGTCTGCACCCTCTCACCCAATAAACCCGACACCCCGCTATACAAAACGATCGCCGCCAACACGACCGTTAACCCATTCAAAAACCCCTTCCTGCCAGATACGAATTTCATAATGACTACCTCTTGAATATCAGATGTCAAAATCCCCCTTCAGGATGCGACCGACCCACCCCTATTCACTTTTCACTGTTCTATGTATGCAAGCGCACATAAATGCAACCTGAAAAGGAGTAAACTACTTTTAAACATTAGGTAGAAACGCTCGGAAGGACAGCGGGGAGTGATGGCGGCAAGCAGCAAAGCCGGGAAATCCCGGCGCCCCAGTTCTCAGCGAAAGGCGTCGATCCCATTCCAGTATGACCTGATCCAAATGGAGGCGGCCTTGGCTTACTTCCGCTTTATCGCTCAGTTCCTGATGCTGCCCAGCGTGGTATAATCGACGACGATGACGATAACAAAGGACATTCCCATCACGATCGATGCCGAGATCATGAGTGGTGCCCCGGTTTTCACGGGGACACGTGTACCGGTAACTGCCTTACTCGAAAATCTCGAAGCCGGTGTGTCTCTCGACGAATTCCTTGAAAATTTCCCAACCGTCACGCGTGAACAGG
>JBGTBC010000315.1:0-2328 GCA_041749555.1 Pyrinomonadaceae bacterium | reverse complement strand
GAGGTGTGGCGGCGGCTGACGGTTGAGCTGTTGAGGCCGGTGAGGCGGGCGAGGTCGGCGATGCTCGCTCCCATGCGGCGGCCGCAGACGATCAGGGCCTCCTTGGCTTCGACGATGCGGGCGGATTTGACCGTCGAGCATAACTCGTTTCGCCCAACGTCAAAGATCTCTTCCACGGCCGCGAGCAGGGCTTCGGTGTCGAGCTCGGTGGTCCGTTTTGGCGTTCCTTTGGGAACGTGTTCGCCGAGGCGGTGGATCGTTGCGTCAACAAACTCATCGCTGCCCAGGATGCCGACCGACCCGTGATCGAGCATGGTTTCGATCGCATCCGATCGATCCGGGTCATCAGCTCCGTCAACAAATGCGGAGAAATGTTTGCGGGCTACGGCCTTTCGCGATCCGAAATGACGCAGCACCGTGTCCACGTCCAGCGGCCCTTTCGGATCGAGCCCGAGATACGCACGATGGCTGCTAAACGGATACTCACCGGCGCGCGAAACCATCTTTGCCTTGACCGGATTCATATGTATGTAACGGACGAGCGTCGTCAGGTATGTTTCAGACTGGCACAGCACCGCCTTGTACCGTCCCTGCAAAAGGTGCCCGGCTTTCTTGTAACGGCGGTTGTAGTAATGCGTGTATGCCGTAAGCACCCGATGCATGATACGCCCGACGTCGTCGGTTCGCCGCTCTATCAGCAGGTGAATGTGATTTGTCATCAGGCAATATGCGTATAAATAGAACGGCAAATGCTGCTTCTGAGCCATCAGGATCTGAAGGAACTTGTCATGATCCTCACGCGAATGAAAAATGTCCCTGCGGTCGTTTCCGCGGGTGATCAAATGATAAAGTCCGCCCTCTACCTCGATCCGAGTTTTTCTTGCCATCGCATTCTGCCTCGATGTATTATCAAATAAGGAGCGAAATATTGCAATATTGCATGACTGACCCTAAATTTCTATAATTTCTATTGAAAATTTGTACCAACCGCTAAGTTTACTTAAGGGGGAAATATTGTGAAAAATAACAGTTTAGGTAACGATTCGAAGGTATTTGTAATAGTCATTCTACTGATGCTGATCATTTTCCTTGCAGGGTTTTACCTAGGATTCAGCGAAATTTACGAATTATTGGAGTTGCAAAGCGTGAAAAAAGGCATACTTCTAAGTAATGCGGGTAACCCGTTTAGTTGGCGAATTTCATATTATGGTCTTATCGCTGGCGTACTTTCAGCTTCACTGTTAGCGAATTACTTCAGAATGAGAATTTTAAATATTGTAACCACAGTTTTACTGTTCGCTTCGTTATTCCCAGCTTGGACATTGTTTATTGGCATTCCGGCAGTTCTTACCGGCACCGGAAGAATTTCGCCTAGCGATTTTAGCCTCGTTTTGTACCTTGAGATTGTCGCATTCCCTCTTTTGGTTCTATTGGCGATTCTCCACTTAGTATATCTGTTTAGAAATTCGGGAGAAGATAACGAGAATCCTGCGATTCTCTGACATGTTTGATTTCCGATATAGACTCGAACGGCTCCATCTTGAACGACGAAGTGCGAAAGCTGGCACAGTGAACAGTGAAAGTCGGGTTATCTGCGTTAGGTCATCTATGAAGCAACTGTGTTTAAAGTCAAGCCTGGTCCTCCGTGGAAAGCCATGACGTATTGGTTCGAGTCATTGTGTTTAGAATTATGAGCAATTTCCTCGCACATGCGATAAGAGCGACTTTTTTTAGTTTGCCTCGATTACAATGGGATTGATAATGTGGCTTGATAACGGGGTTGAATCTTGTAGCACTGATGGGCGCCATATAGAGAACACGGCGGATAGAGTTTCTGCCGCCTTTACAGAACCGTTTTCCGAACGATTTTCCGGTATCACGTGCAAAGGTGCGACACCTACAAGGACAGCGATCTTTCGTCTCGACATGAAACCGAATCGGCTCATTCCCGACTACTCGAGAATGGCTGCCGTGCATCAGGCCTCCAGAGACTGCGGCCTTTCGGCCCAGCTCTCCTGACCCCTCGCACAGTGCCAACGAAGGTTGTGTCTTTTGTAGATAACGGTGAAACCGTGATTTATTTGAGGGTGTGAAAAGTCTTATTTCTTAACGTAATAGCCTTCGCGGGTGCGGACTCGGTGGGTTGGTTGGTTGGTGAGGGCGACGTTTACTTTTACAAACTTGTTTGCCGGATAATCTGCTTCTGAATAGTATTGGGTCAGATATTGTGCCCGGAGTTCGCTGGGTAGTTGGGTGAAGATGCGGCTGAGGGTCTCTTCGTTACGTCGGGCGTTTCCGGCGTTTTGAAGCGGGTCCTTCATATTTGTG
>JBGTBC010000314.1:0-14153 GCA_041749555.1 Pyrinomonadaceae bacterium | reverse complement strand
TAGGGAGCCAAACGTTTCATAAGTGCCCTGCAAGATCCCCTGCGTTCCGATATATATCCACGAGCCGGCCGTCATTTGGCCGTACATCATCAGGCCGTCGCGTTCGTACTGGTCAAACTGCTCTTGGGTCGCCCAATAAGGCACGATATTAGTATTGGCGATTAAAACGCGTGGGGCATCGGTGTGCGATTTAAAGACGCCGACGGGCTTGCCCGACTGGACCAGCAAAGTTTCATCCTCATTTAACTCACGCAGGCTTCTTAATATCGCATCATACGATTCCCAATTCCTCGCCGCCTTTCCCCGGCCGCCATATACGATCAAATTATCCGGATCAAAGGCGACATCCGGGTCCAGATTGTTCTGGATCATCCGGTAAGCGGCCTCGATCAGCCAGTTTTTGCAGTTCAGCTCGGTGCCGGTAGGGGCGTGGATTATTCGCTTCATGATGTTGTGACCGTACGGTTTTCAATTATAATAGCGTCAAATTCGGGTAAAGAAAATTTAGGGCGGGCGTAATTATGACCGAGGATCGGGAAGAGATCGAAAGACTGCAAACACGACTCGACACGTTGGTCAGAACGCAGATCGACTTTCAAAAAGAGGTCAGCTTCATCCGTTCCGAGCTCGATCGTCTGAGGTCCGTTAGGCGTGAAATGGGACCTACACCGGACAGCCGGCCCGTGCAACCCCAGCTAGCGCCGGAACCGTCCAAAGCCGAAAAGCCCCAATCCACTACGAGATGGGAAACAACGCCACCGCCGCCACCAAGGTCTGACGATCCGAATCCACCTCCACGAGCCGAGCAGCCTTTTACCGGATTTGGGCAATACCGCTCAGCGGACGAATCCAACACAACTTCGTCATCAAAAGGTGGTTTTAACAGCTTTGTCGAAGAACAAGTGGATGCGGCCCGGGGTAATCTCGAAAAATTCATCGGCGAAAACCTGATCAGCACGGTCGGGATACTTATCCTCGTTCTGGGAGTCGGCATCGGCGCTAAATTCGCTATCGACAATGGTTGGATAAGCCCGTTGATGAGGATCGTCTTTGGCTATGTCATTGGTTTCGGCCTGCTCGGTGTTGCGGTCCGGCTCAAAGAAAAATACTTGAGTTTCAGCGCCGTTCTTCTGAGTGGCGGCATGGCGATCTTGTATTTCGTCACCTACTTCGCGTACGCCCTGTATTCACTGATCGGCCAACCAACAGCGTTTGGTCTGATGGTCGTTTTCACCGTCTTTACTGTGGCCGCGGCGTTATTATATAACCGACAGATCATCGCCCATATTGGGCTCGTCGGTGCGTATGCGATCCCGTTCCTGCTGAGCGACGATTCGGGTGACTACTTGTTCCTGTTCAGCTACATGACGATCCTGAATGTCGGAATACTTGCGATCTCATTAAAGAAATTCTGGAAACCCCTGTTTTACACCTCTTCAGCGTTCACCTGGCTAATATTCCTCGGCTGGTTCGTAACGAAATATTCGTCCGCCGATCATTTTTATCTCGCGATTATTTTTCTCGGAATTTTCTTCTCCATCTTCTATGCGACCAAGATCGTGCACGGCATATCTTGGCCTGAGAGCCAAGACGATGAGAATTTAGTCTGTATCATCGCAACCGCCCTTATTTTCTACGGCTTCTGTTTTGCAATCGGTGATATTCAGGCCGGCAATCGCGAGTACGCGGTGTTTTTCATTTATCTTGGTGTCGCAGCGCTCGCGATGCTTCTTACGTCTTTCCGCTTTTATGGTCGAGTGCTCGTTTACGTAACTTATCCATTGACGTGGCTGATATTTGGGGCGTGGTTTCTCACAAAGTATCAGACCAATGAGCATCTGGTTCTAGCCTCCGTCGCGGCCGCAGGTTTTTTCGCAATATTCTACGGGGCGACTCTAATTTATCGCCTAATGACCGACGATCTGGTCTTGGCGGAACACGCGGGCCTGCTTATCACTAATTCGTTCATTTTCTACGGATTTGGTTATACGATACTGCAAAGCCGCGAAAGCCTCTGGGCCTATCAGGGACTTTTTACCACCGGGCATGCTGCGTTTCATTCGCTCGTTGCCCACGCTGTGAACAAGTTCAAAGCGTCAGCCGTCGACATCGTCCAGGTACTCGCGATATTGATCATTACCTTTTCGACGATCGCTATTCCAATACAGTTTGATGGAAACGCTGTCACAATGATCTGGTCTGTTCAGGCGGCTGCGCTTTTTTGGTTTGGCCGGGCTCGCGCGATCGAATTGTTCGAATATTTCTCGTATCCGATAATCGCTCTAGCGGCAGGAAGCATGGCCTTGGATTGGTTCATCGCCTTTGCTGAACGGACGAACTACGCGAGCGAATTCAATCGTCACGTATTTGCCAACGGTGATTTTATCGCAGCCATCATTTTCGTTGGGGCGATGGCGTTCATTTATGTCACACATCAGGATGATAAGCATGAGTCAGTGCTTCCTGTGGAACTCGCTCGGATCTTCGGATATGTCGTTGCTGTATTAGGCGTAGCGGCACTCTACAACCTCTTTAGGGTGGAGATCAGCAATTATCATCATTCACTTGTCGCAAACTCCGGCATATTCGCAGATGGATCGTCGCCCAGCCAGGCTAGCCTCATAAGGGCTGGCGATATTTCAAGCTTCAACGTGATTTGGCAGCTAAATTACACGATGCTTTTCGCAGCGGTGATGAGCGTCGTGAATATCAAAAAACTCAGGTCGGTTAATTTGGCTAAGCCCTCGATCGCACTTGATCTGCTTTCCATCGGAGCCTTTTTGCCTATCGGAATGGTGCTGTTTTACCAGTTGCGTGTGAATTACATGCTCTCTGACGCCGACATGGCCTCCGGCCCGATGCACGTCGGTATTCGTCATATCTCGTATCTTTTTGTGGCTGGATTGCTGTACGTGCTATTCGTTTACAGCCGCGACAGGGAACTCACGCCGGAACTTCCGGCGGATAAATCAGCAGCGGCTTTCGACTCGATCTTTTACGCTACCATTTTCATCACAGCGAGCGGTGAACTTGTAAATCTCATGGAGCAGTTGCACATTCCCGATTCGCCAAAGCTCGGTTTGAGCATCTTCTGGGCCGTGTACGCAGTAGTAATGATCGTAGTCGGTATTGCTCAAAACAAAGTGTATTTGCGGATCGCCGCGATCGTTTTATTGGCGGTGACGCTGGTCAAGCTGTTCTTCTACGACATCGCGGATCTCCCAACGATACCCAAAACGATCCTATTTGTCGCGATCGGGATTTTGATGCTTATCGTTGGATATCTGTACAACAGGTACAAAGAGCTGATATTTAAGAATCCTGATCCTGGCAGCGCTGAATCGTGAGCCAAGCTTGAGCGAACGCCAACATTTGATTATTCTTGGAATTCTTATCAGGTATAAAATCATGAAAATAAGACACTTGATGACGGTTGCTATTTCTACTGCTTTGTTCGTGGCGGTATCCCTAGCCCAGACTCCCGTGAAACCGGCGGACAAGGCGGTGTTTGACGCCGAGCTCGCCAAAAAGCTCGGGGCGGACGAGCGTGGGATGAAGATGTTCGTGATGTGTATTCTCAAGACAGGTCCGAAGGACGGCGAGATCAAAGGCAAGGAACGTGAAGACATCTTTGCCGGGCATTTTGCCAACATTACCCGACTTGCCGACGAGGGCAAGCTCGCGGCTGCGGGGCCATTTGGAAAGAATGATAAAGCGTATCGCGGCCTTTATATCTTTAATGTCGCCACGATCGAAGAGGCAGAAAAGCTGGTTCAGCTCGACCCGGCGGTAAAAGCCGGCGTCTTCGTTTTTGACCTCACACTCTGGTATGGCTCGGCGGCGATGATGGTTGTGCCCGACGCCAGCAAAAAGATCACAAAGCCGAATCCATAGTGCAAAACGCGGACCTTATAATTTATAACGCCGGACAACTGGTAACATGCGCGTCCGGCGGGAAGCCGAAGCGTCTCGGCGAGATGCTGGATGTTGGTATCATCGCGAACGGTGCGGTTGCGGTCGTCGACGGTACATTTGTCGGTATTGGGACTTCGACCGAAATTCTAGAGGCATTTTCGTCGGACAATATGATTGACGCCGGAGGGCGTGTGGTTTGTCCGGGATTTGTCGATCCACATACGCATATCGTATTTGCGGGCGATCGGCTGAACGAGTTTGAACTTAGGATAAAAGGTGCGGATTACCTCGAGATACTCGCGGCAGGCGGTGGGATAATCTCGACTGTTAAGCATACGCGTGAGGCATCATTTAAAAGCCTTGTCGAGCAAAGCTGGAAGCGTCTCGACAAAATGCTTGCATGCGGGACGACGACCAGTGAAATAAAAACCGGTTACGGACTCGACACGGAGACAGAGTTGAAAATGCTTCGTGTGATCGAGGCACTTGACAAAACGCACGCCATAGACATTGTGCCGACATTCCTGGCGGCCCACACGGTGCCGCCGGAATTCAAAGGTAATACTGACGGTTACGTCGATCTGATCTGTGACGAGATGCAGCCGTTGGCGTGGAAATGGTACGAGGAATCGCACTTCATTGGGGGAAACCGGCCGTTTTTCTGCGATGTATTTACGGAGAAGAATGCATTCGACCTTGAGCAATCACGACGTATTTTGGACGCCTCGCGACACATTGGTTTCGGTATCAAGGCACACGTCGACCAGTTCACAAATCTCGGCGGCTCGCGACTCGGGATTGAATCAGGAGCCGTTTCCATCGATCACCTGGACGCGATAACCGACGAAGAGATCATCGAACTCGCGGCAAGCGATACGATCGGGATAGTTATTCCCACGGAGAATTTCAACGCCGGGAAAACGCAGTTTGCCAATGCCAGAAAGATGATCGACCGCGGCTGTGCGATTGCGCTCTCGACCGACTACAATCCCGGCTCGGCACCGTGCCCGTCGCAACCTATGGCAATGGCGATTGCATGCCGATATCAAAAACTTCTTCCAAGCGAGGCGTTGAATGCTGCAACTATCAATGCGGCGTTTGCGATCGGTTTAAGTGAGAAGGTAGGTTCGATCGAGATGGGTAAACAGGCCGATCTTCTTGTTCTGGACGCTGCGGACTATCGCGAAGTTGTGTACGAATTCGGCGGGAATCTTGTCGCGAAGGTTATTAAAAACGGACGAGCGTTATAAACTGGTCACTTGTCACCAGTAACTATCCACTGAAGATAAGAAATTATTCAGTGACATGTGGGTAGGTGGTAAATGGATAGTAAAACAAATGAATGAGATCGTAATTGACGGTGAAAGCCTAACGTTCGAAGACGTTGTGGCTGTCGCTTACGGCCAACCGGGAATGCCGCGGGTGGTTCTTTCCGACAAGGCGAGAGTGCAAATTCGGCGCTCCGCCGACGCGGTTCAGACTTTGCTCGACCGGGGCGAGATCGCTTATGGGATCACGACCGGCTTTGGTGCCTTCAAGGACAAGATCATCAGCCGCGAAGAGGTCGAACTTCTGCAGCGTAATATCGTTGTCAGCCACGCCGTTGGGGTCGGAAACGCGTTTGATACACCGACCGTTCGAGCGATCATGCTGATCCGTGCGAATACGCTGGCTCGCGGTTTTTCGGGCATACGGCTCACGACGCTTGAACTCATTCTCGAATGCCTCAATCGCGGTGTTCATCCTGTGATCCCGGAAAAGGGAAGTCTTGGCGCGAGCGGTGACCTTGCTCCGCTTGCCCACTTTGCTTGCGTGCTCATCGGCGAAGGGGAGGCTGAGATAGAAGGTAAGGTTCTGTCCGGTAGGGCGGCGCTTGATCGAGCTGGCCTGTCGCCTGTAAAGCTTGCCGCCAAAGAGGGTCTTGCTCTGACAAACGGAACAACGGTCATGACAGCCATCGGGCTACTCGAGACTTGGCGGGCCAAGCATCTCGCCGAGATGGCCGATATCACGGGCTGCCTGACGCTCGAAGCTCTCCACGGCACAGTTTCAGCGTTTGACGAGCGAATACACGCCCTACGCCCGCATCCCCGCCAAAAGGACTGTGCGGCGAATCTACGACGAATTCTAGCGGGCAGCGAATTCGTACGCGATTTCGACCCGTCAAACGTACAGGACGCCTACACGCTGCGATGTATGCCTCAGGTTCATGGTGCCTGCCGTGATGCAGTTGCCTATGCGGAGTGGTTGATCAAGCTTGAATTAAACGCAGTGACCGACAATCCGTTGATATTCGTCAACGAAGAAACTGGTGAGATCGAAGTCATAAGCGGCGGGAACTTCCACGGAGAACCCCTGGCTCTGGCGTTTGATTACCTGACCATCGCACTCACCGAATTTGGCAATATATCGGAACGTCGGATCATGCGGCTCACCGACGAGGCCTCGAATCAACACGCTCTGCCTGCATTTCTTACCGAGCATGGCGGTCTTAATTCCGGCTTCATGATCGTCCAGTACACGGCCGCGGCCCTGTGCACCGAGAACAAGATACTCGCCCATCCGGCCAGCGTCGATACGATCCCCAGCTCAGCTAATGTCGAGGACCACGTGTCGATGGGGGCAACCGCCGCGCTTAAACTTAGAACAGTCGGAGACAACCTTGAGACGATTATTGCGCTCGAAGCATTCTGTGCGGCGCAAGGCATCGACCTTCGAAAAAAAGCGATCGGAAAGGACAAGAGCCTGGGCGTGGGAACTCGTGGACTCTATCAAACGCTGCGCGGCAAGATACCATTCATTGAGCGTGACGAGTATATGAAGGTCCACATCGACGCGGCGATAGAAACTATCCGTAATTTCTCGACAGAAGTATAATGTTCAATCGAAACTTGCTTACGCTTTTAGTGATGATCGGTCTGGGCGTGTTTTCGCTCACCTGCACTTGGTCCGCAAAGAGCAGCAATTCTCGATCCATCTCCAATGCCAACATAGATCCGATGGAAAATGCCGATAAACCGAACTTTTTCGATAATCTTCCAGCCGATTTCGAGCTTCCGACTGAAAAATCAGGCGAATTGCTGCTGCGGGAATATGGGTCTGTCTTTGTCGCCCGAAACGGGGCGGAACCGCCGAAGAAGATCTTCTTTGAAAGCGAAGAGGACGTTCAGGCATTCCAGAATTCGGTTGAAACTGAGTCGAGAAAATTCGCCGGCATAGTTATCCAACTCCAAAAGCCGGCCATGCTAGCCTTCGATGCGGCGATAAAAGACGCAAGCAAACAGGGACTCACCATCTCGCCAAGAGGGGTAGATTCCGGTCGCCGCGGTTACAATCAGACCATTGCCTTGTGGAAGAGTCGGGTCGAGCCCGGATTGACCTACTGGGTCGGAAAAGGACGCCTGAAAGCTGCTGAAGCGACAGCTATTCGCCGAATGTCGATCAGGCAGCAGATCAACGAGATTCTCCGCCTCGAACAGGACGGCATCTATTTCGCGAAGAGCCTCGATAAATCCATCATTTATTCAGTTGCCCCGCCGGGGACCTCCCAGCACATCGCAATGCTCGCTCTCGACGTCAAGGAATTTGACGATCCGCGAGTAAGGTCGATCCTATCTGACCACGGATGGTTTCAGACCGTCGTATCCGACCTTCCGCATTTTACCTATATCGGAGTGAGTGAATCCGAATTGGCGGGTCTCGGTTTGAAAATGGTCCGCAGCGGCAACCGCGATTTCTGGGTCCCGGATTTCACCGAAATAAAGCCCCGCAAGGAAGACCCGGCCAAATCACCGACTCCCAAGCCCATCAACCAGCCAGCAAGTTGACCGATTTCGGCTGTGCTTATCTTTCTGAAAAGCGATTCAATAGAATATGCAAATTCGCAATTTACACCTTACTCTGTTCTGATTGTTAGTTAGTGAAACGAAACTTCCATGCACTGATAATTGACGACGAGCCTGCGATAAGGGCGCTGGTTGCCGAGGTGCTGGCCTCGGACGGTTGGTCGGTTAGCCAGGCGGCAACTGCCGAGGATGCTCTCTCGATGATGGCGGACCGCGAATGGTCTATGGTCTTCTGCGACGTTGTCCTAGGAGGGCCCGATGGATATTCGGTTCTGCGGCAGTTCAGCGATCTGCAGCCCGCCGCCCGTTTCATCCTGATGACCGGACATGGCTCGGCAGCCGGTGCATTAGACGCCACATCGATCGGAGCGTATGACTATCTCCTAAAGCCGTTTGAGATAGACGATATTCTTAGAATATCAAGCGGCATACGAGACCAGCTACAAAGCAGAAGGAAGACAATCAAACAAGCAGATGAAGCAAGGGCCTATGAGTCAGACCTTCCCTTGATCGGAACGGCCCCAAAATTCGTCGAGTGCCTAAAAATGGTTGGACGAGTCGCAGGAACTAACCTGGCTGTCCTCATTACCGGAGAATCCGGGACCGGAAAAGAGGTTGTCGCGCGGGCCATACATCAGCGCAGTAAACGATCAAGCTTTAGATTTGTGACCGTCAATTGCGGAGCGATCCCGACTGAACTGATCGAATCGGAGCTTTTCGGTCATGCAAAAGGGTCATTTACCGGAGCCGATCGCGAGCGAATGGGGTTATGGGAAGAGGCAACTGGCGGCACGTTATTTCTTGACGAGATCACTGAGACCAATCCGCTCTTCCAGGTAAAACTGCTTAGGGCTTTACAGGAGGGCGAGATCCGGCGCGTCGGGTCGAACCGGACCGTCAAGGTTGACGTTCGCGTCATCGCGGCTTCAAACCGTGACATTGAAAAGGAAGTTGAGGATGGCCGATTTCGCCAGGATCTGATGTACCGGCTTAATGCGGTAACGATACATCTCCCGACGCTTCGCGAAAGAAAGGAAGATATTCCTCTGTTAGCCGAATATTTTGTTCGTGAGGTTGCCGGTGTCGCCAACGCTCCTCAATTTTCGGCGGAGACGCACGAGATCATGCAAAAGTACGAGTGGCCGGGCAATATTAGGGAGTTGGAAAATGCGGTTCTCCATGCTGTGTCGCTGAGTGACGACATTATCTACCCGGAGCATCTGCCGGCCCGCATTCGGTACATTGGCGACGCAGACCGTCGTCTAGTCGGCCGCGAGGACCCCGCCGTCGACTCCGATATTCTTCAGCGACGGACGAATTGGCTAAGGCTGGCAGAATTGGAACAAAAATATGTCGCACAGGTACTTGCCCATACAGCGGGGAACAAACAGGCTGCCTCACGAATACTCGACATTGATCGCAAGACTCTCACCCGCATAGTAAATCGCAGTAAGAAATCCGAGTAGAGGCTTGAACGACCAAACCGGTGGGATAACAATTGTCTGGATTTGCTGCGATTTCCTGAAAAAGGAGGGCAAGATGGGAGTGAATAGGACCACTCTCAGATGGGAGACGTAGAGTCGTCCTATTCAAGTTTTGTGGGAGTACTTCGACTGATACAAAAATCAACCAGCCGGTTTGGTATATGGCAACTCTGATGCCATTCATACCAAAAAGCCACGCTGAAGCGGTAACCGCAACAATGGCCTATGTTTACGCTCCACCCTCGTTTTCCGCGGATCAAGCGGGAACAGAAAAGCCAACGCTCTGGCCAGGGAAAATGGTCCCGTCGTGAGGCGAAAAGGGTGGGAAATTTGTCTCACAACGCCCTCGAAGTCCAAACCGGATACGGTTCCCATTGTATGCAAACATACATACAACCTGTTCTCCGTCCTATATCATCTCAACGAGAAGTCAATTATCCGGTACTTCCGACCTATCGCAGACAATCTTATGAGCTATTCGGGCCCGCTTTGGGGAAAATTGGCCTAAGCCTTATAGCACCGGTGCATCTCTTAACTTCCACGATCTCTAAATAGATTCAAATCCGTTTTTCGCATTTTTTGTAAGTCGACTTGAATTCGTATTCGCAAGAATTCCGAAATCCCTATCTTTCGTATTCCAGGAAGGTATGTTTTATGAGGCCGGGAAGCCCGTCGGTTTTGAGCAGTTTGCAGAGGCCGCACGACACGTGGGTATGTACTGGTTTCTGCTCAACGAGGCCGCCCCGTCGGGTTAACGAAAATTTATGGACAGGCCACTGCGAGTATTAAATGTCGAAGATTCAGAGCGGAACTCTGTCCTATTAACGCGCCATATCAAGTCGGCTGGCTATGATCTTTTCCTGGAACGAGTAGAAATGGCCGAGGCGATGAAAGCCGCTCTCATCGGCGCAGAATGGGATCTGATACTTTGCGACTACTCTATGCCTCAGTTCAGCGCAATGGCCGCTCTGAAGGTCTTGCGTGCTTCGAAAATAGATGTGCCGTTCATAATCATCTCGGGGACAGTAGGTGAGGAAGATGCAGTCAAAGCACTACTTACCGGTGCAAACGATTACATTCCGAAAGGCAATCTGTCCCGTCTCATACCTGCTATCGAGCGTGAACTGCAGCAAGCAGAGGATCGTCGGGCCAAGCGGAAGGCGGAGGGGGCTCTTAAATCGTCTGAGGCGGAGCTGCGTGCGCTTTTTGCTGCGATGAACGATGTGATCATCGTCTTTGACTATGAGGGACATCACCTGAAAGTGGCCCCTACCAATCCGGAACATGTCTATAGCAGGGGAACATACCGGATCGGAAAGACCGTTCATGAGATTTTTCCGCCTGTAACCGCTGATTTTATTTTGGCCAATATCCAATCCTGCCTGGACGAGAGTCGAACGCTACACGTGGAATATACTCTCTCGATCGATGGAAAGGGACGGTGGTTTGACGGTACTGTCACGCCGATGACCGATGACTCCGTCGTCTGGGTGGCTCGCGATATTACCGAGCGGAAAAGCGCTGAGAGTGAGCGAATGGTCATCTCCGAAATTATTCAGGGGACAGTCTCCACACCAAACCTAGGCGAATTCCTACAACTTGTTCACCGGACTATCGGTCAGATCGTCTATGCCGAGAATTGTTTCGTCATGCTCCATGATCCGATAAACGACCTGTGCCATATGGAGTATTGGATTGACAAGTACGACACGCCTCCACCTCCCCAACTGGCGGGAAAGGGTTATAGCAACCATGTTTTGCGTACAGGAAAGCCATTACTGCTTACGGAAGAATTGAAAAAACATATGGTTGAGACGGGTGAAGCCAAGCTGATCGGTAGCTCGTCCGCATCTTGGCTTGGCGTACCCTTGCGCACACCATCGGGAACTATCGGCGTAATGGCTTTGCAGCATTATGAGAAAAAGGGAGCCTTCACCCAAAGCGACCTGGAATTTCTCTCGTCTGTCGGTGATCAGGTAGCTTTGGCGATCGAACGTAAACGCGCGGAGGACGACCTTCGCGAAAGCGAGGCGAGATTCTCGGGTGCATTCGAACTGGCCCCAATCGGCGTTGCTCTTGTGTTGCCTAATGGCCGGTGGCTGAAGGTAAACCGGGCGCTCTGCGATCTTCTCGGCTACTCCGAAGCGGACTTGTTGGATCTCACCTTTCAAGACATAACACACCCGGGTGATTTGGAAGAGGACCTGAGGTACATGAACCTGCTGCTCTCTGGAGATATCCCCCACTATCAAATGGAGAAACGGTATCTCCACAAGTGTGGACATTCCGTTTTCGTTCAGCTGCACGTGTCACTGGTCCGATATGAAAATAACGATCCGAGGTATTTTATCTCACAGATCGAGGACATCACTGATCGAAAGGCTGCCGAGCACCAGCTGCAGCTTCACTCGCTGATACTGAATTCGATCGGACAAGCTGTGATCGTTACTGACGCGGTGGGTACCATAACTTACTGGAATCAATTGGCCGAGAAGATATACGGATGGACCTCATCCGAAGTCCTGGGCCAGAACGTCGTCGACATAACCCCGTCCAAGACGACCCGCTCGCAGGGTGCCGAAATACTTGAAACCTTGAGGCGTGGCGAAAGCTGGTCAGGCGAGTTTACGGTTCAAGACCGTAACGGCACCTCCTTTCCCATTTATGCGACGAACACACCGCTTCTCAATGCGGAGGGCAAGGTCGAGTCCATTATTGGGATATCACTTGATGTCACGGAGCGTAAACAAGCTGAAGAAAGGATTCGTGAGAGCGAAGCACTGCTTTCGTCGACACAGAGAATCGCACACATTGGCAGCTGGGTCATGGAACTGTCTGATTCCGGAACGATGGAATCGGCACGAGAGTTTTGGTCAGACGAGCACTATCGGATCTACGGCTTCGAACCGGGGCAGATCGAGATTACCGATGAGGTTTTCTACAATTCGGTTCACCCTGACGACCGTGAACGTGTGCGCGAGGCAGTTGAAAGAAAAGAGCCGTTTGACATTGAACACCGCATCATTCGACCGGATGGAACCGAAAGGGTAGTGCAGGCAATGGCCGAGGTTGTTGCTGACGATCAATCCGGCAAATTCCTAAAATTGCGCGGATCGGTGCAGGACGTCACCGAGCGTAAACGGGCCGAAGAAGAATTGAGCGGATCTGAGGAACGTTACCGGCTCCTGTTCGAAAAGAATCCACAGCCAATGTGGGTTTTTGAAACAGAAACACTTAGATTTCGCGAGGTCAACGATGCCGCTGTTGAACATTACGGGTATTCGCACGACGAATTTCTTTCAATGACAATTTTGGACGTGCGTCCGGAAGAAGATATACCCGCGCTGTTGGAATCGGTGAAACATGACAGTTTCGACCTTCTAACCGGGCAATCGTGGAGACACCGCAAGAAAGATGGGAGCATTATCGAAGTCGAGGTATCGTCGCATACGTTCACTTCGGACGGTTTCCCGGCCAAGCTGGTTTTAGCAAACGACATAACCGAAAGAAAGCGGGCTGAAGAAGCATTGAGTAGATCTGAAGAGCAGTATCGCGAGCTCGTGGAAAACGCACTCGACATTATTTATACTCACGATCTAAACGGTAACTATACGTCTGTGAACAAAGCTGCTGAAACGATCACGGGTTTTACGAAGGACGAGATATTGGCGATGAATATTGCCGATGCGATCCCTATTGAGGAACTCGAGACAGCGAAGAAAATCATCGCAGCTAAACTAGCCGGCGAAGAGGCCCCAACGCATGAAGTCGAGCTTCGGACGAAAGACGGTTATGGAGTAATGGTCGAGGTCAACTCACGAATAATTTACGAAAATGGCGTCCCCATTGGAGTACAGGGCATTGCCCGCGATATCTCCGAGCGCCTGCGTGCGGAGGAGTCCCTGCGCGAAAGCGAGACGAGACTCCGTACAATTATCGCCACCGAACCCGAATGCGTGAAACTTCTTGCCAGGGACGGTTCGCTTCTCGAAATGAATCCCGCCGGTCTAGCTATGATCGAGGCGGATTCATTTGCTGAGGTAGCTAACTACAAGGTCGACGCCCTGGTAGCCAAACAAGATCGCCAAGCGTTCAGGCAACTCAGAGAAAAGGTCTTTCGCGGCGAATCCGCAACGTTGGAGTTCCAGATCGTTGGACTCAAAGGCTCCCAAAGGTGGTTGGACACGCATGCCAGCCCGCTGCGGGATGCGAGCGGAGAAATTACGGCGCTTCTAGGCATAACGCGCGATATCACTGAACAAAAGCGGGCCGAAAAAGAGCGCAAGCACGTGGAAGAAGCATTGCAACAGAGTGAAAAACGATTCCGTAACTTGTTCGATTCTTCACCGGATCCAATCTGGATCATCGATGAGCATAAATTCGTGGAATGCAACAATGCCGCTGTCGAAATGCTGGGTTATCCCGACAGGGGGGCACTCAGCAACACCCACCCGTCCGAACTTTCTCCCGAATTCCAGCCCGATGGCGAAGCCTCCTACAGCAAAGCCGAGAGCATGATGTTCAAGGCTCAGGAAACCGGACTTAACCGGTTCGATTGGGTACATAGACGCTTTGATAAAAGTGATTTTTATGCCGAAGTTACGTTGTCCACCATTATGCTCCAAGGGCGACAGGTCATTTATTGCGTTTGGAGAGACATCACCGAGCGAAAGCGGGCGGACGAGGAGTTACGCGAGAGTAATGAGAAATTCCAGCAGTTGGTGGAAAACATTACCGACGCATTTTGGATACGTTCGCTGGATATGCGCGAGGTTCATTATGTAAGTCCGGCTTTTGAAAAGATCTGGGGCCGGTCCGTCGAGAGTCTGTACACCGAGCCGCATAAGTGGGCCGAGTTTGTCTATCCCGAGGATCGTCCGCGTGTTAAAGAGGCATTTGCCGCGCTGCA
>JBGTBC010000313.1:0-2531 GCA_041749555.1 Pyrinomonadaceae bacterium | reverse complement strand
CCGATCAGAAGCTTATTCGTCGATTTCGTCAGCGGCAGCGACACCTTACCGAGGCCGATATGCTTGTATTGGCACAAAATCACTGGAACTTTGATGTCCGCGGATTTAATCCGGGCGGCAATCATGGTTCATTTTTCCGGGTGTCGACGAATTCTACCTTTATGATCGCCGGCGGGGACAGGACGGGGATCCCGAGGGGACGGGTGGTCGACGAGCCTTATGACAGCCTGAGTTTCGTTCCTACGCTTTTGAGGTTGATGGGCAAGGTCGATGATAACAACGAACCTACGCAGGAACTTCGACAGCTCAGATTCCGCCGGTTTCCCGGACGGGTAATTCGTGAACTTGTCGAACCTTCAAAATAGGGAGCAGGTGCAATAAGGCTATTGTTCTCTCGATTCTGCCAGGCGTCTTGTACCTCGGGCGACTGTTCGCCATATCAGGATCGTCAGGCCGATCGAAGTAGATAACAGGATCGCTCCGCGTCGGACAAGAGCGAGGGCAACGCCGACAGTGGTCGTATAGCCAAGGGTGCTAAGTATCAGGCCGTTTCCGCCCTCATAGACCCCGATCGTGCCGGGGATAAAACTGAATGCGGCGTTGATCACCTTTGTCAGGCTCTCGATAATGAAGGCATTGTTGACCGTTGACTGGTGTCCAAGAAACTTAAGTGCGAAGAAAACCTCAGTCACACTGATCGCGTGTACCCCGATACTTATCCCGAAAATAGTAAAGAAGTCGCGTCGCCGGTTGTGATAGAACCTGAAAACGTTGTTCTCGACATTTAAAATATTGCCGCGTTTGCGGAGAATGAATCCGGGGGCCAAACCGCGTTTATCCAGAAAGTCGATGAGATGAGTGAGCGGTGTCACGCGGAAAATGATCGCAAGCGATATCGACGCGAATATCAATATGGCAACGCTGACGATCGCGATCAGCACTCTGGTTTCAGCCGAGCTGCTGCTGCCATAAGTTAAAAGCAGCAGACCGATGCCGCTGAGCACCATCAGGATAACCGTTACATAGTAGAGAATGTTGTCGATTATGATCGCCGACGCACCTTCGGTAAGTGTCAGGTCTTTCTTAAGAAGCACCGCCTTTGTCGCATCGCCCAGGAACGGACCTGTAAACGAAAAGATCGTCATCGCCTCGCCGCCGAATCGCGCGGCGACGGCACCGCGATATTTGAATGTTCGGACATCCGGAGCTACGGCGATATATAGCGTTGCGGCTCGCAGCATGTGACGTGTCAGATTGAGCGAAATGATCACGAGGATGCCCCATCCCACATTCGAAACCGATTCGAGCAGGTCCTTGTACCCTATGCGGTAAATAACTACTGCCAGGATGGTAAATCCTATCAGGAAGGCTAACCCGTTTATGGAGAACAGAAGATTTCGATTAGTGGATGATTTTTTTGGGTCCGCTTCCGGCTTAATTTCTGGTTCATCAATGATAGGATTATCGCTCTGCATAGGCCTGCTAACAGACTGACGGTCACTCCTGACAGTATATCGGGATTGCAATATGAAGCATAATCACGGGATTCCAACCAAGCATAACCGTCACCATTTTCCCTAATTAATTAGTTCAATGAGCTTTCGAAGGCCTTTCGTGACATCGCCCTCGATATGCACGCGAAGAGCCCGGCGGCCGCGGTCGAGCAGAACCTGGAAATCGCCGCGTGCCTGTGCTGCCTTGACCACACCAAACGTATATTTCTGGCCGGGAACAGGCAGGTCGATCGGGTCGTCCGCAGTGATCTGCAGAAAAACGCCGTTATTTGCCCCACCTTTGTAAGCCTGGCCTGTAGAATGGAGGAATCTCGGGCCAAATCCGAGGCAAGTGGCGTTTCCCTGACGTTTAAGAACGCGGGTTCGGATCGAGGTCAGCAGTCTTTCGTTTGTTTCGTTCATCTCGATGTAAGCGAGAAGGGCAAAATAGTCGCCGGGTGAGAGTTGGCTCAAATGTGCGTTAAGTAGTCCTCTGATCGACGATACGTCTGCTGCTCCATTCAGCAACAATGCATACTGCTCACTTGTATAGAGAGCCATGCCGTCTCCGGTCAGAAAAGGACTCTCGCCTGGAAGCAAACCCGTTTGCTCGTATTCATCAGTGATCTTTCGGGCCTCGATCTTGGCGGATTCTACGTCAGGCTGGTTGAATGGGTTGAGGTTCATCACCGATCCGACAACCGCGGTCGCGAACTCCCAACGGAAAAATTCCTGCCCCAGCGATTCGACATCCTGCAGCTCGATCCCGATCACCGGATGTCCGGCCGCCGCGATCGCCTCCATCGCCATTTCAAAACCGCCGTTACCCTTTAAACTCAAGAAAACAAATACACGGTCGTCCGAATAGTTCTGAGTCCCGCCTTCAGGCGGCAATTCGTCAGTGGGAGGCCGCCTAAAGGCGGGACTCAAAACTGATCCTCTGAAGGCGGGACTCAGAACTGGTTCTTTGTCGATCGGTATGATCGCAACGCCGTTTTTGCCCGTCGATTCGGCGATGAGTTGCTCAAGCCAGGCACC
>JBGTBC010000312.1:0-3000 GCA_041749555.1 Pyrinomonadaceae bacterium | reverse complement strand
ACCTGCTGCGGCTGTCGTTACTGTTGTTGGGAAGATATACGGGCGTGAATGCGTCATCGTCGCGAATGACGCCACGATCAAGGCCGGGGCGTGGTACCCCGAAACTATAAAGAAGATACTTCGGGCCCAGGAGATCGCGATGCGGAACCGGGTGCCGATCATTTATCTGGTGGATTCGGCGGGTGTGAATTTACCTTATCAGGGCGGAGTTTTCCCGGGGCAATACGGAGCGGCCCGCATCTTCTATTACAACTCGATAATGCGCAGGTATCTGAAGGTGCCTCAGATCTCGGCCGTGATGGGAATGTGCGTTGCGGGCGGTGCATATCTGCCGGCTCTTTCCGATGTGATACTCATGGTGGAGGGCACGTCGTTTATGGGCCTCGGCGGGGCAAATCTGGTGAAAGGAGCGACCGGACAGACGATCGACAACGAAACCCTCGGCGGCGCGATGACGCATAACGCCATTTCCGGCGTCGCCCATTATCGCACCAAAGGCGAGCAGGAGTGTATCGCAAAGATCCGCGATCTTATCAGTGAACTGCCGCCGCAGTTTAGAGTCCCGGCTTCAGCCGGCACCGTCGCAAGAAAGAAGCCGCCTGAAGGCGGGACTCAAAACCTATACAACCTTCTCCCCGACGACCACCGTGCACCATACGATATGCACGAAGTCCTCAACACATTCCTGGACGAGGGCGGTATCGACGAATTCCAGGCGGATTTCGCGAAGGAAATGATCTGCGGCACGGCCCGCATCGGCGGTATTTTGGTCGGGATCATTGCCAATTCACGGGGAATGGTGAAAGGCAAGCCCGGAACGCCGCCGCGTTTCGGGGGCATTGTCTACACCGAATCGGCCGAAAAGACGGCTTATTTTATCGAGAACTGCGATCGCCACGATACGCCGCTTCTGTTCGTCCAGGACGTTTCTGGCTTTATGGTCGGGGCGGAGGCCGAGCATAGCGGGATAATCCGTGCAGGTGCCCGGTTTGTCGAGGCGATGGCGACGGCAAAGGTGCCGAAGCTGGTGCTGACAGTTAATCACGCGTCGGGGGCCGGCTACTATGCCATGGCGGGCCAGGGTTTTGATCCAGACTTTATCTTTACGCTCCCCACGGGCCGAATGGGCGTAATGGAAGGCGACAGCGCCGCGCAGGCGATATTTGGAACACAAATCGAAAAGCTCAAAAAAGAAGGCAAAGAGCCGCCCGCTGAGGTGCTTGTTGAAATGGAGAAGGTCCGCCAAACGTACGACCGCGAGCTCGATGCCAAACACGCCGCCGCCCGAGGCCTGGTTGACGCCATCGTTACTCCCGAAGATCTACGCGATTCATTGATACTTGCCTTGCAGACTTGCCTGAATACGAATAAGCCTCACATCGGGGCCTTCGTGTTGCCTCCGCTTACAGACTAGATGCTCTCGACTGGGCGAAGTACCATTGATGCCCCTCGATATCCTCGGCACCATAGCGGCGGGCACCATAGGCCGTGTCATGGGGTTCTTCAATGATCTTAGCCCCGGTCCGACTGGCTCGCTTAAAATGCTTTTCAACGTCATCTACGTCCACATATAGGGCTTGAGTAGCCTGACCCAGCAGCTTGGGGCTTTGATAGTTATTGCCCGGACTGCCGAGCATAAAAATATGGTCGCCCAATCTCATAGCTGCATGGTTGACCCGCCGATCCGGCCCTTTCATTGGTTTGCCGTATTTTCGGAAACCGAATGCCTTGGCCAAAAACTCAAGGGCTCCGCCCGCATCCTGGTAATAGAGATAAGGTGTGATAGCCATAATGATTTCTCCTTTACTCCGATCTTATATCAGATTAGGGGTGTAGAAATCCATGTCCTCCATGGCTCTTTGCCATCACATCTTTTCCAAACAGAATATTCCCTTAAGCCACACTGTTTGTTATCATTAGTTAGACCCTAAGATGAATCGAAACGGAGTCGAAAAACTAAAGTTTATCGCACGCTGGTTTTTGCTGATCAGCGTCCTCGCCGGAAGCTTTTTATCCAGTGGCGAAGGCATTCAGTTACTCCCGTTTCCCGTTTCAGAGGGTACGGGGGAAAGAGTGCCTTTCGACTTGCATGGCGAGCCTCAAAGGTCGTATGCGTTTTCAGTTCACAGCCTCTCGAATTCGCTTATCGTAAAGGTCAGTTTCCAGAATAAGATCAAGAGAGAGGCTCCTATAGACGATGCAGCCTCAGCAGGACGATACGAGATCGTTAATTTCGTTTATCCTGCACCTCACACCTACCGAAAACAAACTTCCCTTGGGACACAACCTGTTCTCTCGATCCCTTCCGGCAGGGCTCCACCCATTCGGTTTGCGGAGGCCGCGTAACAACAGTTGCCGCGGCATTTCTCGGTCATTTTTTTCAGCTAAAAAGCGATCATATCCTGTAGAGCGGTATCATTCGCAACTCCGGAATACCCTACCCGTCTTTCGCCGGGGGGCTTCCTGGGGCGGAGGTGAATATGGGAGAAGTATCAGCAGCAGCATTATTCTTAAAGGTGCTCGGATGGGTCGTTGTGAGCCTTGTCGTCAGGGACATTATAATGACCGCTCGGCAATCTCTGGCGGGCCCGGCAAGGCAGAGAGCAAGATCACTCTATTACCGATCTTCCAACTATTGGATCGTGCGAACGCTAATGCGCCTGGCTAGAGCTGTCGGTATGGAGAGTATCATCCTTCCGCATCTCAACTGGCTTTTACCCGTTCTGCAATTCGCTGTTTGGAAGACAGCTATGCTTGCAGGGTTTGCGTCCGTTTACCTTGCGGTCGCGTGGCAAACATCCGGCGGGGAGATCGCTGATCACATTTCCGCAGCCTTTGACCTCAGTCTGGCGGTCTCATTTAGGATCGCTCTTGACGGCCTAGCGATCGCCGATCCATCGGTGCTGCTTGTAGCCAATATCCAATTGTATCTTGGCCTGTTGTTTTTCGTATTTTTTGCTATTTACGTTGTCGTCCTTTCGCGAAAATCGAAGCATATAC
>JBGTBC010000311.1:0-6634 GCA_041749555.1 Pyrinomonadaceae bacterium | reverse complement strand
TCCTTTCGCTCCGAATACTGTGTATTCAGAAGCCGAACCGAAGTTAAGTGCTACGGCGAGCTGATCAGCACGGGCTACTTTGCCCTTGCTCTCTGTTCGGCTCGTAAGGTCGCCCCTCTGCGCCGAAACGGTTGTATTATCAGACACTAAATAAAGCCCGGTCGCCATGACGGCCACTAGAGCTAAAGCTGAAATATAAAATACCTTGTTGTTTAGGCGTTCTAAAAACGTCCTTTGAAATTTGCCCCTCATTTGTGATCCCTCCATAAACTGCGTTCCGTGCTTCGTAAACTTAACAAAATAAAACCATGTAACTATTGCGCTCTCCGGGGAGCATATTAGGACTTGGCACCTAAAACGTGCTGCTTAAGTCCAAGCCGTTTAACGGAATACGGGCCAAATTGGGCCATAACCGTCTTACAGTGAATTGCTTATGGCGTGACTATAGCATATTTCTCAAACAAAATGTTAGTACTCTTCAATACCTAACGACTATTTTTTGTATCCTTTACGAGAAAATTTGCGGATACTTGATCGCTTTTAACAATCGACTTTCTTAAGTCCTTTTCCAGCCTCGGTTTTCTGCATATCCCCGATTAGCCTGGTACTTCCCTCAGTGACCAATTTGGTTCTAATTCCCGGAACTAATTCCTGTGACTTTCGGACGATGCAGTCAGGTCAAAGGTCACACCTGGACTGAATAGAGATCGATAGGTCGATCGCCGAGTAACGCCAAATTACTATTTCAACTATGCAATACCCTTATTCACCTCTCGATTCCAGAATTAAAAATGATCGCCATCAAATCTGCCCATTGTTCGTGCCGCTAAACGATCAAATATTGCTGATAGTGCGACCGTAATTTGATCCCTTACACCCTTTCTGACGGCCGAGTGATCACAACGGCCTTTAGCGCGACTGTTCCATTTACCTTTCGTTGACATTCTGAACGGGTTACTAATAGAATTACTGCACCGATCCGGTTTAAGATTCTATTTACCAAAAAGTGAGGAAAATATGACGTTTTCTCGACGCGATTTTATAAAAACCGCTGGCGTGACCCTCGGAGCCCTTACGCTGCCGACCTGGGTCTATGACGCCCACGGGGCTGCGAGTTTGTATCTCGATGCCAATAAGGACAGGCTCGCCGATGCGGCACTTGCCACAGCCAAGAGGCTTGGTGCTAGCTATGCCGACATTCGCATTAACCGTTATCGGCTTGAGAATGTCTCGACCCGTGAGCGGCAGGTGCTCAATGTATCAAGCGGCCAGAATTTCGGATTTGGCGTTCGCGTACTTGTTGAAGGCACGTGGGGATTTGCCGCGAGTCCTATAGTTACCGCAGAAGAGGTGAGGCGAGTTACGACCGAAGCGGTCGCCATTGCTAAGGCCAATTCAATTATTCAGCGTCGTCGGGTAGAGATGGTCCCGACGCCGAGGGTCAAAGCCAATTGGAAAAGTTCGTTCGAAAAAGATCCTTTTGACGTTTCCGCAGACGAAAAAGTTCAGACACTTCTAAAAATTAATGAGGCCGCCCTGGCTATAAAGGGCGTTAGCTTTGTAAATTCGTCGATGGGCTGGGTCAATGAGCAGAAATATCTCGCGACATCTGATGGCTCAAGGATAGAGCAGTACCTTATTCGCGGTAACCCAAGTTTTTCTGTTACGGCTATAGATCGGACGACTAATGATTTTCAATCCGTAAATTCCATGCGAGAGGGACTGGCGATCGGTTATGAGTATATGTCGAAGCATGACTGGGCCGCCGATGCGACCGAGGCAGCGGAAAATGCCGTGATGAAACTCAAGGCGAAAACCGTCGAACCTGGCAAGTACGACCTTATACTTCACCCATCGCACCTTTTTCTGACTATTCATGAGTCGGTTGGACATCCTACGGAACTTGACCGTGCTCTCCTTTGGGAAGCTAATTATGCTGGAACCAGCTTCCTAACACCGGACAAGACGGGAAAACTAAAATTTGGGTCAGATATCGTCAATTTTGTGGCTGACCGGACGCAGCAGCACGGCTTGGCCACAATTGGCTACGACGACGAGAGTGTTCCCGGGCAGGAGTGGAATCTCGTCAAGGACGGCGTATTTGTGGATTGGCAGACGACCCGCGACCTCGCTCCTCTGATAGGAAAATCTAAATCGTACGGTTGCCTGCACGCCGATAGCTGGAGCAGCGTGCCTTTTCCACGTATGCCGAATATCTCGCTCCAACCGGCGAAAACGGAAATTTCCCAGGGAGAACTGGTTGCCGGCGTGGACAAAGGAATTCTTATTTACGGCCGAGGCAGCTACTCGATAGACCAGCAGCGGTACAATTTCCAATTTGGCGGCCAGACCTTCTGGGAGATCAAGGGCGGCAAGGTCGTTGGAATGCTGCGTGACGTCGCCTATCAATCACGCACTACTGATTTTTGGGGAGCCTGTGACGGACTAGGAGGGCGTTCCACATATCTAATGCCGGGCTCATTTAACGACGGAAAGGGCGAACCCGGACAGTCGAATGCGGTTTCGCATGGCTGCCCGATCGCGAGGTTTAGGCAGATCAACGTATTGAACACTGCTTCATCGCCGACTGCGGGCGAAATGGAGGACCAATAGACATGCTCCTGACAGAGAAAGACGCAAAGGCACTTACCGATAAGATACTTGCGTATGTAACGGCGGACGACGCGACCGCAAGTGTTAGCAGCGATAAACATTCGCATCTGCGCTTTGCAAACAACAATGTACTTACGAGCGGATCCAGAACCAGTCGTGGGGCTAATGTGACGCTTTGGATTGAAGGTAAACGGGGGTCTGCATCGACGAACGATACTGACGACGCCAGCCTTAAGGCGATGGTCGAACAGGCCGCCAAGATCGCCCGCACATCGCCAGTGGACCGGGAGTATATGCCGACACTGGGAAAGCAAACTTACAAACCGACCTCGAGATATGTTGAGTCGACCGCGAATTTGTCTTTACCCGCTCGGGCTAGAAGCGTTGGCGAGATACTGTCTGAATGTGAAAAGAACAAAGTGATCGGGGCGGGCTTTCATCAGGCTCGGGCTCAAGCCGGTGGCTCGGCGACGAAGAATGGCAATTTCGAGTTTGAGCGTATGACGAGTGTCAGCCTATCGGTCACCGCACGAATGCCTGACGGCTCGGCCTCCGGGTATTTCCTGCGAAGCCATTATGACATTGCCAAGCTGGATGTTCGACGGATAGCCCGCGAAGCGATCCGGAAGGCACTCGAGGGCAGTAATGCCCGCACGATCGATCCAGGCGTCTATACAGTCATTCTTGAGCCTCAGGCTGTAGCGGATCTTCTAGGAAACCTGGCGAATACCTTTAATGCGAGGAATGCCGAAGAAGGACGCAGCGTTTATTCGGCCCCGGGCGGAAAAACCCGACTTGGCGAGAAGATCTTTGACGATCGGATCAATATTTACAGCGACCCGTGGAATGCCGATCTTCCCGGTTCGCAATCGGCGCAGGGCGGGATCCCGGCCCAGAAGATCCATCTCGTAAAGAATGGCGTGCTGGAGAACCTGGTCTACAACCGTTCGTGGGCGAAACAAAAAGGTAAGGAACCGACGCCTGGCCCGGTCAATACAATATTTGAGTCGAGCTCTGCGCCGGTTTCGCTCGATGACATGATCAGATCGACGAAGCGAGGAATTCTTGTAAGCCGGTTTTGGTATATCCGGTCCACTGACGCACGGACGGCGAGTTCGACCGGTTTGACTCGTGACGGCGTATGGCTGATCGAAGACGGCAAGATCGCCTATCCGGTCAAGAACTTCAGATTCAATCAATCGATGACGCAGATGCTGGCGCCGGGAAATGTTGATATGATCGGCGTTCCTGAACGAGTTGGTGGCTCGGAAGGCGGCGGTGGGGGCGGAGCTGTTCTGCCGGCATTGAAGTTAAAAGCTTTTAACTTCACATCACAATCTGAAGCAGTATAGACGATCAGAACTGCGAACATCACGAAAAGACCGTCAATGACTCCAATCCGGAAGCATTGACTGTCTATTTTCTGTAGCCAGTCGGTTCTTTATCCTTGACGCCGAGGCGGCATCTCGAATGTAGAAAAGAAGGCTTTCGCCTCCTTTTCTGCCGTCCTGCCCCGAGCGGTCGAATTTGGTATGAGTGTTGACCGGACAGGACGTGTATAAAAATGGATTTGGAATTGCAGGCCGGCGATGTAGCTGCAAACCGCTTGACAGCATTTATGTGTAGTTAGATTTTTCGCCGGCCTGCAAATTGAACTCCTGGCTTTATTTTCTCTCGATCTCGGCCGGAGTTTTAACTTCACCATCGCTTGCTGCGGTAAGTGAAAATATGATGAACATAGCCGCCGCAATAACGACAAATGCGATCATCGACGCCATTGCCCAGTTCACACCCCGAAATGCCTTGGCGGTGTCTTCGCGAACTACAACGTCCTGTCCATCTACGCTAATAACATCCTTTGACATAAAATCTCCAAAATTTTGTAATGGCGGGGTCGTGTTGACGTGTCCTCCACGAAATTGTTCGATCCGATCGGCCCCGCCAGTGGCCCAGTATTTACTGTACTCGGAAAATCCAGTTTTCTAGTCTCCTCGCACGATCGGAATTAATGAGCGGCAGCGATCCCCATCTCTGAATAACATGCACAAGCCGATCGTTCGACCTTCGAGCGGTCACGGATAAGTATGCCGCCACGTGAATAGTCGATAAGGCGTTCCTCACGCAATTCCTGGGCGATACATGTCACGCTTGGGCGGTAAACGCCTAGAACACGGGCGATCTGTTCGTGCGTCAGATTTAGATTCTGACTTCCGCAGCGGTCCTGAAGCATGAGCAGCCAGGTGCAAAGACGTTCCTTGACCGAGTGGTACATATTACAGATCGCTTTCTGCGAGATCTGACGAATATACATTTCTATCAGTTGGCTTAGGCGCCTCCGCAATGGCTCGCTGGCCGCGAGCATTCGCTGAAAATTACGGATATCGATTTTTAGTGCTGTTCCCGCCTGCGTGACCTGCGTACTATTCTGGACGACCGTGCCACCATACACTGACGATAGCCCAACGGCACCTTCCCTACCGGTCACTGCGATCTCGACCATGCGGCCGTCTTCAAGCATCTTGAACTCGGAAACGACTGCCGTCTCAGGAAAATATATAAAATCGAGATGATCCTCTTCCCGATACAAGAAAGCGTCTTTCTTTAGGGACACCTGTTTTAGCGCAGGAGCGATGGTGCGTTTCAGTTCCGGCGACAGTGAATGCAGGATCCCATTTTCCGTCATCAGTGATACGACAGTATCTCGCGACGGCCGTCGCATATCACTAAACGAACTTCTCTGACGTATGATTTGTAAACTCATGATTTTTCTCCCCTTGTTATATCGACATATCTTGTGGAATATATGGTCGAAGATTTGTCGAGCGATGTTTGTGAAATGATTTAACTCTTCGGATTCTCAATGAAGAAACGTTCCTAAGCGTCCTAAGCCTAACCGCAACTTTGAACCATCGAACCAGCCACTTTTTGATTGTAGCCTCCGAGCTAGCCTGACCGGCACTTTACCGATTCAATTATGTAAGTATGAAGGAAGGCGAGAATGGGGGAAATCGGGAACTTGAGGAAGTTTACTAGGGAGTTTCCCTAAGGGGCGATCTATGTATCCTGCATCCAATTCTGGAATATTGCGTATCGGACGATATCGATACGGCTGGTTATCCCAAGCTTCTTCATCGCATTTGCTTTGTGGGCCTCTATGGTCTTTACACTTAATTCCAAACGGTCACCGATCTCTTTATTGCTATAACCCAGTGCTATAAGACGCAAAACGTCCGACTCGCGGTCACTGAGATCGCCTTTATTCTCGCCGCGAAGGGAATCTGTTCGGGAGGCATAACCGCCCATGACCCTTCGTGTGAGGCTCGGGTCGAGGTACGAATTCCCTGCGGCGACGGTCCGAATAGCCGTAATGAGTTCATTTGGGGCGCTTTGTTTTAGGACGTACCCATTTGCTCCGGCGGCTATGACTTGCCTGAGGTAGCCGTCGTCCGTGTGGCGGGTTAGTGTGAGTATTTTGACCTCAGGCGAGTTGTTTCGAAGCCGGCGAGTGGCGAGGAGCCCGTTAAGTTCGGGCATCGAAATATCCATGAGAACAAGGTCGGGCTTGAGCCGCTCGGCCTCGGCAAGAGCTGCTTCGCCATCTCCTACTTCTCCGATCACTTCCATGTCGGGCTGGGCATTGACAAGAAGCTTAATTCCTTCGCGGACGGTCTGGTGGTCTTCGGCGATCAGTATCTTCAACTTCTCAATCATTTTTTTCCTCCGAGTTTGGAACGCGAACATATATCGTCGTACCTTTTCCAATGGACGACTCGATCTCAACTTCACCGTTTACCAGCGCCGCACGTTCATTCATACCGATGAGTCCGAGTCCGCCGCCCGATTCAATGCCCTGTCCATTATTCTCCGGGTCAAATCCTTTGCCATTATCTTCAACGACAAGGACGACACTTTCATCTCGGCGTTCGAGAAGGACCGAAACGTGTCCGGCATTTGCGTGCTTTGCTGTGTTATTCAATGCCTCTTGGGTGATGCGATAAAGATGTGTTTCAGTTTCTCGGTC
>JBGTBC010000310.1:0-2198 GCA_041749555.1 Pyrinomonadaceae bacterium | reverse complement strand
AGCCGAACGCGTCCCGATGGCGATCCGGGCATCTCCACGGCGAATTCGACGCCATTCATCGAAACGCTCACCGGTAGAGAGACTGGAATGAAGGATGGCCACATCCGGGCCGAAAACCGAACGCAATCGTCGCGAGAATACCGGAGTAAGCGCTATCTCAGGAACCAGCATCATGGCGGAACGGCCGAGATCCAGTGCCTGACGCATGGCTCGTATATAGACCTCGGTCTTGCCGCTTCCTGTGACACCGTGAAGCAGAAAGGCTTTGAATGTTTTTTCTTCGAGGGCCGCTGTTATCGCATCAAGTGCCGTCTGCTGCTCGCTGGTAAGTGTGAGGTTCTCATAAATGGGAAGGGCCGCACCGGCCAAAGGATCCCGATCAACGTCCTGAACGTAGACCTCAACGATACCGCGTTTTGCAAGCGTATTCAGCGGTGACGCGCCCGTGTCAGCACGTTCGAGAACGTCCGTAAACAGCATTTCGCCGCCGCTGGCAGTGAGCAGCTCAATGATTCTCTGCTGTTGGTCGGTTAGGGGTTTGTCGTCGGTAGGTTCGTCGAGCAGTCTTACGGCTTTTCGGCGTTTCGGCCGGACTTTTTCAGAATTGATCCCGGCGGGCAGGGAAGCCTTTAACATCTCGCCCCAAAAACTGGCGTAATAATCAGCCGTCCATTGTGTCAAACGCAGGATCTCGGGAGTGATCATCGGCTCTTCATCGGTGATCTCGATCACGTCTTTGATCTTCGATTCGTCGATCTCCACATCGGCGGGCAGCTCTGTGTGCAGCCCTACCGCATAACCTGTGAGGTTTCGCCTGCCGAAAGGAAGTTTTAAACGCGCGCCAAGCTTGATCAAGCCCTGCATTTCCGGAGGTATCCGATAGGTAAAGGCACGCCGCAGCGGCACTGGAAGGACAGCCTCGACGTAAACAGGCATGGTTTGAGTTTTCGCTTCAGAGGACGGCATTTGGGGGTTGATTGAATCATAACCCATGGGAACTTATTGCCGAAACGTTTGTCTAAACGAATGTAGATCGCGTTTAATTACCGCGAATTCCGTTTTTAGAAAAAAGCAGCTGCGAATGCACGAATTTCTAAACCAGGAAATTACTTAGCCTTAAACGAAGAAATTTTTTAACTTCTGAATTATTAGTGCATTTGTGGCCAAATCGTTTAACGCTTAATCCGGGATTACACGCTTTGCATTACTGACCTTCAAAGGTAACTGCGGTAAAATTATTCTAATGGACGATCTATTCAAGCCGAAGGAAGAGAAACGAGGAATTAACAAAGTCTTTTTAGTGGGACTGATCATCGGTGCGTTCATCATCGGGGCCGTTTTATGGGTCCTCACGAGAACACCTTCGATGGAAGACCAGATCGTTCAAGTGCTGGAAGGGTCGTTTAAGGAAGGATCGCCGGAATTTGAAGAGCTTAATAAGGACATCATTATTTCGACCGACGACCGCACTGTGCAATCCCCGACCGGTATGGGCCGAATTTCGATGTATATCACGGGAAAAGTTCGTAATCGGGGGACTCGCACGTTCGACATTCTAGAAGTCAATGTAGCGGTCGTCACGCAGTTCAACGACGTTGTAAAGGAAAAGCGAATCCTGGTCGTACCTGTTCAAAAGCCACTCCTCGGCCCGGAGGAGACCATTCCACTCACACTGAGTCTTGACGGATTTACATCCCAGGACGACCGCGCCAATATTCGCTGGAAGGTAACGGCGATCAGAGCAGTAAAGAATCCCGATTAAACGAGTCTATTTTATCCTGCATTGGAATTAGAGAGTCAGGTCATCCCCGATTTACAAATAGATCTTCGAGAGATTGCTTGACGGGATGAATGGACAGAAGGCGGCCGCCCGCTGCGCGTGTGATCTCCAGGACAGCGTCAATGTCGGCCTCGTCGAGGACCTGGATGTTAACGCCGTTCGGCTTGGCGAAAAGAGTCGCACCCGCAATGAATTCGATCTTTTCACGCACCTTTTCCGCCATTACCCCCTCGATATTTATCTCCAGAGCGCGCGATTCGTCGTTTGCCGACAACAATTCCTGCAGATCGCCGGAGGCGGCAAGGCGGCCGTTTCTGAGGATCGCTACCTCATCACAAAGGGCCTCGATGTCAGAAAGTATGTGGGTGGACATAAAGACGGTTGTGCCTTTATCACGCAGCCCGGCGATCAGTTCGCG
>JBGTBC010000309.1:0-2581 GCA_041749555.1 Pyrinomonadaceae bacterium | reverse complement strand
TGGTCACCGGGAGCCGGGGGGGCGTCGGTGCCTAAAACCGTGTTTCGCGGCGGTGCGGGTATATTTTACGAGCGATTCAGTGAGAACACGGTGCTGACCGCAAACCGTTTTGACGGGACCAATCAGCTTAATTTGCTCGTCACGGCGAATGATCCGGACCCGATCAGACGGGCGGCCGCGATGCAGCTTCTTGCTCAACCAATATTTACGCTAGACGGCGTGACCAACGTCCCCACGGCTGCCGAGATACTGGCGCTGTTGCCGCAATCGAATACGATCCGTCAGATCGATCCGAATCTGCAGGCACCATATACAATGCAGGCGGCCCTCAGTGTGGATCGCCAACTGCCCTTCCAGTCGAGCGTATCTTTGTTCTTTACGACCTCGAGAACTCTGCACGTAGGTCGATTGCGTAACATTAATGCACCTGTATGCCCGCTCCAGATCGATTGTCAGAATGCCCGTCGGCCTGACCCGACCGTGGGAAGCATTTACCAATATGAGGCGAGCGGAATTAGGAACGATAACCGAATGTTCGTGCGTTTCCAGACGAGATTTAATCCTCGCTTCACGATGTTTGCTAACTACAGCCTTGGCTTTTCAAAGAGCGATGCGGACGGATTTGGAAGTTTTCCGTCTTATTCTTACGATTTTGATGGCGAATATGGCCGCGCAGGAGGGGACACGCGACATAGTGGGATGGTTTCAGGAAATGTTATCCTGCCGTGGGGTATTACTTTGAGTCCTTTTGTTAACTTTCGTACCGGCAGTCCGTTCAATATCACACGGGGCGGCGTTGACCTCAATGGCGACGGTATCCTTAATGAGAGGCCGACCTACGGTGAGCTGAGTACCACCTGTAATGAGCGAGGCTTGACATATTCCTTTTGTGATATAGGTTCGAGTGATCCGAATTCCATTATCCCCAGAAACTATGGAAAAGGACCGTCTTTCTTTAACGTGACAATGCGGATCGGCAAGAACTTTGGCTTTGGAAAATCTGCCGCCGAGCGGACCGCGAGCGCAGGTGGGAGCGGTGCTGGAGGAGGTCCTGTCATGATGGGTGGCGGCCGCGGTGGGCCGGGAATGGGCCGCATGGGCGGTGGCGGTGGATTTGGCGGCGATAACCGCAAACCGTATAACCTGAACGTTAACGTTCAGATTCGAAACTTGTTCAACAACGTGAATTTCGCATCGCCCGTTGGCAATATGAGCTCAAGCCGTTTCGGCCAGTTCACGTCAACGGCCGGTGGTTGGGGCTTCGGCGGCGGCGGCGGCGGCGCGGCAAACCGGGTTATAGAGCTTCAGACGCGTTTTAATTGGTAAACCACTCCTTAGGAAAAGAGAAAGGAGGTGATAGCCTCAGGCCATCATCTCTTTTCTTTCCTAATTCACTACGGTTCTTGACACAAGTCTTATGAGAAGGAACATTTTTATAATTGCTCTGATTGGGATTTTAACCGGTGGTGTACTAGGACAGGGTAGTTCTGGTTCGAGACCTTCAGGCCCCGCCCCGCCGAGCCGCTCGCCAGCAAGTTCGGCCCAGGAATTGGCAAAAGCAACGCTCGCTGCCCATGGTGGAGATAAGTTGAAGAAAGTCCGTACACTCGTTATGAAAGGGTCTGTCGATCTGAATGTTTTCAACCAGACCATGCCCGGTGCATTCTCGACAGCAATCAGCGGCGACAAGTATTTTTTCGAAATTGTAGCGGTCCAAAGTCTGAAGCAGGTTTTTGACGGGAAGGAGACCTATTCATCGCTCCAGGGATTCTCGCTGCCGCCAGTCACAAGCCTGGGTTTTCCGCTTCTGCCTAGAGTAGGTGACGAAGGATATATCATTGCCGCACTCGACGGTAAGAAGAAACAGCGAGGATTCAGGATCACTACGCCCGAAGGCTTCTACACGGATTTTATAGTTGACGAGAAGACGAATCAAATAAAGGGCTATAACTCAGCCTACGATGTCGGTGGGCGGATCGTGACCACTTCGGTTGAGATCAAAGCATACGAGGTGGTTGATGGTGTATCGGTGCCGAAAAACTATTCACAAAGATTTGATCTCGGTGGGATGACCGCCTATGTGAGCTTTAAGACGAAAACGATCCAGATCAACTCGCAGATCGAGGATGCCGCTTTTGCTCTTCAATAATTTCGAAGGACATAACTTTACCTAGCGAATCGACTGGTCTTCCACCAGTCGATCGTTTTTCTGAGGCCCTCTTCCAATCCGACCAACTCGGTGTAATTTAGACATTCGATCGCGCGGCGATTATCAGCCTGAGAATGTTTGACGTCTCCTTTCCGGGCCTCTTCGTACCGGGGCTCGACAACCGGTCTGCCCGTTATAGATCTTAGGACATCCAGAAGCGCATTTAGCGTGATACGTTCGCCGTTAGCGACGTTCATGGTTTCGCCCATGCCCGTCGTTGCATGAGCGGCCTTAATGTTTGCGTTGACCACATTGGCTATATATGTAAAATCGCGTGACTGCTCTCCGTCGCCAAAGATCACAGGCCTTTCACCGGTCATTAGCGAATCTATAAATCTTGATATCACCCCGGAATACATTGATTCCGGATTC
>JBGTBC010000308.1:0-21083 GCA_041749555.1 Pyrinomonadaceae bacterium | reverse complement strand
GGTTCCGGTTCTCCTGAAGTTTGAGTCTGGTCATAAGCAGGAATTCCCGGTAACTCGATCGTCCTGAGTTAGCCAACAGGTATATGCCTTCGCCTGCCGGCAAGCCAGTCACCGGGTTAAGAATGAAGCCGCGCTTGGATTCGCGCTGTTCGTAAGCAGCTCGAATCGATATTCGGTCGCTAATCTCACGATCGAATTGCAGATTCCATGCAGTACTATAAGGAGCCTCAATATCACCATTCTCCAGAACATTCCTGAAAAGAGTTGACCCGATCTGCGTTGCCCCGTCGGCGGCAAATCGGCTGACGATCACATTCTGGTCCTGCTCAAATACGCCTACATTTAGGGGCACCTTTGAATAGAAGAGGCCGACCCCGCCGCGTATGACGGTCTTATTATTTGTAAACGGTGAATATACAAAGCCGATCCGCGGAGCCGAATTGAAGCCCTCGCTAATGCTGTCCCGATCAAACCGTACTCCAACATCGATCATCAGGTGAGGATTGATCGTCCATTTGTCCTGGATAAAAAGGCCGACATCCGATTTATTTCGTCCGACCACACCGGTGCCAGTATATGTCTGAAGTTGATTCAGTGTTCCGTCCGCACGTGCTATGCGTACCGGCGAATTGACATTTGTTCCGTCGAAATTTGTATAGGCAAAACCGCCGCCGATCTTCCACGAATGCTGCCCGGCCCACTCAAACACCGGTGCGCTATATATAGTCTGGGCCTCATACCTCCGACTTTCCCGGTTTTGGCGGTTAAAAAAACCTCCGGAATTACTGTCCGGAGCAATAGAAAAAGGCTCCCTGCTATTTCCGAAGACATCAGCATCCGCCTGTTTAACGCTAAAGGTGGTTTGCCAAATTCCACCTTTGGCGGTTACATACTGATCGTTAATCCCCAGCATCCACCCGCGTTGGTGAAAATTGGCGGCCGTGTCCTGAGGGTTGAACGTATTTAGATTTATAAAGTCCAGCTTCTGCGGGAATAAGATGAATGTTCCTGCCATTCGATGCGTGTCGCTAAAGTTGTAATCGACGCGGGTGAAACTATCAAAACTCTCGAGTTTTGTATCGCTTTTCGGGTCTGGCAACCCTTCTACTCGTGTCCGAATAAATCTATATTCGAATGATTGAAAAAAGAACAGTTTATCTTTAACAAGCGGTCCCCCGAAATTGAGTCGCGGCGTCACCGACTCGATACCGCGAATCGAGCCATCCCTTATCCTCAGGCGCGGAAAAAAGCTCGTAAACCCGTAATTCCACTTGTTCGATCCAGACCGCGTATTCAATTGAACAACGCCTCCCGTAAAATTACCGAATTCCGCCGAATACGGATTCGAATGCACCTGGACCGATTCGACCGCCTCAAGCGGTAGATCGATCGAAGCATTTCCGGTTACCGGGTCGTCAGCATTTGCGTTTCCTACCAGTGTCCCACTTTGTGATACCGTTGCACCCTTCACGTTGATCAATCCATCCGGGCCGCGGATGACCCCGGGAACCAGCGGAAGTGCGTCATTGAATTTTTCATCGAAAAGCGGCGTGTTCTGAAGTGTCCTGGTGGTTATCGACGAGACAGCAGACGATTCCGTTGAACTGATCTCGTTGTCATCTGAGCTGACTGTGACGTTCGCCGAAACGCCATCAACTTCAAGTTGAATGTTTTCGGTTATAGTTTCCATTGCCTTGATCAATATCCGTTTCTTGGCGGAGACGAATCCCTCGACTGTTGTCTCAAGCGTGTAGCTCCCAGCAGGTATTTGTTCGAATTTATAACTGCCCTCATCGTCGGCAAAAATCGACAGTGTTTCTTTCATCCGCATAGGATCTGACAACAAAATCTTCGCTCCCGGGATGTTGAGCGTTGATCCGTCAGGACCGATTGTGATCACTTCTCCTTTGAGGGTGCCGGGCGCCGTCTGAGAATATCCGACGCTGATGCTGAAGATGATCGTTATAATGATAGCAAGGGGCCAATATCTATATTTATCTAGTTGTTTATTCATGATAATAACCTTATGATCTGCCCTTTTTCCGCAGCGTTTCTACAGTCGGATTCCATTGGCAAATGCCATAGGGCAGAGTATTTAGTTCGGTCCATTCGGTCCATTTTATTCGCATTCTAATAACATTGATTTTTAAGGGGACCTTAGTTAATCTTGGTGTTTATAATCTTTGTTAACGCACCGGTTGCTTGCGCAACAACTACTGGATCGTCGTCGGAAAGTATGCGTCGAAGTGGCTCCACAGCCCTTTTGTCACCTAACTGGCCCAATGCATTGATCGTATTTAATCGGACTCGCCTATCCGGATCACTTAATAGAGCGATAAGAGGCACGACCGCACGATCGTCGTTAAGCAGCCCGAGAGCATATGCGGCACTGCCCCTCGAAATTGCGTTCTTGTTCTCAAGCACTCCAATCAATGGAATCACTTGCTGCCTGCCGCCGACCATTACCAGCGCTATTGCGGCATTCGGACAGACATCAAAATCGTCACTGTTCAGCCATTCAAAAAGCTTTACGGTTACAAAATTGCTTTTAATTTGTCCAAGCGCTATCGCGATCGGCGCACACGACCGATGTTCCGGGTCGTGTGGCAAAGAAAGCAGGGGTTCAACTGCCCGCCGGTCACCAAGAAGGCCAAGCGCGACCGTTATGTTTCGCTGCAGCAGAGGATCTGCCGATGGCAATTCTGATATCAATACATCAACAGCTCTGCGGTCTCGAATGAGGCCAAGAACAAATGCAGATGCAGCCTTTGTTCTTCTATCTGGGCTCGATTTCAACAGACCTATCAGCGAGGGTACCGCGTCTTTAGCTCTAAGCTGCCCTAGAGCAAGGATCGATTGTTCGCGAACATTAGCGTCGGTATCATTCATTGATCGAATCAACAGTTTTATCGATCGCCGATCGCCTAATTGCGCCAAAAGCCGTGCTGCATTTGCTCGCTCATCAGCATCTTCTGACTCAGCAAGGATTTCTCTGAGTTCTGAAAGCTTTACTTGGCCGCTGGACGCAGGGGCCTGGGCATAAATATTCGTTGCCGGTAAGATCATAAGCAACAAACTGAGCAGCAGCATTGGAATTTTCCAATGCTCGCTTGCACCTGGTTTGGGCTTACCGGTCCCAACAAGATCATTAAGATTTGAATTCCTCATCAATATTTCTCCACTTCTGCCAAAACAGCCCGTTCGACAAGAATATGCAGATTAACTTAAAAATTATTCCGCTAGGCGTACTTTGCCCGGGGATACCCCATAAAACTGGATCGGGTGAGTATTTGGACTGGCTCTTCGTCTTCGGTAAACGCAATAACCGGACTTTCGACAAGCGCGGAATAATTTCGCAACAATTAAGCCTCTTTACATAAGGGGTTGATATGTAATGGGGACGAAACTGTATGCTTGGACATAATTTTGCGGCACAAACGACGAACTTCATTCTGGAACGCACGATCGACGAGTTTACTCGTGCCTCCAATCTCATCGAATCCTTGGAATGCCGGATATACACTTTGGACTTTGAGTCCCGAGGTAGTATCGGGGCTCACATGAGGCATAATTTCGATATTGCCAGCAGGTTCCTATCAGGACTGCGAACTGGAAAAATTGATTACACCGCTCGCAAGCGTCAGTCACGCTTTGAGCAGGATCGCCGATATGCGATTGCCAGAATCAAAGATCTGATAACCGTGATGGGTTGTATTCCTAATGAAATGTTCGGCAGCTCGGTGGCAGTGCGTTCGGAAGTCGACGATCAGATATGGCACAACTCAAGCGTTGCACGCGAGTTAGAGTTCGTTCAAAGCCACACAGTCCATCATCATGCTTTGGTTGCGGAGAAATTAAAAGCTTGCGGTGTAGAGGTTTCCTATGGTTTTGGTGTCGCCACCTCAACATTAAGATTCTGGGCCGACGTTAACTCTCAAGCTACCGTCGATAAGGCGGCTAAAGACCTGAGTTCAGTTGATTAATGCCCGAAATATTGTCATTGCTGGATCTTGAAACCGTCGCAGGGCTTTCGCCCCTCGCTGTTTTCTTTTTGTTTTTTTTCGCGACGTTCATTAGCGAGGATGCCGCCTCCGTCACGGCCGGAGTGCTCGCAGGTCAGGGAAGGATCTCGTTTGCCGTCGGGCTGACCGCATGCTTCGCCGGGATATTCGTGGGTGACATCCTGCTTTATTGGACCGGAAGGCTTTTCGGTAATCGGTTTCTTAGATCTAAGATCATCAAGCGATTTATTTCTGAGAAATCAGTATCGAAGGCGTCGAAGTGGCTGAATGAACGTAGTGCTACGGCCATTTTTCTAAGCCGCTTCGTTTCGGGCCTTCGTCTTCCGACTTATCTGGCCGCCGGTGCATTACGGACCCATTTTGGCAAGTTTGCGCTTTACTTCTTTATCGCGTCCGTGATCTGGACGCCAATGGTTTTTGCATCGGCCGCCTACGCTTCGGACACCTTCGTTTCAGGCGGACTGATCATCGGAATAATTGGCGCGTTCGCCGCTCTTAAGCTAATCCTGCATTTTTCAGTTTGGAAGAAACGTCGCCTGTTTATAGGGCGCCTGAAACGGCTGTTAAATTGGGAGTTTTGGCCGCTGAGCATCTTCTATTTTCCAGTCGTACTATATGTTCTGGTTCTCGCTGTTAAATATCGGAGTCTTACCGTGTTCACGTTGGCGAATCCGGCAATTCAGGCCGGCGGGTTCATTGGCGAATCAAAAAACGAGATCTACTTAGGACTGCGGCTGTCCGCGGCCGCTTTACCTTTAATGCTGCATCACACTTTGCTCTCCACCAATGAAGAGAAAAGCATCAACCAGCGAAAAGCCGCTCAGTTCATTGCTGAAAACAATCTACAGTTTCCGGTCGTTCTTAAACCCAACGCGGGGGAGCGAGGTAAAGGGGTCCGGATAATTCACAGCTTACGGGAACTGGAAGAACAAATTAGCGACTTCTCCACCGAGTCGATCCTTCAGCAATTCGCCGATGGTGTTGAAGCCAGTATTTTCTATTTTCGATATCCGAAAGCAGCGAAAGGCGAGATTTTCTCGATCACCGAAAAACGATTTCCAACGCTCATTGGTGACGGGAAAAGCGACCTTGAAACACTCATCCTTCGAGATCCAAGAACAGTTTGTCTGGCTCGGAAGTATCTGGACCAGAATATCGACAGGCTCGAGGATATTCCCGCCGACGGCGAGGAAATTCAGATCGTCGACATTGGAACTCATTCCCGTGGAGCGATCTTTGTCGACGGCGGATGGCTAAGAACCCCAAAGCTCGAACAGACTATTGACGAGATATGCCGGGGATTCAGTGGTTTTTATTTCGGGAGATTCGACATCCGGGCAAGATCGTTCGACGATCTGATGACCGGCCAAGATTTCAAGATTGTTGAGCTGAATGGTGTTACGTCCGAATCGACCAATATTTACGATAAGAGATTTTCGCTTTGGGGAGCATATCGAATTTTGTTTCGCCAGTGGGCTATCGCCTTTGAGATCGGATCGCAAAACCGTGCGTCAGGTGTCACGCCCACGCCGATCGCAGACCTTTTCAAACTTGTATTTTTCAAGAACGCCGCCAAGGTAGGGCCGGTGGCGTCAGGACCGTCAGTCGCTTAGAAAAAAGGCCATGTGCGTTGTGTTTTTTGTATATCAGAAAGATCCAGAATTCCCCCTAATCTTGATAGCAAATAGGGATGAGTTCTATGACCGACCGACAGCCGCGGCAGAAAACTGGACAGACTTTCCGGGGATATTTGCGGGGCGCGATTTGGTCGGCGGGGGAACGTGGCTTGGCGTGAATGAAACTGGAAAATTCGCCGCCGTGACTAATTATCGCGATCCAGCGGCTCCAAAAGGAGAACGATCGCGGGGAAATCTCGTTGCGAACTTTCTAAAAACGAGAGGCTCGGCGCTTCGGTATTTGGACGAAGTGGCCAATATTGCAAATGAATATTCCGGATTCAATTTATTGGTTGGCGAGATCAATTCCACTAAAAACGAGATATATTATTATTCGAATCGAACGGCGGAAATCAGGAAACTTTCGCCGGGGATCTATGGGCTGAGCAATCACCTTCTCGACACGCCCTGGCCAAAAGTTCTAAAAGGAAAATCATTCCTCAAAGAGCAACTCGGACCACGTTTCTCGCCCGAAGCGTGTTTCCAATTTTTGCGGGACGACAGTTTGGCCAGCGATTCGGAATTACCCGAAACCGGTATCGGCTACGAACGCGAAAAAGCACTTTCGTCGATATTTATTCGAACGCCCGGTTACGGCACCCGCTGCTCGACCGTGGTCTCGGTCGACAAAGACTTTAAATTTGAACTTGTCGAGGAGACCGTTGTTTGAAAATCACCAAAGAATATTCGCCTGTATCTTTCGTTCAGCGTTTGCACATCAAAGATCACAAAAAAATCAATCGTCCCGAATGCATGGTCAACGACAGGCTTTCCACAGATCTTTGCACCGATCTTCAGGTACATATTAAAGAGGCTCGGAAGCTCCAGATCTACCGACCTCCTATTTTTACGCCCTATGGTTAACCTGCAGGCTTTTTCTTTCCGCGGCCGCACCTTTAGTTCCTTATGTAAGAACTTTCCCCTCTTCAGATGCTCATAGGCGTCTGTGCCGACCTCACAATCGGTAGTAAAGATCGAACAGCACCCGAACAGGAACTGATTATCCGTTTCCTTTATGAACGCCGCCAACCCTTTCCAGAGCAGAAAAAGAACTCGGGTATTTCGATGATCGTATGAAATGCATGCCCGCCCGATCTCGACTGCATTTATCAAAACGTCCTTTGGGAGATCTTCGATACTGAATTCGCTGAATGAATAAAAGTCATCGACCTTGCTTGCAGCATCAATAGAGTTCAGCCTGTATGTTCCAACGGTCCTTCTGGTCTTTCTATCAATCACGATGAGGTGTCTACACTGATAATCAAATTTATCGAATTCCAAGCCGTCCAGATCTGACGACGGTTGCTCATTCCCCAGTTCGAGGTTGAAAACCTCGTATCTAAGCCTCAGGGCCGAGTCGATGTCTTTTTGAGTCTGGGCAAACCGGACTTCGTAACGATCGGTCGAAACATCGAGATTAGGAAGCCTAGATCTAGTTATGGTTTGGGATTGTAGTGCCATCGCGTTCAAATCTTCTCAGTGTCTGTAGCTAACTGCCGGATTCACTGTGTCTTAATAGACCTTGTAGTTACGATCAACTCAGTTAAATTTCGGGGAATTTTCTTTTCTAGTTTTTCAAGCAAGGCCGGATCCTTTTGAAGGGATGAATTCAAAACAGTTATCTCCTCGGGTGAAAAATAGTTTCGACGTTTCTTCGAAAGGCTCCTGTTCGGAATGTTCTTGTAAAGCCAGCTCCTGTACTCGATCAGTCCATCGGCATATCCTCTCGAAATAGTCGTCAGGTCGGCTCCGCGTTCAAATCCCGCAGCAAAGTTTCCACATGTCATCCTAGCGAGACCGAGCAATTTCAATCGATTCCTGGTCTTGAAATACAGCGCATGAGCCAGTTCATGTGCCAGGATTGACTTGAGGCCCGCCTCCGGGGCGTTTAAGCGGAAAACCTCAGGGTTAACAAAAATAATTATTTTCAATCGCCGGAACGTCAAGTAACGTCCGAAAGAAAAGCGGGCCTTGAAAAAGTCTTCTTCGCTGCTGAATGCTTTTACAACAACATCATCTCCAGAGAGTTCCGGATACGACATTGTTAGGACTTCGTCGAGCAATTTCCATGTTTTTTCGACGGCCGCCTGTCGGTCCGTTGGCCTGACGCCAGCCGAAACTGGATGCTGACCCTGCGCGAGCGTAGGATAGGACGCGGTCGCCAGGAATACGGCGAGCACGATCGTAATCACGAAGTGCTTGCTAGCAACGGAAATGCTACAGGTCATTCCATCCCTTAACGATCGCCAACCTAATCGTTCGGAAATTACATTTCTGGCCGATAAATGTTTGTCTCAAACTCCGCCCCGCGATACGGCCGATTTTCTAAAAGGATTTCTCACATATACGACAAATATCAACAGCATCATAACCATCAGTGGCATAAGGGCCATCATCATTTCGTTGTGAGTAATGTGCGTAAATAAGGCCCCGACCATAATCAGTATCAAGCCAATCGCAGCATAGGTCGATGTACGCGGAATCAACAGCCCTATAGCTCCCAGAATCTCGAAACTTCCGATCACTAAATAGATCTTGTCGGGCATTCCCCATCTCGCAAAATTGGCTACTATTTCCGGATCGCTCATCAACTTTGGCACGGCCATCATCATGAACAATCCCGCGACCAGCGCCTGTACGATCCACGAAGCAATATTCAGTCCTTTACTCATATTTTTCTCCATCCGTCACTAAGCCAGATATTTGTTAGCGTTATCTAAGCCCAATTTTCTATCAGACATATTTGTCAATTACCCTTGAAATTGCCGCCTGCGTAACCGCCCCGACAATTCGTTCCTGCTCGAAGCCCCCCTTGTAAACCACTAATGTAGGGATCCCGCGCACACCTAATTCCTGTGGTACCCTTGTGTTTTCGTCGACATTCATCTTAAATACACCGACTCTGTCCTTATAAACCGCCGCAATTGCATCAACGGTCGGAGCGAGCATCCTGCAAGGCCCGCACCATTGCGCCCAGAAATCCACGAGGGCGGGCTTGTCTGAGTTAGACACGTAGTCATCGAATTCCGCATCTGTTATGTTTCTAACCAATTCATTCATATTTATAGCTCCATAATTAAAACGTAGTGTTCTACTCTAAGATTTCTTTATCCTTAACGTTTATTCCCAATCGAGAGAAAACTGATGGTGGAGAACAGGGAGGCACTTGCCGCGGGTGATTAATTGCCGTGAAAAAAGATCTTGATAGCGGGAACTCGACAGGCTCACATTTAATTGAATGGACGACCAGCAATGAAGGTCACACGACCCGATTTGGGTCACCCGAGGCGCGAACTCGACAGCTATTGAAGAATCAACATCCACAGGTTAGCGGTGGTGGTGGATCTGATTGGTTTAGGCTGAAGATTTGGGACGACTTGTCAGGCGGTGTCATCTTTGACAATCAGGTGTCAGGCGAACCCGGTGACAACGCAACGCCCCCCACCATAATTGGAGGTGGCAGCATTGTCATTCACCATGATTAAAACGACCGTATTACATTTAGATAAGCGAAAAAATGTTTTTTTCTTCGCTTCAGTTTGCGTCTTCTTCTTTTCGAAGGGATGGTTCTGAGAACACGCGTAGCCGAGAACGTACCACTAATTGATCTCCCTTCTAGAAAAGTGACAGAAAGCCCGAAATAGAGGAAGAAAGATGGCCCCTTTTTCAACCCGCTCGATGTTGCTCCAGATCAAAACCATCTTACTTAATTATGGTCATTCCTCAAGGTGCAGAGAATATTTAGCGGCGATAAAGTTCAGCCCTCTCATCTGGTGAAATAACTTGAGCTGCCTGGCGGTCTGCCAGCTATCTCGAAGGAGATTTTGGGCGGCCTCTTTACAAGAAGCCTTACCAGAATTACCAAGGGAAGCCAAAAGGGGTATAAGATCCTTGGTGAGTATTTCGCGAAGGACAAGATCGTTGGCGAAACGTCGCTCGGCGGTGTCGATGGCCTGTTGCATTTCGTCGATACACTCTTCCACCTTGTTTATCTCATAAAAATCACGAACGCGATTTTGTTCCGCCAATATCACCGCTTTCGCCCGGACCAGGTCCAGGTAACGCCTCGCAGATAAATCGGCAACGAAATTAAATTGTTTATCGGCGTAATGAAAAAAGCGCCATGCTTGGGAAATCATTCCGGTCTGGGCATGAGCTTTGGCGAGTTCGATATATAAGCTAAAAAGCGTACGTATTGCTTCCTGATCCTTCTGAGCGGCTAATCGCTTCGTGACCTCTTCTTCCGCTTCGAGCATGGTATCCAAACACGAGACTAAGGACGGCTTTGGAGTTGCGTCCAGGAAAGCTCTCTGCCGATACAACACCGCTTTTCTTAAATACGAGTGAGCCAATTTCACATAGTTTCTCTGTTTTCCCCAGTCGTTCACTACGGCGTCGGCCAAAGCGACTGCACGGCCATGGTTCGCTATGTTGCTGGTCGTAAACAATGCTTCCACTTTAAGATCAGAGACGTTTGCGGACCAATACTGCTTTGAAACCCAACTGAGTGGTGACCCCTTGATGCAGTTTTCCAGCGTGTCCAGGATCCCAAAGCATTTGCGGAAATCGAGTTGCCAGCGGGCCTCCTGAGCGACGGACAGTTCTTGACAGATATCGGCTTCGGTGACGATCGTCTTGGCCGCGCGGACCGGTGGGATTCCCGCAAAGCGATGAGCGGCGAAAATCAAGCCGCCGAAAACCATTTTCAATTTTTGACGTTCCCGAACCACTGGAGCGACTTTGTCATTGAACCCCAGCTCAAAACAAACCAGGAAATCAATTAGTTCATAGTCTTCTTTGTCATTTAGGCCGTATTCGCGGCTGATACGATTATGAAGGTCCTGGAGATACGCTAAAGTCATCCCTTGCGAGCCGCTTTGAAGCTCGACGCCGACAAGATAGAGGTCCGTTAGGGCTTCTTTTACGGAACTATATGATTCTTTTAGGACTTCTCTTTTGTCGTCAGAAATATATCTTCCGACGACGTCAAGAAGCTCTTTTGACAACATTCTTTTTCTCGCTTGCTCCAGGGATCGACGCGGAACGTTCGCTATTCCATTCCTCTAAAAGGCAGACCACAAGTTCCCGCGGATTCATTCTAGCTTTCGCAGCCTTTTCTTTCAGATCCCAAAGCTCTTCCTCGGAAATGCGAATAGTTGACGAGATCTGATCCGTAGACCGTAACGAAAAAGGATCCGCCTCACGCAGATGAGCTCCCAGTTCGAGCAGGGCCGACCTTTCATTCGGAATGTCGGCGATGAGTTTTCTGGCCAACGAATTAAGACTTCTCTTTTCTTTTCGTGCGGCCTTTTCCTTTATTTCATCTGAAATCTTTCGATCAAGGTTGATAAAGATCTGTTTGTTCGACATCAATAATTTTCCTGAATCTACCAATTCGGACAGTCGCCAGCCGAAATATTGTGGGCATTGCATTGCTCGACAAACAAATAGTATTCGAAAACAAGTGATTAATCTATTCAGAAAATTTAACATTTTTAACGTAATACCGCAGTATGCTATTGACATAGCATACTGCGGTATTTATATTACATGTTAATAGCACCCGATATGATGTATTGGGTGGGTTGGCAGGATCTTATGAACAATCTCTTAACGACCCGTTCGGGCTCACTAGTATTGGCAAGTTCTCTCTTGCTCACATCCTGTATGAGCGAGCCCTCATCGCCCGGCTTCTCGTATGCCGAGCTTCTGGAATTTGAAAATAAAGTCTGTCGAGCTCCGTTGCGTGAAGTCACGCTGATTGACCAGTCGGGCAGCATGAAGACGGCTGGAACGCAGCAGGTTCAGGCCGAGGAGTTTCAGCCGCTGATAGATCGGTTGTCAGAGTGTGGCGGTGAACTCAGCGTGCTCTTCATCCGCGAAGATCTGGGTGCCGGTCCGGAGCATCTCTTCTTTCCTGAGCCGCCTTCGATTTCCGAGAGACCCGTCAAAACGCAAGGGGAAGAAGAGTACGAATTCAGCGATCGAACAGCCGCGTATCATGCAGAGCTCATCGAGGCCAAAAAACAGACCGAAAAAACCAGGACGGAAATGACGCCTAAAATTGACGAGTTTCTCGCTCGGATGAGACAGCTTCTAGCGCGCGCTCCGGCCGGCGGGACCGATTTTAATTCGGCCATAAACAACGCGGATATTTTCCTGTCGGAGAGCGACAGTGTTTGGAACACAAAACCAGAGAAATATCTGATAGTTGTCTCCGACGCGATAGACACCAGAAAGCGCCCCCGATTCGTGTTTAAAAGCGGCGCACACTTTTATTGGGTTAACACAACGACAGACGTGAAGACGTTGGCGGGGTTAGAGGTCACCCGTTTCCAGAATTTTGCTTCGGCCGTAAGAAATGTGACAAGCAGTAGGAAGCTCAAGGAGGAATAAATATGGCTAGGCGAGATCGAGCGGCTCGCATGAATGCCGATACCGAACGGATTCGGCGGGACCGGCAAGCGAAGCAGGGGCAAAAGGCGGCGAAAAGGGAGCGAGAAAAAAACGGTGCCAACCTCCGCGATGTGCAGCAGAGGACACAACAACTGGAGGAGGACCGCGAAGCTCTCGAACTTGTCGAGGCATCCGAAGCCAATTGGGAAGAGAGAAACGACGAGTATCGCAATCTTGGCGCTAATGCTATCGCGCGTCACTTGTTGTGGATTCTGGCCTTATCGTTTGCTATTTTTATCGATATATTTCTTCTCGGTGCCGTTGGCCCGCAGCTCGCCAAGACTGCGGAAACGACGTTCGGCGCGCGGGCCTGGGTCGCCCCGGTGGGCACAATTCTCCTTTCAATCGCTTTCGTCGGCATAGAGTTATGCTCAGGTTTCGGTCTGAAGGGCAAGCGACGGAGCTTTAAGGGAACTGCAATTGCGGTTCTCGTCTGTCTGGCCATGCCGCTGACGGTGATAGGATTTTCGCTCATCAATTCCGGGCTGCTCTCGACCGATCCGACAAAAATTATAGGCCCTGCAACCCGGAACGCCCTGATATTCACCACTATCACTGGCGGGGTGATCGCCTTGGCAGCTCACGGCTTCGTGTTGATTTTCGGTGGCCGAATGATGAAGGGATTGGGTTACGGGATCTATAAAATCGGGCAAGTGCCTCTTCGCCGCCGCCGCGATCGGCTGGAAACCTCTGTGGGCAAAGGTACAGGCGATGTCGAATCCAGCTTTCGCAACTTTTACGATGCTTATCGCAACCGGGAAAACGGCGGCGGTGCGACCGGGGAACCTACCGTTGTGCCGTTTGGTGCGAGAACGCGCCGGGTAGTAAATGAGGTATACGAGGACGAGGTGATCGAGGATCCGCCCGTTCAGAGGCGAACAAAACCAAACCCGGGCCGGGAACCTCCTGCCGAGCCGGAGCCGGAGCCGGCTCCTAACGCCGGCCCGGAATCCGCGGATCAGCAACAAGGAACACGAGACGATAATAGTTCGGAAACCGACACGGACGATCCCGGTGTTGGCTACGACACAGACGGCGAAGACGAAGTTCGTCGGTAAAAACAAGGAGAAAAACAATGTCAGCAATAATTGGACTTATCGCAGCAGCCGTAGTGAGGAGCGTGATCCTTCCGGCGGGAACCAAGCTGGTTCGCAGAACACTTGAGAAATACGGCCCCGTGGCGGGTAACCTCGCTCGTCAGCAAGCTATAGCGACCGATCACGCAAATATAAGGTCGATCAAATCGCTGTCGCAGATCCGGTCAGCGTTCAAGCCATTTTCAAGTCAGTTTCCCCGTCCAAATAATGTCGAGGAAGCGAAGCAGCAGATCATGGCGGAAATCGCGTCGCAGCCTTTCTACACGTCGGACGAGGTCGGCCTCTCGCAGAAGCTCGAAGCACTGAAAAAAGCTTCAACTGTTAACGAGGTAGAACTGGCCGGCAAGGATCTATCAAGCTCCATAAACAACGGGCATCATGCCGTGTTCGCTGGTGTTGTGAAAGACGCGTGTCAAAGAGCATCCATGAAGATCGGTTTTTCGAAGATCGAAGCACTGCCCAGCCGCCTCCGCTCGGGCGTCATACGATTTGCAGCGACAGACGCAAAAGGACGAACCCTCGTGACTGAGATTGACACTCCAAAGAACAGAGATGTGAAGATCGAGACCGAGGTCCTCGGCGTCAACGATAACTCATGTCACCAGATCCTCGATGAATTTCACGCGGCACTCGAGGCCGAAGGTGTTTCGCTCGGCGGCCCACCAAAACGCGAAGGAACGGGCGGCATCTGTACACTCGCCGCTGCTAAGATGTTTGCCGGGAGGCGGCCGGCGTCGGTAAAAGATACATCGAAAGCAGCACGAAGCCGCGGATCCAAGCTTGAAAACGAGGAAAGGCGAAAGCGTCTAAATCGCGCGGCTCAGAAACCGCAGGTCAAGCTGCAGGTGTCTCAGGCTATATCGCAGAAGAGGTGATATCCATGTCAGCCATAGAGCCGATTTTGAATGCTTACCGCGAGGGATACGGCGCCTTGCTCGCGGGAGGCCGAAGCCTGTACGACTTTGTCAATGACGGCGGGCGGATCAGACCGCTGATTGAGGCGCTTCGTAGAGCTCTTTTTCACGAGTTTGGAATGGTATTCCTTTCATACTCGATCGCCAACGGCCTGAACTCGTTCGAGAAATGGATCACTTCAAAAGAAGACCGGCAAACTGTTCGCGACGCTTTGAAGAAGAGTGGTTTGACCGACATACCTAAGGACGACCGCGAGATAGTCTCGATAGTCCGCGCTACAGCTGCCCTCATGCGGTCGAATAGCGAAGAGCTGAAATGGCAGGATGGACGAAAAATGCGGATCGCCTTTGCCTTTGAGTTCACAGAGCATTTCGTGCCGTGCTCGGTTGCGGGAAGCCAATCGGACTCCCAGTTGGCGGTTATCGAGCTTGTCCATATCATGTCGCAAAGCCTGGCGCTCCGAGACAGCGGCAACCTTTTGATCTTTCACGGCCGCCCGGAGTATATCGATGAGCTTATCCGGGGTGGACTTAGGAACATTCGGTTGCCTCAGCCTTCAAAGGACGAAAAGCAGGAATTCGTCTCGGTCGCGCTCGATCTGTATGACGAGGCCCTTTTTGAAGACGGTCTCGGTGCGGAGGGGATCGTCGCACTTTCGGTGAACACGCCGAACCGCTCGCTCGAGAATCTTCTTCGGGCATCGCACCGCAGCGGACGACCTTTGACCTCCAAGGAGATCGCTGAACAGAAAAATCGTGATGTCGAGCAGCTGTCCGAGGGAACGCTCGTGCCGCTCGATACGCGGCGGGTTGCCGGCCTGAATCTAGTAGGACGCAACATCGAGATTCCCCAGGCAGTTCTCCGTCGGTTTAGCAATGGGCTTTTGAAGGGCGACTCCTCGATGGCCGCAAATGTACTCCTTACAGGTGCCCCGGGCACGGCAAAAACCGATCTTGCCATCCAGGTCGCACATCAGGGACAGGTTCCGGCATACCAGATGTTGTCGCCAAAGGGCGGCATTGTCGGGGAGACAGAGCGAAAGGCCCGTCTCCAGCAGCAGGCGCTGCGCGAGTGGGAGCCAAACGTCGCGTTTTGCGACGAGGTCACGGAAAGTTTTCCCCTTGAACGGGGCGAATTCAACGGGGATTCAGGTGCCAGTCGGGCGGTTACTGCCGAACTCCTCTCGTCCCTTTCAGATGAGACTCGGCGCGGCCGTTCGCTCCTGATCGCGACGACGAACCGTATCTGGGCCATGGGCGCAGCGATGCGGAGCCGGTTCGTCGTCATACCAGTGCTTTTCCCCCTTCGTGAGGACTTTCAAGCGATAATCGCTTCGACGGCCGAGCGAATTACACCGGGCTGCGATCTTCCCATCGATGATCAGAAAATGGTGGAAGCCGCCGACATATTCTATTCGAAAGGCGCGAATCCCCGGCACATACGAAGCGCTCTCAGCAATACCCTTCTTATTTCCGAGAGAAATGTGATCGACGTTAGGATCGTCCTTTTTGCAGCTCACGATCTATGCCCGCCGAGTGACTTTTATTCGAGCATATACGCCGATCTACAGGCCATCCGGCACACCACCTCCCGGTCGTTTCTACCGTGGAACGGTCAGCGGCCGGATCAATACCGCTTTCCGGAATATCTTAAGGGGATTGTGGACGAAACGAATGGCGACATAAATGAAAGAGCACTGGATCGGAAGATCGAAGAGTTGAGGGAGGGTGCAAATGTTTAAGGGCGACCAAGAATTGAATAGGGAGATCGCTGCCTACTTGCAAAGCTCCGGCGAGGCGGCGGCTGCCCACGGACATATGATAGGAAGCGGGGCAGTTTGGGAGCTTGAGAGAAAGATTGCCGATCACTACGAAGCAAAACACGCTGTTTGCGTCGCGAGCGGGACATCCGGTCTCATGGCGATCGCTCTCGCCTTGGGACTAGCGGGTTCGGACTTTATCACGTCGCCAATCAGCTTTGGTGGAAGCCTTGCTGGGTGGCTGGCATTGGGCAACCGCCCCGTCTTTGTCGATACAGACCCGCAGACATTGACGCTGGATCCCGTGCATATAACCAAGAGTATAGCCGGAAATTCGAAGGCGATCCTTGCCATCGATGCCCTTGGGAACCCATCCGATACACACGCCCTGCGTGATGCGGCGGATAAGTTCGGGCTGTGGTACATAGCGGATTCGGCACAGGGGTTCGGGGCTACGCGTTCCGGAAGGCCGGCAAGCCATCTAGCGGATGCAATCGCCCTGTCATTTACCGCGACGAAAACCTTATCGTGCGGTGAGGGCGGTGCGGTTGTTACCAATGATACGGAGCTCTATGAAAAACTGCTGTGGTTTTCGCAGCACCCGTTGAGACAGAAGCGTGAATTGGGCCTCGGTGTCTGTAATGAATTTGCGATAAACACGCGCATCCACCCCATTGCTGCCATCTGGGCAAACGCCATTTTTGAGGATTCGCTAAAAAAACTTGAGCTTCGACAGGAGGTTCATTTTCGCCTTATCGCGCTTTTGAACAGTAGCGGCCTGACGGAGCCGATAGAGTTTGAGCAAGCGAGCATCCGGCCATCTTTTTTTAGCTTTGTCGTTGAGCTAAAACGGGGCGCGACCGCAAGAGGGATTGTCGATTGGCTGAGTAGTCACGGCTCGAAAGCCGGCGTTTCGTCTCTACCGGCCAGTCTAATCTACAAAAACCCGGCGTTTACGAGCCAGTACGGAAATCGCTTCCGCGTGCCCAAAAGGTGTTCCATATCCGAGCGTGCCGAGCGAAGGATCGCTTTGATCCTGGATGGTGATTGCGAAGAGAGGATTACTTAATGATAGCCGCAATACTGCTCCTCGCAATCGTCATTTTTGGCCTTTTGGTAATGTTCGGGCAGGCCGACCCCAGCCGTTACTACAAATTGTTGATCTTCCTAATCGTGGGACCCATATTGCTCGCCATCGGGTTTAATCACGTCGTCTGGTTTTGGCTGGGTTTGCCGCTCTGGGCCCAGATGATTAGCGTGCTTCTGGTCCCATTCTTAGCCTCTTCGCTTCTCCGCCTATTTTTCCCGAAAGTAAGGTGGCTCGAGGACATGCAAGGGGTCATCTTTCAGACCCTTGTTTACGCGGTCACATTCCCGTTCCGTCTCCTCTGGCGGGCGGGCCAGATCGTGTTTCAGAGAGAGCGGCACCCGACAAGGCTAAACCCGTATCGCCCTGTCGTTGGCGGCCGCCCGCCTGTTGTCAGGGAAGGGCGGGAAAGGCGTTAAATACGATATGCCCCGGATAGACGGACAGTTATTAGCCCGATGGCAGGCACGGTTGCGGGACGTAGATTGCACCCCGCTTGAGTTTTTCGATCGCGTTCGCGATGCCGTTATCGAGAGCGGATTAACCGATTTCCGCTTTTCGGAGGTTATGCGGCGTGAAAAGGGGGTTTTTTCCGCGGGAAGGATCTATTTCCGCATCCGATTCGGCCGCCTGTTTTTTGACGTATCGGCATTTATCGCCGGCCGGTTCCTGGTCGTCGCATACTGGCTGCATCAGGACTGGCCAGGCATCGCGGACCTCTTCTCAGAAATTCCCGGTGTCCGATCTGTGATCGAGCACGCCGTTGAACCTGCGACATACTACCGGGTTGATGAAGTTGAGAACCTTCAACGTGTCATCCACGATGCAATTGTCGAGGTAGTGGATCAGCTTTCTGGCACTAACGGGCTTGAGATACTGCCCGATGACGAGCGCCAGCCGATCTGGGAAGAGATGTGGTGAAGCATAATGCCGCGAGTTTCAAATTACGCCCATTTCTTAACGCAGGAACAACACCTTGCCGCCCGGGGCTGGCGCCTCTTTGACGAGGAAGTACCGCTTGAACCGTCGTTTTGCGGGGCTTCTCCCGTCCAGAACATTCGCCGTCTCGTGGATGATGGCAGGATCCCAAGCCGCATCGGCACCTTCTTTTCTAGACCGCAAATTGCCACGGGAATCGCGGAGGGGAGCGCTAACCTTGCGCCTCCACCAAGGCTCGTTCCGCCAACTGCACTTCATCCGCAAAAAAATGTGACTATTCGCAGCTACCTGCCGCGGGAGCTAAAGATTCCGCCGTCAAGATACGAGCAGCTACTCTCAAGCCTCGCCTTTTCGTCAACTGCATCTGTCAGTTTCGAAATAGTCGGAACTGCTGACCAGATCGCCTTTCAGATCACATGCTGGGAGAGGGACCGAGAAGGCATCCTGTCTCAGCTCAAGAATCACGTGCCGGATGTAGATTTTCGGGCAGCGGGCGATCTGGTTGATAAATGCTTTCCGGCCGATATATCAAACAGAGCGGTCGCCGTCGATTTCGGTTTAGGTGGGCACTGGTTTGTGCCCCTTTCTGCCGATAAGGAGTTTGCAATCGACCCCCTGATCCCACTTATTGCGGTGCTCGAGGGTCTTAGCGGACAAGAATCGATGTGTGTGCAGGTGATGTTCGGCAAGATCACGCATCCGTGGCAGCGCGAAGCGCGGGGGCTGATCTTTGACCCGGCCGGAAAGCCCATCTTTGCCAATATGCAAAATCAGCTTCCGGGCATCAAGGAAAAACTGGGGAGCACGCTTTTTGCTGTTTGTCTGCGGCTTCTTGTCACAAGCGACTCTCGCAAGAGATCGACCCGTCTTGTCCGCTCTGCGGGCGCGTATTTCAAGCAATTCTTTTCGGGCGGCCAGAATGAATTGATACCGCTCGCCGGCGAGGGATTGGATCACGAGACCCATCTGCGTAGTATTCGAAGCAGGACGACGCGACGAAGCGGAATGTTGCTCACGCCGCAGGAACTCTCCGCAATTGTAAGATTCCCAAGCGACGCGGTCCAGGCCGAGAAGCTCCTCCGTGATGCCAAGAGAACAAAACGGGCTCCCGCCGGTGCCACACAAGGGACCATTATCCTGGGTGAAAACGAGCACGCGGGGCAGATACAAATAATAAAGATCTCCCCCGCCTCGCACTCCCTGATTATCGGTGGGACCGGTACCGGCAAGACCACGCTTGCCCTAAACGAAATGACCCAGATCCTCGGCAGTAGCGGCGGCTGCGTTGTCGATCCGCACGGAGATATGGTCGATGACTTGATGGCACGGATTCCAGAGGATCGGCTCAAGGACGTGGTTCTCTTCGATCCTGCGGACGCGGAGTTCCCGGTGGGCTTTAATATTCTCCAGGCCCATTCCGAGGCGGAAAAGATGTTCCTGGCGTCAGATCTTGTAGCCACTTTTCGCCGATTCTCAACATCATGGGGCGATGTGATGGACTCGGTGCTTGCAAACGCCGTGCTTGCATTTGTGGAAAGCAGCCGCGGCGGCACGCTTTTCGATCTCAAGCGGTTTCTTGTGGAGAAGGAATTCAGACGCGACTTTTTAGAAACCGTTGAGGATGAGACGGTCCGGTACTTCTGGACACACGAATTTTCGCAGATCTCGGGAAGGACACAGAGCTCGGTCCTCATCCGGCTCGATACCTTTCTCCGGCAAAAGCTTATCAGGAATATCGTCTGCCAGAAGGATTCCGGTTTGAATCTGAGAAAGATATTTGATGAACGAAAGATCCTGCTGATCAAGCTGGCACAAGGTTTGATAGGCGAAGAGCAGGCCTCGATGCTCGGAACACTCCTCATTTCCAAGCTCTATCAGATCGCTCTTACGAGGCAGGACCTCGATCCTGCAGAACGTCTCCTGTGGCCGATTTTTATCGATGAAGCCGCACATTTTGTGGGTAATCCGTCGATGTCGTTGATACTTGCAAATCTGAGAAAATTTGGGATAAGCCTCTCGCTTTGTGTACAAAGTTTCAAGCTTCTGGCGAGCCGGGATGCAGTTGTTGCCGACAGCGTTCTAACAAACTGCCAGAACCGCATTTGCTTTCGCCTCGGTGATAAGGACGCAGAGAGGTTCGCCGCCGGGTTTTCGTTCTTCGACGCGAATTCACTGCAAAACCTCGGAACGGGCGAGGCCATTATGCGGGTTGAAAAGGCGGACAACGATTTCAATCTTAGGACTTATCCGGCAGTAGATGTCGCGCCCGAACTCGCAAAAAAGAAAAAGGCCGCCATTGTTAAGAATACGCGAGAAACCTGGGCCTCTGCCCGGGCGCTGGTCGAAGAGCAGTTTAGATTCGGGCGGGCGCCAGGAAGTGTCGCACAGCACCGTCCTGCGATCGAAGATCCGCAGAAGGTTCCATCCGCGGCATTGCCAACAGCAGCCGACGATCGGCCGCGAATCGAAATCGCAAGAACCCAAGCTACGGTACCTTACGAGCATGGGCATGGCGGAAAGCATCATCAGGAATTGCAGGCAGTCATAAAGCGAATGGGAGAAGTGAACGGCTTCACGGCAGAAATTGAAAAAGATCTGCCCAGTGGTGGCCGGGTTGATGTTTCACTTGAGAATGACACTTTAAAGATAGCTTGTGAGGTGTCGGTGACGACACTCGATTATGAAGTCACAAACGTAATAAAGTGTCTCGATGCCGGATACAATTACGCGCTCGTCGTCGTCTCGAATCAGAAAAAGATCCCGCTGTTGATCGCCAAGCTGCATGCGAGCGTTCCAATGGAATGGCACGATCAGGTGATGGCGTTCGGTCTGACCGGTTTGCTTGAATTCCTTCGCCAATTGTCCTCGCCGAAAGTTACGGGTGGAAAACGGCCCGAAAAACCGCCTGGACAACGGCTGGACTTCACCGAGGCATGCGAGTTCTTTGGCGTTGGCGCGACGACCTTATACAGATGGGTGCGCGAGGGCCGTGTTCCTTTTTATCGCCCGGGACGCGAATATCAGTTTGACCGAGATGAGCTCGTTTTGATCGGAAAACACGACCTGTCCGGGAAAAGAAAAGCGGCGGTCACATTGTCCCCGCTAAAGATTGAAAAAACGGCAGCGAAAGGC
>JBGTBC010000307.1:0-8109 GCA_041749555.1 Pyrinomonadaceae bacterium | reverse complement strand
TTTACTTAGATGTGGTCAAAGACACGCCTGATCGATTCCGGCATCCAGTCACGGAGGTCGCGTGCAACGGCACCGGCTCCGGCCTTTCGAAGTTCAACATCAGACACCGTATTTGCCACGCCGAGGACTGGAAGATCGGCCCGGCGAGCGCCAATGACTCCCGGCGGTGAATCCTCGATCACTAGACACTCTGTATGCGTCATCGGCAATTGACTATTAGATGTGCGGGCCTCATCGAGCTGCCGAAATCCCATCCGGAAAGCTTCGGGGTCCGGTTTACAATTAGACACGTCATCGGCACTCACGATAGTCGCAAAATGATGCCTCAATCCGCTTTTATCAAGGACAAACTCGATCTCGTTCCGGCCGGACATACTGACGATGCCACGCGTGAATTCACGGGCCATTTTCGCAATAAAATCCTCGATCCCGTCAAACAACGGCAGTTCGTCAGCGACCGCTTCCCTCCATCGAGCCAGCTTGGCGGTGGTTAGCTCGCCGATCTTCGCGTCGTCCACAGTTTTCCCCGCACGCTTATACGCTGCCGCCACAAATGTCCGATCATCCATACCGAGCGAATCGAGGTAATCAGCCTCAGAAAGATCTATCCCCTCAGCTGAGAGTATCTCCTGGTATGCCATCATCTGTACCGGTTCGTCATTGATAATGACGCCGTTAAAATCCATTAAGATTGCTTTTATCATAAACTAGATTCTTCGCCCCGTTCCTTTAGGCACTGCTCGTGCCACACCCCCGGGATATCCTTTAACCAATACAACACATCTCCTCCGTGATAAAACCCAATGCTAACGACTTCTGCAGTTTTTCCGGCAAACGCGAGCTGTTGAGGTTGTAACGGATGATGATATTTCCATTCTTTCTTAAAATCTTCGAGGAGTCCGCGATTAGCGATCTCTACCAGCGTACCTTCCGGAAAGTCTGCTTTGTATGGGCCGTTCCTTTCTCCCATTGTGACTTATCGAACTAAATAGCTCTCGTGGAATATATTGCCTCGCCCGAGAATGCCGTTCGGATCGAACGCCTTCTTCAATTCTGCCATTTCGTTCAGATACCGTTCACCCATCATAGCGGAAAGATACCGACGTTTCAGCTTTCCAATTCCATGTTCTGCCGAAACAACCCCGCCTAGCATTATCGCCTGTGCGACACAGCGCCCATAAATATGCCGTGCCTTTTGAGCTTCGGCTTCGTTTTTCGGCAGCATGTTCGCATGAAGGTGACAGTCGCCTATGTGGCCAAAAATTACATACTCGAGCCCACTCGCATCGAGAGTTTTTTTGTAAAACGTTAGAAACGCCGGGAAGTTAGCATCCGGCACCGCCATATCGGTACCGATCTTCTTCTGTTTGTTTCTCACGACCGTTTCATTCACTGAGACAGGCAAGGCGTGACGAAAAGCACGCATCTTTTCGCGATCCTGTTCATTGGTCGTAAACCACGAACGCTCCAAATCGGCACCGTGCTTTTCGAGCAAATTGTTCCATTGCTCAAAAAGAGCGTCTTCATTCTCAGAGGTCGTTTCCTGCTCGAAAAAGATCGCTCCTGCCATACCAGTCGGGGTCTCTGGGAATTTTTCGGAAATGAAACTCAATGCCCGGTCATCAAAATACTCGATCAGTGAAGCACCGATCTGATCTGATATTTCAGATTTGAAATTTGAAATTGAATGGGTCTTCGCCTCAGCGACAAATGCTAGCAGATCCGCTTCGTTCGCAAAAAACACTATCCCGCTAAAGAATCCTTCTGCCTTTGGCAATAACGTAAGTTCGATCTCGGTGATAACACCGAGCGTGCCCTCGCTGCCGACAATCAAATCGATGGCATCCAGGGGCTGTTCGTTAAAATATCCGCTGACGTTCTTTCGCACATTCGGCCGCCTGTATGTCGGGATTTTTGCTGTTATCTTTCTGCCGCTTTCTGTCGTTAGATCGACCACGCCATCAGAATTCGAGATAGCATCGCCGCGTTTCAAACGCAGCACGTCGCCGTCCGCGATGACGACCGTCAGCCCCATCACATATTCACGCGTCGCTCCGTATTTAAAACTCCGCGCTCCCGAAGCGTTCGTAGCAACCGTTCCTCCGATCTGGCAGCTCCATTCGGTCGGGTCCGGCGGATAAAAAAGCCCCTCGGCATCGACCGCTTTCGTCAGGTCAGCCAAAATCACACCAGGCTCGACGACCACTGTCATCGCATCCCTGTCGATACTCTTGATCCTATTCAGCCGCTCGAGCGAGATCACATATCCGCCAAACGGTATTGCGCCACCGACCGTTCCCGTCCGCGCGCCCGAAATCGTCACGGAAACTCCCGCCTTATTGGCTTCGTGCAACACAGCTACGACATCCTCGACCGTCTCCGGCACGAGAAGCCGCTCCGCATTCCCGCCAGGCATATTGCTGGCATCGGTCAGATAGGTATAAAGATCGTCTGTTGCCGTCTTTTCTTGCACATTGAAAGTTTAAGACGTTGCAGAGAGGTTTACAAATCGGTGGAATTGCTACTTCCTGAGCCCCTTTTTTTCTTTTGTCGGGGTCAGTTTTTTGTAATTCTTTGACGTAATGACTGGCTTTCCGGTCTTTTCTTCGATCTCTCGCCTTGTGTTCCCTGCGATGGTGCCGCCCTCGCTCGCGACCCGCTGATTCTGCCGAAAGCCTTTCGGTTTACGCTGTTTTGATATTTCGGCAGTCGTGGCCTCTGCAAGCATGTTCAACACAAGCTCAAGATTCGACATATGGTCACGGAGAGTCTCAGTTTTAAGGTCTTTGAGCCTCTTATATTCTCTCGTGTTCAGTCCCGACCAACCTTTGGTGATGATGTCGGTTAGAATGGCGTATTCCTGTCCTCTTTTGACGCCTCGATCATCCCATTCGTCGGTCATTTCCTTCCTGACCTCGATGCTTTTCAGTCGCTGATTTATCCATTCCTTGGTGTAACCCTTTTGCAGATAGGATTGCATCAACCGATCGATGCCTTTTTCCGGGTCGTCGATCTCATCGAGACGCTCGCGCCCGACCTGTGCCAGCCACAGCTTGAACGGTTCAGCCTTGGGCGAAGGAATCGATTGAATGAGACGAAAAAGCTGTTCGGTGTCGGCAACATCGGTTAAATAGTACTTTCCATCCGCAGACTGCATTTTCAGTTGACTACAATTTGTAGTCAACTCGCTTCCTTCCTTCTTCAGACGTGTTTTGAGCACGCTCCAATACTTTCGGGGATTCGGGCTATCTGTCAAAACCGCGACTGTATCTACTATAGAGAAAAACCATTTTTCGGCTTCCTCATCCCACACAGTTCGCACTTGGCGGCCTTCATAGAGTTTTATCGCGTCCTTATTCATATCGACACACGGCAAAATAGGCGAAACTTATTGAACTCGAACTTGAAAGAGGCAAATTCATACCTTATCCGTTATTTATTTGCACAGTCCGCGTATCCCCTTCCAAAACGACCTCACCGATACTCAAGATCCCTTTCGCGAAGGTACTTCAATTTGTCTCTTAGTTCGCCCGCCCTTTCAACTTTCATCTCTTTCGCCGCATGCCTCATATCGGCCTCGAGCTGCTGAATCGTCTCTTTGAGTAGCTTGGGCGAAGACTCCTCGAAAGAGTCTAGATCAAGCGGAATCTTGAAGTAATCCGCTCCGCATGCCCGCCCGCCATATTACTGGCGTCGGTCAGATAATCCTGGAGCTCATCGGGCTCGGTCTTAGATTGCATAATCGAATCCGGTCTGACATTTCGGCTGGAGACTTACTACATCCGGCCTGCTAATTAGCCGAAATTGCATTGCGGACTTGATTTAACCGCTCCCTTACGCGCCGCTTTTCATCGTCGGTCTCAAGTGTCATTTCCGCAAATTCGGCGGTCAAAATCAATTGGCTTCTTAGTGCAGAACGGCGAGACCGCGAGTCAGTTCGCCCAGCGGCAAGCTCGATCGCCGATGCAAGCTTCATAAAAACCGCGGAGTTCCCTTTTCCGCTAATACGGATCTGGTCAAACGCACTTACGACGAAATCGGTAAATGTCGGAGCCTTGACGATGATCAGTTCTTTGGCGTTAGCGACCCTCTTTTTCTCCGGAAAATCTTTAGACGCAAGCTCGCCTATCAGTTCCCCAAGATTCTCAATGCAGTTTACCGCGGTCGTTGTGTCGTTCACGCCCGTCGACAATGCCTTGAGGGCGATGTCAACAAGCTGACGGAGCCCATATCCGACGTCCTGCTCTATCGTTCGATCTCTGGCGATCACGAATAGATCGTTCAGCTCTCCGAGCTTGTCATTTTCTAATTCCAGTCCGGCGGACGGCAGCACGGAAACAATCCTAGATCCTGTTCCCACGAATTCGCCGACCGCTGCTTCCATTCGCACAACGCAGGCATTCTCGGCAGCAAAATCAGCCAGGTCGTCGACATCGACAAGCTGGATGTATCCCGACCGATCGGACGCAACCTTGATCCAATCCTCCTTATCAGCATCATCGGCTATATCAGCAATATCATCGTCATCTGGAACGGGAGATCCAACCTCATCCGGAAAAAGACGATTAATACTTTTCTTTGTCTCCTCAACGATCTCTCCGATTATATTGCTGATCTGCAGCGAGGCGGCGATATGGTGAATGAAAAAGATCAGAACGATAATGCCGCCCAGAGCCAGAAGGAGGCCCGTCACAACCGCTATAGATGGAACAAAATTTGCTTCGTCGCCGCTTCTGATCGTTCGCAGGACTACGAGGCAATACGCAAAAACGGAGACGAAATACCCGAGAACGAACTGATTGGCCCGGTCGCGAAGAAAATTGCGAAAGATACGCGGGGTAAACTGCCCGGAGGCCTGATTGACGGCATTGAGCGTCAACGTAAACACGAGTGCGGCGACCGTTAGCATTGACGACGCGATGGCCGTCAGCATGCCGCGCGAACCATCCACGCCAACACCAAACAGCAGCGGATAACGCGAGGTCCAATCGTTGCCGATCCTCGAATCAACCTCGACCAACACAAGCGCCAAAGTGATAGAGGCCGCGATCATCAATCCCGGAACGAACCAAAGCGATGATCGAAGCTCGATCCAAAACCTGATAAATCTATTCACCATTCCGTTACGATGCCGTTCCTCTATCGTAACAAACATTCCGCACTTATATTACAGTCCACGTTCCGGCGCGCGCGCGCGCGCGAAATGAGGACTTTACCTCACAGCCAATTCTCTTTCCCGTAGGTATTTCAACTTGTCCCTTAGCTCCGCTGCTCGTTCAAATTTCATCTCTTTCGCCGCATGCCTCATATCGGCATCGAGCTGCTGGATCGTCTCTTTTAATTGCTTTGGCGAATATTCCTCGAAAGAGTCTAGATCAAGCGGGATCTTGAAGTAATCCGCCTCATACGCGGTGACCAGTGTGGCATCGATGGATTTAATGATCGTTGTAGGTGTAATGCCGTGTTCCGTATTGTATTCTTCCTGTATTTTGCGGCGGCGTGTCGTTTCGCTGATCGCGTATTCCATCGACTTCGTGATCTTGTCAGCATAAAGGATCGCCTTTCCCCCGGCATTTCGGGCCGCACGCCCCATTGTCTGGATCAGTGACCGCTCTGATCGCAAAAACCCTTCCTTATCGGCATCAAGTATCGCGACCAGCGAGACTTCTGGCAGATCGAGCCCCTCTCTCAACAGGTTGATACCGACCAAGACGTCATACTCACCCCGGCGCAGATCGCGAAGGATCTTGATCCGATCCAGTGTGTGAATGTCGCTGTGAAGGTAGCTGACCTTAACGCCGACCTCGGCAAAGTACTCGCTCAGGTTCTCCGACATGCGTTTAGTGAGTGTCGTCACCAATACGCGCTCGTTCCGCTCGGCACGCAGACGGCACTCTTCCAGAAGGTCGTCGATCTGCCCCTTGACCGGCCGGACCTCGACGACCGGATCGAGCAGACCTGTCGGCCTGATGATCTGCTCAATTACCTCTCCACCGGTCTTTGTCAGCTCGTACGGCCCGGGAGTTGCCGAGACATATATCGTCTGCCCAACTCGTTCTTCAAATTCCTGAAAATTCAGTGGCCTGTTATCTTTTGCGCTTGGCAGACGGAACCCATATTCGACCAGTGTTCCTTTGCGCGACTGATCGCCTTTGAACATAGCTCCCAATTGCGGCACCGTCTGGTGCGATTCGTCGATGACCATCAGGGCATTGCTCGGCAAATAATCAAGTAGCGTCGGCGGCGGTGCACCCGGCGGCTTTCCCGTCAGATGTCGCGAATAATTCTCGATCCCGCGGCAAAATCCCATCTCCTTTATCATCTCGAGGTCGTACATCGTTCGTTGATGCAGCCTTTGGGCCTCGACGATCTTGCCTTCGCCTACCAAAAACTCTTCATGCTGGTCGAGCTCTGCCTTGATTGTTTGAACCGCCCTTTTAATTACGGGCTTAGACATCACGTAGTGGGTTTTCGGATAGATCGGCACACGCGTTTCGTGTTTCTTTAAGACTTCGCCGAGAAGCGGGTCGATCGTGTAGATCGCATCGATCTCGTCACCCCAGAATTCGATCCGATAGGCCTGGTCTTGATAACTCGGATACAGCTCGACTACATCGCCCCGCACGCGAAACACGCCGCGGTCAAAGTCAATATTCACCCGTTCATACTGAAGCTCGACGAGACGCTGCAGAAACTCCTCTCGCTTGATCTTCATTCCGGGCTCGATAAAGACCAGCATCTCGAAATAAGCGTCAGGATCGCCAAGACCGTATATGCATGACACCGACGCAACAACGATCACATCGCTCCGCTCAAACAGGGCTCGGGTCGCCGACAACCGGAGCCGGTCGATCTCGTCATTGATCGTCGCTTCTTTTTCTATGTAAAGGTCAGCCGCGGGAACGTAAGCCTCGGGCTGGTAGTAATCGTAGTAAGAAACGAAATACTCAACCGCATTCTCGGGAAAGAATGTCTTAAATTCCTGATAAAGCTGTGCCGCAAGCGTCTTGTTGTGAGCGAGAACGAGGGTTGGCCGCTGCGTTCTTTCAATTACGTTCGCGATCGTAAAAGTCTTGCCGCTGCCGGTAATGCCTAGCAACACCTGGTCTTCTACCCCGGCGTTAAGCCCGTCAACCAACTGCTCGATCGCCTCCGGCTGATCGCCCTTCGGTGTATTTTCAGAAATGAGACGAAATTGCACCCTTTAATCCTAAACCAGAGTGGTGCAAATATAAAATAAGGTTGTGGGTGGATCAGGAGATCGCCATTTCAAAACTCTCAAGGGTATGTCGGATCCGGTCAGTCACGTCAGTAGGTATCGATGCATCGAGCTGCATTCTACTGAGCTCGTCGATCGTCCGTTCATCCCTGGATGTCTTAAGAACATGAAGAAGCGCAAACCTGACGCGTTCATCCCTGTGGGTGCGTATTGCCTCATACAAAGCCTCGGTTTCGGTCGACTTTATAACCAGGCTGACAAGGCAAAAGGCCTCGTACGCAACCTTACGGTCCTCGTGTATAAGCCGGTCAAAGGACTTCACGACTATTCCCGCCTCCAGAGCGGCACGCGAGGCGCGGCTCATTCGAAATTCATCATTTGTTTCGATGATCCGCTTCCAGGCATTAGCGCGGTCAAAGTTGAGCTTGAAAAGCCCTCTCGCCGCTGCGGCCCTCACCTCGCGTGTCGGGTCGGCGCAGGCCAACAGGATCGACTCAAAAACCGATTCATGATCAAAATCGGTGAGTACCGAAACCGCCTTTGACCGAAGATTCGATGATAGATCGTAAAGTGCGATCTGCGACAGGGCATCGACCGAATTCCTCGTCCGGAATGCGGTTAGGATCCGTAATGCCAGATCTCTTACAGCCTCGTCTTTTTCGTTTTCATCATTTGTCTGTTCAATAGCATCCAGTACGGCAGGATCGTCCGAAACCGGAAGCGGCTCGTAAAGCGTGGCCGGCGACAGTTCAGAAAAGGAATTAATAGGCAGCTGTGCATATTGCATCTTTCGCATTTTTTCCTGAAAGATCTTGGTGTCCATGCCGAGATCGGGTGAAGCAGACGCATTCCTCGTTTGTGAATCAACCGCCCCCTTTGCATAGCCCGGC
>JBGTBC010000306.1:0-10800 GCA_041749555.1 Pyrinomonadaceae bacterium | reverse complement strand
AACAATGGGTAATGGCATTGCTCAGACGGCTGCCGCGGCCGGGTTTAATGTCATTATCTGCGATGTTTCCGACGACGCGGTCAACAGGGGAATCGCAAATGTCAGTAAGAGCCTTGATCGTTTCGTAAAAAAAGAAACGATGACCGAAGAACAGAAGCAGGAGGTCCTCGGCAGGATAAAGACCACGACCGCTCTGGACGGCCTAAAGGAATGCTCTTTGATAGTAGAGGCGGCGACCGAGAACTTCGACATAAAGAAGCAGATCTTCGAACAGATCGATTCCGTCACCGGCCCTGATGCGATACTCGCGACCAATACTTCCTCGATCTCCATCACAAAGATCGCCGCGGTCACCAAGCGGCCTGACAAAGTCATCGGGATGCACTTTTTCAATCCGGTGCCGCTAATGAAACTGGTCGAGGTGATCCGTGGCATTGCAACATCCGACGAGACTTACGCGAAAGTAAAAGAGCTCTCCGAGACGCTGGGCAAGGTGCCGGTCGAATGCAACGACTCGCCGGGTTTCGTTTCCAACCGTGTTTTGATGCCAATGATCAATGAGGCCGTATTTGCCCTCCACGAAGGCGTTGCGACCCGGGAATCGATCGACGAGATAATGAAACTTGGGATGAACCACCCGATGGGCCCGCTCACGCTGGCCGATTTTATCGGCCTTGATGTGTGCCTGGCCATTCTCAATGTGATGCACGAAGGCCTCGGCGATCCAAAATATCGGCCCTGCCCGCTGCTCAAAAAATATGTCGACGCCGGCTGGCTTGGAAGAAAGTCCGGAAGGGGTTTCTTCAGCTACGACAGGTGAAAAGTGGTTTCGGTTGGTTCGTACGGGCATGAAAAAGAGTTGCAATAATTGTTGCGTATGTGATACACTATTGCGAGTATGGCAGATCCTTGCTCAAGTGAATTTAATCACGAACTCATACGCAACGATCTGCGTCAAAATACAAACGAGTCCCGGGAACGTCTTAGCCGGCATGCTGCGGAAACAAAGCCTAGGTTCATAAAGCCGTTCAATTCGCTGTCGTCTCGTCGCGAAATCGAAACTATCTCTTCCAGGCTCTCGTATATTTAGTCTACTTTAAGCCGTTATGAAGAAACTACTTTTAATATTCGCCGTGGGCTTTAGCATGTTCCTGAGCGTCCCGGCTCAGGTCAAAGTCGCTCCGCTTGACTTGAAGGAACGAACCCTTAGCAATGGTATGAGGGTCGTCACGCACCGTGACACTTCAAACCCGACCGTTTCGATCCACGTCTGGTATGACGTCGGCGGAAAAAACGACCCGCCGGGCCGGTCGGGATTTGCGCATATGTTCGAGCATATGATGTTCAAGGCGACCAAGAACATGCCCGACGAAAAAATGGACCGCCTGACAGAGGATGTTGGTGGATTTAATAATGCCTCGACATGGCCCGACTTCACGAATTATTATGAGGTTGTCCCCTCGAACCACCTGGAAAGCATCCTTTGGGCTGAGGCTGACCGGATGGTCAATCTCAATGTCGACGAGAAGAATTTCGCTTCGGAGCGTGAGGTCGTAAAAGAGGAATATCGCCAGGGCATACTCGCTCCGCCATACGGTAAGCTCTTCTGGCTGCTCGACGATATAACTTTTCAAAAACACCCCTATCGCCGCGGCGTGATCGGAAATCTCGAGGAACTAAGCGCGGCAACCCGCGAGGATGCCGAGAAATTTTACCGGACTTTCTACCGCCCCGATAATGCCGTCCTTATCGTTGTCGGCGATTTCGACCAAAAAGAACTTGACGGCTGGATCGATAAATATTTCGGCCGCATACCTAAACCGAGCGGCTCCATACCGCGTGTGACCGAGGTTGAACCCGAATGGACCACTGAGCGGCGATTTAACGAAACAGGGCCTCGTGTTCCATTTCCTGCTACCGCTATCGTGTACCGTGCTCCGAGAACGACGAGCCCTGATATCCCGGCCCTTCGGCTGGCGGCGTCGATCGTGTCTGACGGTGAAAGCTCAAGGCTCTATCAATCCTTGGTTCGTAACCTAAAGATCTCGCAGCAGGCATTTTTCGACCTCGAATTAAACACTGAGGGTGGCCGCATGTCACTGATCGCAATCGGCTCACAGGACGGTACTTCAGAAAATCTGGAAAAAGCCCTGCTGGCTGAACTTAAGAAGATACAGGATAGCGGGGTTACCGCTAAGGAACTCGAAAAGGCCAAGAACCAACTCATTGCCGGAGCGGTTCGTGCTCGCGAGACGAATGACGGTAAAGCAATCGCCATCGAACGTGCTGTTGCCTATCAAGGCGATCCGAAAGCCGTCAACCGGGAAGTGGCCGGGCTCCAGGCTGTCACCGCGGCCGATATTCAGCGGGTAATGAAGCAGTATTTCAAGGATAAAAACCGTGTGGTCATCTATTACAACCAGGCGAAACAAGGGGAGGACAAAAGCAATGAAAACCAATAAGGCTCTTCACATTTCTTTCCTGATCGTCGTTGCGGTCATCAGCCAGTTAACGCTTAGTGTAAATTCACAGGTCCCGATGCCTACTCCGGGCAAGCCTCGTACCGTGTCCGTTCCCGGCGTCAAGGAGATCAAACTAAAGAACGGTTTGACCGTGGCAGTAGTTGAGCGGACGGCGATGCCATTGGTTACCGTTCAGCTTTTAGTCAAAAACGGTTCCGGTGCCGAACCTAAAGAAAAGGCCGGCCTCGCAAACCTGACCGCCTCGATGCTCACCAAGGGAACAAAGACTCGCTCGGCCACTCAGATCGCCGAAGAGATGGAATTCCTCGGCGGCTCGATCTTCTCATTCGCCGGTTGGCAGAATTCGGCCGCCGGGATGTCCATCACCTCGGATAAGTTCGACGCAGCGATGGCAATATTCGCCGACGTTGTCCGAAACCCTGTCTTTGCTCAGACAGAGCTGGACCTCGAGAAATCACAAGCAGTGGACGGCCTTACGGCTAACCTCTCGCAGCCGGGCTTTTTGGCCAACTATGTCGCGAGCACATACAGCTACGGCGAGCATCCGACGGGCGGCACGCTGGCAAGTTTAGGAGCCATAACAAAGGCGGATATAACGGATTTTTACTTGAAAAATTACCATCCTTCAGAATCGGTCCTTATCTTCGTCGGCGATATATCACTCGATAAGGCACTGGCGGCTGCTGAGAAGCATTTTAGCGGTTGGATCGGTTCGCAGGTCAGGCCAACAAGAATATTCTCAAGAAGAGATTCGAAGTACGGAAAAGTGCTGATTGGACGATTTCTTGTGGTGGATCTTCCAAACTCCGGCCAGGCGTCGGTAAATTTCGTCAAGCCGATCAACGGTTTTGGACGCCACGACAAGCGTTATTATGCTGCCTCGCTGCTTAATTCGCTTCTCGGTGGTGGCTACTCATCGAGATTGAATCAGGAGATCCGAATCAAACGCGGGCTTAGTTACGGAGCCGGCAGCAGCTTTGCATGGCGCCCGGGTCGGACTAACTTCGGAGCAAGGGCCCAGACAAAAGACGAATCGGCAGCCGAGGTTGCGGAATTAATTTTGGCCGAGATAAAGCGGCTGGGCGAAAATGTGGCAACGGATGAAGAACTTTCACCTAGAAAGTCCGTCCTTACAGGTGGATTTGGCCGAAATCTTGAGACCAATCAGGGCATCGCCGGTGCGCTCGGCGACCTTTATGCGTTCGACATACCGACGTCTGAACTAAACGCTTATATGAGTAATGTGAATAGCGTGCAAAATGCAGATGTTCGCTCTTTTGCGTCTTCAAATTTACTCGGGGGTGATGTCATTATCGTGGGCGATTACGCGAAGTTCAAAGACGATCTCGCCAAACGATTTCCAAACGTGAAAGTGGAGGTCGTCAAAGCCTCGGAGTACCAATCCAGCGGCGCCCAGTAAAGTGCGCCGTTCTAACAACTGTAACGATTACGACATGCCCTCGAAAGCGGTTAAATTAGTAGCAGACGATACGCGTTCCGGCGGGGTCTTCGTCGCATATTCTTGATGCACACTAATTTGCGTTCATTCATCGACGTTCTCAGGCGGGAAGGCGAGATCGTTGAGATCTCAGCTGCGGTAGACCCTTATCTCGAGATCACCGAGATCCACCGCCGAGTGATCGAGGCGGAAGGCAAGGCGCTGTTATTTAGGAATGTAAAAGGTTCGGGATTTCCGGTAGTTACAAACCTGTTCGGCACCCGAAAGCGGATCGATCTTGCCTTCGGTTCCAAGCCGCTCGATTTTGTAAAACGAGCGGTACATGCGGCCGAGAATCTTCTGCCGCCGAAACTTGGAAAGCTGTGGGAGTATCGTGACCTCGCCGTTTCAGCCGCGAAGTTCGGAACGAAACAGACTCGCCGGGCACCTGTTCTCGAAGCCCGTCAGCAGACGGTCGATCTCGAAAAATTGCCGCTGCTCCAGCTTTGGCACGAAGACGGTGGACACTTCGTAACGCTGCCGCTCGTTTACACCGAAAGCCCGACCTCCGGCAAACCAAACCTGGGAATGTACCGGATGCAGCGTTACGACGCGACCACGACCGGGATGCATTGGCAGATCGGCAAAGGCGGCGGGTTTCACTATTTCGAAGCAGAGAAGCGAAATGAATCTTTGCCGGTAACAGTTTTCCTTGGCGGACCGCCGGCGATGATTTTGTCCGCGATCGCTCCGCTTCCTGAGGATGTGCCAGAGCTGATGCTGGCATCTCTGCTAGCCGACGGTAAGATCAGGACGGCGGCAAATCCTCTCGGCGCTAATCGTCATCGCCTCGTTGCCGAGGCAGAATTCGCCATCTGCGGCCGCGTGCCTCCGTTAGAGCGAAGATCAGAAGGGCCTTTCGGTGATCATTATGGCTATTACTCGCTCGCCCACGATTACCCGGTATTTCACGCCGACGCCGTCTTTCATCGTAAAGATGCCATTTACCCGGCAACAGTCGTCGGCAAGCCGCGCCAGGAAGATTTCTTTATCGGTGACTATCTGCAGGAATTGCTCTCACCGCTTTTCCCGTTGGTGATGCCTGCCGTACGCGATCTATGGAGCTACGGCGAAACGGGCTTTCATTCGCTTGCCGCCGCGGTCGTACGGGAACGGTATGGCCGCGAGGGGCTGTCGGCCGGCTTTCGAATACTGGGGGAAGGGCAGTTGGCTCTTACTAAATTCCTCTTGCTCACAGATTCGCCGCGAGACCTGCGTGATTTCAAATCGCTGTTCGAGCATATCCTTGCTCGTGCCGACTTCAGTCGCGACCTATTCATCTTCAGCCAGACCGCGTTTGACACGCTCGATTATGCGAGCGGAAAGATAAACCACGGCAGCAAAGCTATTTTGATGGGAATGGGCGAAGCAAAGAGGGAACTCGCCCGAGAATTTTCTGGTGAATTGCCCTCCGGCATCCGCGGTGCCGAGCCCTATTGTGCCGGCTGCCTGGTCGTCGAGGGCGAGCCTTTCGAGGGTTTCGAGAATCTCGCTGATCGCGTGGCAAAATGGAAGCCTTTCGCCGATTGGCCAATGATCGTCATACACGACCGGATCGAGTATGCCCGATCGACTGAGAAATTCCTTTGGGCGACGTGGACGCGGTTCGATCCCGCTCGCGATATTTACGCGGCCGAAACGACGGTAAAGAACAACCACATTGGCTACGCGGCCCCGATCGTCATCGATGCCCGTATGAAGCCCTGGTACCCCGCCGAGGTAGAACCACGAGAGGATATAGCCAAAATGGTCGACGCGCGGTGGAGCGAGTATTTTCGAGGTTAGTAAATTGTCAAAGAATAATAGCCGCCGGCCGACGTCTATTTTTGTCGGAATTATCCTGCTATGTGCCGTCGCGGCCAGCCTGTTGGCATACTCGTATTTTATTGAGCCGAGCCGCTTGGTTGTGAGCAATTCGGAGATCGCTATTCCTGGGCTGGACCCTGCGATCGTGGGCCTCAAGATCGTCGTGATAAGCGATATCCATGGCGGTTCAAATGATGTAACGTTCGACAGGCTGAGGGAGATCGTCGCACGGACCAACGAACAGAATGCCGATCTTATTTTCCTCCTCGGAGATTACGTTTCAGAGAATACCTCGATCCATCCACTCTCCGACGACGGTTTGAAAATGTCCATGACGCTGGTTGCCCACGGCCTGACCGGGCTAACCGCAAGATTCGGCGTGTTTGCAGTGCTCGGCAATCATGACGGAGATTTTGGCGACTCGCGTGTGTCATCAGAACTTGAGCGTATCGGCATTCGGGTGTTGCAGAACGAAGTTGCCATGGTCGAGGTCAACGGCCGTCCGCTAAGAATTCTGGGCTTCAGGGATCATTTGAAGCTCGCTCCCCGCTGGAAGCATCTTTCTCATGACGCCCAGAAGATGTTGGAACAGACGGGTGACGGCAACATAATCGCGCTTCAGCATAGTCCTGATATCATCCCGGAAATAACAGGAAACAAGCTCATCTCGCCTGAGCTTAAACTGATTTTGGCCGGACATACGCATGGCGGCCAGGTGTGGCTACCAATATTGGGCCGTGCAATCGTACCGTCGAGTTACGGACAAAAGTACGCGTATGGTCATATTCGCGAAAACGGCATCGATGTTTTTGTTACAAGCGGTGTAGGCACCAGCATCTTGCCGTTCAGATTTTTGGTACCGCCGGAAATATCCGTGCTCACATTACGAACAGCCAACGACGGATGATTCGTCATTCTAACCTCGAAAAATGAACCGATTGTTTGTTCGACCGGTATCCTTTAGAATTGATGCTTTCACTTTATCTATGACGCAAACCTATATCAATCAGCTAAAGGATCACATCGGCGGCGAGGTCACCCTCAAGGGCTGGCTCTATAACAAGCGCTCGAGCGGCAAGCTCGTCTTTTTACAGCTTCGCGACGGCACGGGCATTGTCCAGTGCGTAGTTTTTAAGCCAAATAACGAAGAGCTTTATACCGTGGCCGATTCACTCGGCCAGGAAAGTTCGATCATCGTCACCGGTACGGTAAAGGAAGATACGCGTTCGAGCCTCGGCGTCGAGCTGGACGTGACCGGCCTCGAGGTCTTGCAGAACGTCCACGATTACCCGATCACGCCCAAGGAACACGGCACCGAGTTCCTGATGGACAACCGCCATCTCTGGATCCGCTCGAAAAAGCAGCATGCGGTCCTGAAAGTTAGGCACACCGTGATCAAGGCGGTCCGTGATTATTTCGATGACAATGGATTTACATTGGCCGACACGCCGATCTTCACGCCGGCCGCCTGCGAGGGCACGACCACTTTATTTGAGGTCGATTATTTCGATGACCAGAAGGCCTATTTGACGCAGTCCGGTCAGTTATACAACGAAGCCACTGCGGCGGCATTCGGCAAATCGTATGCTTTCGGCCCGACGTTTCGTGCGGAGAAATCGAAAACCCGACGCCACCTGACCGAATTCTGGATGGTCGAGCCCGAGGTTGCCTATGCGGGCTACGAGGACATGATGGACCTCGGCGAAGGCCTGATACTCGCCATCGTCGAACGAGTGCTGACCGACCGCCAGGATGAACTCAGGACCCTCGAACGCGACATTACCGTTCTCGAAGCTATCAAAGGCCCGTTCCCGCGGCTTCATTACGACGAAGCCGTAAAACTTTTGCAGGAAGGCTACGATGAGGAACGCCGGCATCCTGCCGGCTCCGACGAAGAGGCCGGCAAGGTGCCGGTGTTCCAGCAGCGTTTCGAATGGGGCGGTGATTTCGGGGCTCCGGATGAAACGTACCTCTCTAAGCAATTCGGTCAGCCGGTCTTCGTCCACCATTTCCCGACGGCGATCAAGGGCTTTTATTTCGAGGTCGACAAAGACCGCCCCGAATGCGCTCTCGGCATCGACCTGCTCGCCCCCGAGGGCTACGGCGAGATCATCGGCGGCGGCGAACGCGCAGCGAATCTAGATTATCTGATCGAGCAGCTCAAGGCCCACAACCTGCCTCAGGAAACATTCGAATGGTACCTAGATCTCCGCCGCTACGGCAGCGTCCCCCACGCCGGCTTTGGCATGGGCATCGAACGAACCGTCGCCTGGATGTGCGGGATCGAGCATGTAAGGGAGACAATACCCTTTCCGAGGATGCTTTATAGACTGAGGCCGTAAGGCTATCGATTGAGTATGTGGACTGATGAAGAGATTGAAGAGATTCTTGCGGACGAGGACTTCGACATTTCCGCGATCTACGCAGCGCGCTATGAAGGAAACTCGGCGTAAGCACAAAGAAGCAAGGGTTCCGATGGTAGTTTGGCTTGATGGAAAGGTCGTTCATATTCAACCCGACGATATCGAGACAGAGTGATCGCGGGCATCGAGCACGTTCCGCGAGACCACTCGTTTCTTACGACGTTATACAGGTTGAGACCATGCCCTATCCCGATGAAAAAGAGAACGAAGAAATTATTTATACTCAGTGGCATAACCGTGGTTTTAGGAACTGTCACGTTTTTGGCGTATGGAATTTATTCGTTTATGACATCTCCGTTTTTTGAGGAACAAGATCATCAACCTGACGAAGTTTTGATAACTAATTTCCGTGAGCATCGCGTGGAATTTGAGCAACTCAAGGCGATGGTGATTCGAGATGATTTGATGACCCGCGTTGATGATAATTGGACGAATCCGACAAATCTGGCGTCCGACCAAGTAACAGAATATCGCCGATTATTCAAAGTTGTTGGAACTCCGCGAGGGATAAGCTCTCCCGTAGGTCGTGAACGTATTCAATTTATCGCTTCTTCGCAAGGTTGGGTGGCGTCAGGATCCTCGAAAGGCTATTTGTATCTTAGGAACGCTCCTCGATCAAAAGACTTACTAAATAACTTGGACGACTACAATGCTATGCGAGAACTTGATAAACCTTTTCTACGCCATATTGAAGGCAATTGGTACCTGTTTTTTCAGCGGTAAACTTTATGTCAACGTACACAGCAAAAATAACCTGGCAGTCCGCTTCAGCCGACACCTTCACAAAGAACCGCTACACTCGCGGCCATGAGTGGGAGTTTGATGGTGGGGTGACGGTTCCGGCGAGTTCTTCGCCGCATGCGGTTCGGGTTCCGTTTTCGGTAGAGGCGGCGGTTGATCCTGAGGAAGCTTTGGTTGCGGCGGCTTCGTCTTGTCATATGCTGACGTTCTTGTGGTTGGCAGCGACGGCGGGGTTTAATATTGAGTCATACAAGGACAATGCCGAGGGCCTTATGGCAACGGGCGACGATGGCAAAGAATGGATCACCACAATAACGCTCGATCCGCAGATCGTTTGGATTGGCGAAAAGGTGCCAACTGCAGACGAACTCGCGGCGTTGCATCACGACGCTCACGAGGCTTGCTATATAGCAAATTCGATCAGGTCGGAGATCGTGATCAAGTAGTCAGAACCGGGAGCGATAGCGACTGGGTTCTTTGTCGAAGAATATAATGAACCACCCCGTCAGCGGAAGCCGCTGCCTCCCCTCCTTCGTAAGGAGGGGTGCTTAGAATTTATGTACGACGTAACGATCAGATTAGAAAATAGGCCCGGTGCGATGGCAGCGATGGGCGAGGCTCTCGGTGCGGCCGGCGTCAGTGTCGAGGGCGGCGGCGGCTGGGTCGCGGACGGAAAGGCGACGATGCATTTCCTGTTTGACGATGGCGAAGCGGCTCGCGTTGCGTTAGAAAATGCAGGTATCGAGGTTCTGGAAATTCGTGAGGTGCTTGTCCAAAAGCTGCGGCAGGATGTGCCCGGCCAGTTGGGCATGATCGCCCGGCGGATGTCAGATGCTGGTGTCAATATCGAGGTCGTTTATAGCGATCACGCGAATCAGTTGTGTTTAGTGGTCGATGATCTCGAAAAGGGCAGGTCTGTTTCAGAAGCTTGGAAAGCCGAGATGTGGCCGTAACAGGCGAACAGATTGCGAAAAGACTATGCGTGACGAATGGACATATCACCGGGCGAAGAAATACGACAAAAGCAGGGTGCGGTGGCACTTTGTGACTCGGTATTTTGAGGTTCCCGACGGTGCCGACGAACCGCGTGAGCTGTATTTTCGAAACGACGACGAGACTGAGTTTGGTATGATCCGGTTTGATCGGATCAAAGACAATCCGTATCGGGACTGGGAATTTCTGATGACCAAGATCCTTAACAACATCCCGTTTCGCCGCTCTCTGCTTGACGAAGAAACGCGGTCGGTCTGGAAAAAGAACTGGAAATAGCTCGTCCACCAATCTTCCAACCTAAAACGAACGAGGTGCGGCCCACGCCGTTAGCGAATCGCAAAGGGCATAAACATCAGCATTGCAGATAGCAGCTCAATTTCGATCGATGTACTTATCTAAAAGTCACTTATTGCCGTTTTGCCGTTTCGGTACCAAGCATCACCGATCGCTGGCCGCCCCAGTTTCCTTCGAGGTTGCCGGTCGAGAGGATGTCATAGACGGCGAAGCTACATTGCGTGCCGCCAACGCTGACCGCTGCGTGGCTTCCTTTCCAAATGCCAAAGCCGATCACCGGTTTTGGCGTTCTCCACTCAAAATCGTAGCCCTCGCCGTTTTTCTTGATCGCAAGCGTGCCCTTGTATTCGCTGCCCTCGAGGTCGGTTCCCGAAACACTGTATTCGCCGATAAAGCGGTCGCCCTTTATGCGGATAGCCTCCTCGGTGCCGAATCTATATTGGCCCCATCGGGCAGTTCGGCCGGTGAGTCCACCGTCGGAGGCGATCTTAAACAATACGACGCCGCAGCCGTCACCGCCGCCGGTCCGGGCGAAACTGACTGCCGCGGTATTTTCTATCTG
>JBGTBC010000305.1:0-6209 GCA_041749555.1 Pyrinomonadaceae bacterium | reverse complement strand
ATGGCGGTTCGGTCAAACCGGACAACATCGCGACCCTGATGTCTCAGCCCGACGTTGATGGTGCATTGGTCGGCGGAGCCAGCCTCGAAGCCGTAAGCTTCTCGCAGATAGTTAATTACAAGTAGTGGAGTAAAGCATTGGGTTATATTTTATACGGCATATTTTTCTTCTCGTGTATCGTCCTCATTGCGGCGGTTTTGCTTCAGCCGGGCAAAACCGATGCGGGCGCGTTATTTACAAGCAATGTATCGAGCACCGCATTTAGCCCTCGCGGCACCGCGACAGTGCTCTCTAAAGTGACTATCGCCGCCGCTGCGACCTTTATGCTCACCGCACTGTTCCTTGCAATGCCGGCCTTGACGGGCGAACGCTCGGTCATGACGACCAATCCGGACGGGTCCGTGCAGGAAGCTCCCGCGGCGGGAGCCACCGACGCAAATACAAATGCTAATGTACCTGCGGGCGATCCGCTATCAGATAATTCGAATAGTGCGTTGATCGAAACTCCTGCAACGGACGAGGTCGAGAAAAAAGCAGCTAATGCCCAAGCCGATAACGTCGCCCCGGCAAACGCCGCGACGCCCAACCCCTAGGTTTTTTGAAAGTTTAGCTCAGGTGGCGTAATTGGTAGCCGCGCACGTTTGAGGGGCGTGTGGAGTAATCCGTGGGGGTTCGAGTCCCCCCCTGAGCACCATCGTCAGAAGGTTGTTTGAAAGTAATTTCCAAACAGCCTTTTTGCTGGAGCTCAGTGGTCGAAACCTATTGTCCGCTTTTCAGTTTTTCCAGTACGGTCCGGAGCTGATCAGCATCTTCAGCCTTTGGCGCGAGTCTAAGGTAATTCTCAAGATGAATAATGGCGCGCTTTCTATCGCCTCGCGAATTGTAAATTATCGCAAGGATACGATGTGCTTCCTTCATTTCATCCTTGCCATTCTCCAAGGCATACTTGAGTTCCTTTTCAGCGTCGCCGAATTTGCCAAGGTTGGCGAGGGCCTGCCCGAGAAAGTAATGACCGACTGTGGATCGATTATCTAATTTGAGCGCCTTTCGCAGCGGAGACACGGCTTCCTCATACTCCTTCATGAGTACGTGGGCCATTCCTAAATTTACGAGAGCAGCGGTTAAATTGGGATCAATCTTTACCGCGGAACTCAGGGATTCTTTCGCTCGTGACAGATCGCCGAGCTTCATGTATTGAACGCCCAACTCGTTAAAGCCAAGCGCGAATTCCGGGAAGATCGCGATAGCAAGTTTCAATTCAGCGACAGCTCCAATATGGTTTCCTGCTTTTGCCAGTTCACCGGCTTTGTTGTAATGTTCGAGGGCAGCCGGAGGGATCGCGGCGGCAACATTTTTATTTGTGAGCCGGATACTTATTTCCATCGGCCCCGAGGGCCCGCCGATCGTTTCATGGATCGTGATCGGGACGCTGACGAGAGCAAATTCATCTTCTTCGACGTGAAGTATATAATCGCCGGGAATCAGTCCGACAAATCTGAAGTTGCCGACCTCATTCGTTGTACCTATCACGTTAGCTCTAAAAGTCATTTCGAGCTTTATCCGCATCCTTCGATCCGCCCGCTTCCCCGAAGGCAGCAAAATATAGCCGTTTAAGGAGTAACCTCCTCTTAGGCCGGTGTCGATCGCATGTGGCGTTTGGGCGTACGAGGGTAATACCGGATATAGCCAGATCGACAATAGAAAAACAAGCAAAAAGGTTTTGTTTGGTGAGAGCATATTATTGTGTTTAGCGGAATTCGTCCCGAACAATCATAGTTCCGGTCCCTTCGTCGGTAAAAACCTCTGCAAGTATAGCATTGCGTTTTGATCCGCTGATCACATGCGCTGACTTTACGCCGCGATCGAGCAGATTTATCAGGCTCTCAAGCTTCGGTATCATTCCGCCCGTTGCCCGGCCGGATTCGATCATCTGCCGTGCGTCGACGGTCGTGATCTGAGAAAGCTTTGTTTCTTCCCGTTTCTCATCAAGATAGATCCCGTTGACGTCCGAAAGCAGGATCAGCTTTTCCGCCTGTAGGTCGGCAGCGATCTCTGCGGCGATGGTATCTGCATTGATATTAAAGATCCGCCCGTCATCGTCGGCACCGAGCGAGGAGATGATCGGCAAATAATGGCTGTCGAGCAATATATTTATTAGCGAGGCATTAACGTCGATCACATCCCCGACGTGGCCGAAATCAACCGATTCCGTTACCCCGGTTGATTTATTGAGGATATCCCTGGGCGGGCGTTTGACGGCGTTTACGACCCCGCCGTCAAATCCCGACAAACCGACGGCTTGGATCCCTCGGCGGCGAAATTGAGCGAGGATCTCAGTATTGATCTTCCCGCGAAATATCATTTTCGCCAGCTCCAGCGTATCGTCATCAGTGACGCGACGCCCGCCAATAACGGTTTGTACCACGCCGAGCTTTTCGGCTAATTCTGTAAGCTGCTTTCCGCCGCCGTGGACTACGCAGACGCGTATTCCAACTTGATGGAGCAAGGCAAGCTCCTCGACCAGGGAAGCCAGATTTTCTTTGTCTTCCGTAACCTTGCCGGAAAATTTCACGACAAATTTCTTCCCCTGAAATTTTTGTATATAGGGAAGTGCTTCGCGTAAAAGGTCTAGTGACTCGATATTCATCTTACAAGTTTCGACATAATTGCCTTTTGCACATGGAGCCGATTTTCCGCCTCGTCAATAACCACGGACTTTGCAGAATCGATCACGCCGTCTGTAACAATAACGTTCCTTCGTACCGGTAGACAATGCATAAAGATCGCATCGTTCGTTCGTGACATCTTCGATTCGTCAACGATCCATTTATCACGAAACTGGGAACGGTGTTTGATATCCGCTTCCGAGTTGCCGTAGAACTGTTTGCCGCCCCAGCTCTTGGCATACACCACCTCGACGCCTTCAAACGCCTCGTCAATATCACCAATAACCTCGACGCTGCCTCCGGCCGTGGCTGCGTGTACCTTCATCTCACTTATCAATTCATCATCGAGCTCGTATCCGCGGGGATGAGCAATTCTGACGTCATGGCCAAACTGGACTGCTGCTAGAGCAAAACTGTTTGGCACCGCCATCGGCAACGGTTTTGGATGCCACGCCCACGTCAACAAGACTTTTTTCTTGCCATCGCCCAGCTTTTCCCGGATCGTCATCATATCCGCCATCGACTGACAAGGATGATGCATCGCCGATTCAAGATTAATAAGCGGTACCGACGCGTATTTCGCAAACGCATTCAGGATCGGGTCCGTCCTTTCCGTTTCCCAATCCTTAAGTTCGGCAAATGACCGAACGCCGATCGCGGACACATATCGCTCGAGCACACGGACAAATTCGGCCAGATGCTCGGTCTTATCCCCGTCCATCACCACGCCGTTCCGATGTTCGAGTGTCCAGGATGTGCCGCCTGGTTCGAGGATAACTGCGTTACCTCCAAGCTCGTAAATACCGACCTGCATCGACGCTCGAGTCCTAAGCGATGGATTAAAAAAGACGAGAGCCACGGATTTTCCGATCAATGGTTTATCGTTGACCGCTCCTTTCTTGTATCCCTGAGCTAACTTCAGTATTTCCTTGAGTTGATCGCGCGAAAAGTCGGATGTGGATAGAAAGTTATTCAATTTGCAAGCACCTCGACAAGCATATCCAACTCTTCAACGGTCACACATAGCGGCGGCAGCAGCCTCAAAACATTCGGATCGCTGGATGTGCCTGTAATTATTTTATGCTCCAGCAGTTTGGCATGCACCGGAGCGCAGGGGCGGTCGAATTCGATACCAAGCAGGCACCCTTTTCCTCTTACTGAAATTATCCCCGCAATATCGTCTAAGGACGATCTAATATGGGCTTCGGCACAGGCAGCGTTGGCGGCCATTTCTCCATTCTCGATCGCCTCCAAAGTGGCAATTACAGCCGCCATAGCCAGCATCCCGCCGCCGAATGTAGTTCCGAGATCATTGATCTTTATATTTTCTGAAACTCCATCACTAACAAGGCACGCTCCTACGGGAACCCCGCTTGCGAGCGACTTGGCCAGCGTGACGACATCCGGAACTACGCCCCCGGCAATATCACTGCCCGCAAAAAACCAATTTCCGGTACGTCCAACGCCGGTCTGCACCTCATCAAAAATAAGGACGATGCCGTGCTCATCACACAATTCTCGAAGGCCTTTAAAAAACTTGGGTCCTGCTTCTGTAACGCCGGCCATCGACTGTATCGGCTCCAAAATGATTGCAGCAGTATCAACATTTATTACAGCTCGAACGCTGTCCAGATCGCCAAACATTGCGGAAACGTGGCCCGGAACGTTCGGACGCCCGATCTCGCGATATTTGCCTAGAAAAGTTGCTGATATCGAATCCGCCGTGCGCCCGTGAAACCCGCCTTCAAAGGAAACGACTTTCTCTCGTCCGGTCGCCATCCGCGCCATCCGCATCGCGTTCTCGTTGGCCTCAGTACCCGAATTACAAAAAAATGCTTTGGAAAGGGAAGCCGGAGCGATAGAAACCAATTTCTCAGCCGCCCTGGCCCGCACTTCGGAATAAACAAGATTGGAATACAAGAGGAGTTTCCCGGCCTGTTCGGTGATCGCTTTTACAACGTGCGGATGCGAATGTCCCGTACCGCAAACCGCGTGTCCGCCATAGAGATCGAGGTATTTATCCCCTTCACTTGTCCAAACCCAACAGCCTGATCCGCGCTCGACCGCGATCCCCATCTTCTTATAAGTGGCGACCTGATATTGTTCTTCGAGCGCTTCGATCTCAGTGAAGTTCATTCGTTTTAGGGGTTACTCCCGGTAAACACAAGGCCGGCCGTCTCGTCGAGACCAAACATCAGGTTCATATTCTGTACCGCCTGGCCGGCTGCGCCTTTGACGAGGTTGTCGATGGCCGAAAATATTACGATCTGTTTCCCGTTAGAGTGGACCGCGATATCGCAGAAGTTTGTGTTCTTGACCCAGTTTATGTCGGGCGAACCCTCGACGATCCTCACGAAGAATGCGTCCTCATAAAAATGCCGGTACAGATTCTCAACATCTTCATTAGCCATATTCAAATGAGTTTCAAGATAGCAGGACGCAAAAATGCCGCGAGAGACCGGCAAGCTGTGCGTCATGAATATAAGTTCCTGATCGTTTTGTCCTATTTGCCGCAAATGCTGCTCGATCTCCGGCCGATGCTGATGCGTAAAAGGTTTATAGGCGTAGAACGAATTCATTCTCTGCGGATGATGCGTATTAGCCGCCGGCTTCGCACCGGAACCGCTGGAACCAGTCTTCGCGTCCACGATGATCTTACCCGTCAGCAGCCCGCTATTAACCATCGGTGCGAGAGCCAACAAAGTCGCTGTGGCAAAACAACCGGGATTGGCGATGTACCTTGCAGTACGGGTCTGTTCTCGGTTACATTCTGTCAGGCCATAAACAAACTGCGACTGAATCTTAGCTCCGGCGTGTTTCAATCCGTAATACTTAGCGAACAGATCGGCGTCATCGAGGCGGAAATCACCCGATAGGTCGATCACCTTTACGTGTTCGGGAAGGAGCGGTACCTGATCCAGAGCCTGACCGTGCGGAAGGGCAAAAAAAACAAGGTCGATGCCATTGAGTATGGACAGATCAGCCGGCGCAGTCGAGAAATGCAGGTCGGTCAATCCGCGGAGGTTCTGATGGACATCACCTACCGGCTTTCCGGCGTGTTCGTTCGCCGTCACGAAGCTGATCTCAACCCCCGGATGAAAGAGCAGGATCCGCAGAAGCTCGCTTCCGCCATATCCTGAACCGCCAAATATCGCTATGCGAATTTTATTCATTGACGAGCATAGATATCTAAAATAGCGACAACTTAATGCTTAAGTATTTTTTTGGGTTTTTGCGAAAATCATCGAGCAGTTTGGTGCCCTCACCAGTGAATTTGGCCACATTATTAGCGGTCTCATTTACACTGTTATAGAGAGTTTCATCGTTAAGAAGCCTGCCGATCGTTCCTTTTCCAGCCTGAGCGTCCGAAAGTAAAGACTCTATCCGAGTCGCCGTGGAGTTGAATCGAGCCACCGCCTCGCGGGTGTCCTCGTACAATTTTTCGTCCCTAAACAGTTTTCCGGCCGTACCCTTACCTTCTCTAAGGTCCGCGGTAAGCAACTTAACGTCGTCGGCGATAGACGAGATCTTCTCAGCCGCCGT
>JBGTBC010000304.1:0-2040 GCA_041749555.1 Pyrinomonadaceae bacterium | reverse complement strand
GCCGTTCTTGGCCGCTGAAAGGGTGGCCAGGATCTCCGTTGGATGATGTCCATAATCGTCAACGACCATGATGCCGTTGACTTCGCCCTTAAGTTGAAATCGCCTATCGGCATTCTTGAAACCGGCAAATGCTCCCGCGATCTTGTCAAACGTAATACCAAGCTCAAGAGCGACCGCCGTGGCCGCAAGTGCATTGTAAACATTATGTTTACCGGGAACGGGAAGCTTCACCTCGCCCAACAACTCGGATCCGCGAGAAACGTTAAAAGTAGAGCCGAATGCATCGTTATACCTGATATCACCTGCAGAAATATCAGCCTGGGCGGTTAGGCCGTAAGTGACACGCCTTCTTTTTATTTTGGGTATGATCAGTTGAACGTTTGGGTCGTCAAGACAAATGATCGCAGCTCCATAGAACGGAACTTTATTGACAAAATCAGTAAAACATTGGACCACATCATCCATCCCTTTATACGATTCCATGTGCTCTTTATCGATGTTAGTAACGACGGCTATCGTCGGGTAGAGCATCAGAAAAGATCGATCGCTTTCATCGGCCTCCGTCACAAACCAGTCAGAACTTCCCAATTTTGCGTTCGAGCCCAGAGTATCTACCACTCCTCCAACGATCGTAGTTGGATCAAACCCGGCGTCGCTCAAAAGCGTTGCGATCATCGATGTCGTCGATGTTTTACCGTGTGTGCCCGAAACCGCCACCGCATAAGGTTTGAGTGTCATCAATTCGGCGAGCATTTCCGCACGGGGTATAACCGGTATGCTGTGCAGCTTTGCCTCGATGATCTCCGGATTGTCTTCTTTTACAGCCGAAGAATACACCACAACTTCCGCGTCCTGGACATTCTCAGCGTCGTGGCCCTCAGCGATCCGAATTCCAAAAAGGGTTTCTAACCGGTCAGTATTCTTCGATTTGCGTGCATCCGAACCCGAAACTACAAAGCCGAGGTTACAAAGGACCTCCGCGATACCGCTCATGCCGATGCCGCCAATACCGATGAAATGGATCTTCTTTACGTGACGAAACATATCTTTATTTGTCCCTAATAAGCGACTCTATCAGGTCGACGGTCGCCGCCGCGGCATCCGGCCGGGCCATCCCCTTCGCGGCTTCACCATACGCGGACAGTTGCTCAGGAGATTCCAAAAGGTCAATGATCTCGCGAGCAAGCCTTTCTCCGGTGAGCTCGGATTGCAATATCATGCGTCCCGCTCCACCGGCCACCATAGCTTCTGCGTTCTTTCGCTGGTGATCGTCGGCCGCGCTTGGCAGCGGGATCATTAATGACGCCCGTCCTGCCGCCGTGACCTCAGCACAAGTTGTCGCCCCCGCTCGGCTTATAATGAGGTCAGCGGTTTCGAATTCCGCGAACATGTTCGAAATGTACGGTATTACTTGAACATTCTCCCATCCCCTCTCAACATAAGCACTCTTCACCTTCTCAAACTGAGCTTCGCCGGTTTGATGTGTGATTTTAAGGTTCTCCTTTTTTTCCTTTAGAAAATGCAACGCATCGATGATTGCAGAATTTATCGCTCGAGCGCCCTGTGAGCCTCCAAAAATTAGTATGTTTACCGGCTTAGATGGCATACTTTTGCCAACTTCGAAGAACCCTTTTCTTACCGGATTGCCGGTAACTACACCCTTATTACCAAAGTATGGCATGGCAGCCTCGAAAGTGAGTGCCGCTTTGTCGGCATATCGAGCCAGTCTGCGGTTTGTGAAACCAGGCAGAGCATTAGAGTCCATTATCAGCGTTGGGATCCTCATCAAATGCGCTGTCAATACAACCGGGCCGGAGACGTAACCGCCCGCACCAACAACCACGTCAGGAACAAAATCTTTAATTATCTTTCGAGCTTCCCAAAAGCTTCTAGGCAAAACCATCATTCCTTTCAACTTCCCGGCCACGCCCACATTCTTCAATCCGGCGCTGTTGATCATTGCGAGTTGAAAACCACTGTCAGGCACTATCCTCTTTTCCAAACCCCGGGCCGTTCCAACGAACAGCACTTCGGACTCAG
>JBGTBC010000303.1:0-8545 GCA_041749555.1 Pyrinomonadaceae bacterium | reverse complement strand
TGGTACACCCGGCAAGATTCGAACTTGCGACCCTCTGATTCGAAGTCAGATACTCTATCCAGCTGAGCTACGGGTGCACATTGATTTGAATTTTAGGCGGTGGGGAGTGGTTTTGCAACACACACCTCATCTTTATGGCCCTTGAAGTCTGCGAACGTGGGATACGACCAATCGTATCTCTTCTTCGGTGAGCTTGTCCTTAAATGACGGCATTCCCTCATCGACGACGCCATTTGTTACGTAACCGATGAGCTTTTCATCGGTCATTAACTTCATCTTTTCCGTCGTCAGGTTATCCGGTTTGAGCTTTTTGCCGTCGATCGTGACCGGGCCGCCCGTTCCGTTTTCTTTGTGGCATATCATGCAATTGGTGGCGTAAATCTCTTTACCCATCAATATGACGTCGGGGGTCTCAGCGGGTTGCGGGGAACTCACTGCCGTTTTGTTGCCGGCGACGTTCACTGCATTCGAAGACTTTTCGCCGCAGGCAGCCGCAAGAAGTGCCGCCCCTAAGAGAATCACGCCGATCTTTAATGAATTCATCCAAACAGCTCCTTAATTTGATTGCGAATCCTAAAAAGTTTACCGTAAGCATTGGCCGTAAGCAATTGGGCCAACCAAACCCCAAAACCGAAGTCTGATCCGTCATATGAAAAATTACATGCCTCTTGTACTGATCTTATTGCTTTCCTTATCCGCCATCGGACAGACCGTTATGCCGCGAACGGTCCTTTCTGGTTTAAAAGGCGAGGTTACGGTCCGTCGCGACCAACGAAGTGTGCCGTATATCGAAGCAGCATCTGACGCCGACCTTTATTTTGCCCAAGGGTACGTTACGGCATCAGACCGTTTATGGCAGATGGACCTGTTGCGAAGGGTTGCCCGGGGCGAGACGGCTGAGCTTTTTGGACAACAGGCGCTCGAAAGCGACAAACGCTGGCGCCGCTTTGGTTTTGCGGCACTAACGGAGACAGCTTCGCAGAACCTCTCCGGAGAGATGAGAGTCGCAATGGCCGCCTACGCCAGCGGAGTGAATGCCTATATCGCCACGCTCGATGACAAGACCATGCCGGTCGAATTTAAGATCTTGCAGTACAAACCGCGTGCGTGGACGATGGCGGATTCGCTCGTGATCGGGGCGGTCATGGCTGACGCTCTAAGCAGCACTTGGCAAATGGATCTCTTGCGGCAACAACTGGCGGTGATCCCCAAAGATAAATTTGCGGATCTGACAAACCCGGTGACTCCGAACGACGTCGTGCTTTACGGAAAGGATACAAAGCCGGCGGCAGTAGCATCGGCAGTAGGTAATCATCCTGTGTCATCGGAAATATTAGCGGCAGCACAAAAGGACGAGCAGATGCGCAAAGACTCGCTCAGGATGGTTGGGCTTTATGCCGAAGGGCTTGCAGCGAGTAATAACTGGGTCATCTCCGGCAAGCGTACGGCTGACGGTAAGGCGATGCTCGCGAATGATCCGCATTTGTCACCCTCAGCTCCCGGCGTTTGGTATTTGGCATCGCTTCAAAGTCCGACGGTCCACGCGGCTGGCGTCTCGATACCAGGTATGCCTGCCATCATTATCGGCCATAACCAGAACATTGCCTGGGGAATGACGAATGTCGGCCCGGATGTGCAGGACATTTATGAGGAAAAGATCTCGGCGATTGATCCCGGTGGAGTTTATTGTTTTCAGACGCCGAGTGGATGTAAGAAGCCGATCTTCCGAGATGAGATGATCTTGGTTAGAAAGAGTCTGATGGCGGTCGGTTCCACCGTTACTCCTTTAAGAGTTGAATCCAGTCGACATGGACCGATAATTCTCGAAGCGAGTGGGAAAAAATACTCGCTGAAATGGACGGCCCTCGATCCGAAAAATCTCGATCTGGAAACTTTTTTCAAACTTAACCGCGCGGGGAATTGGCAGGAGTTTCAGAACGCGCTGAAGAATTACGGCGGCTCGACGCAAAATGTTGTCTATGCCGACGTCAAGGGAAATATTGGCTGGTACGTTTCCGGGCAAATTCCGATACGCCGAAAGGGGGATGGTTCGGTGCCGTACGACGGAGCTTCGACGGACGGTGATTGGACGGGCATGATCCCGTTCGCTGAGCTTCCGCATCTTTACAATCCGCCGTCCGGATTTATTGTAACCGCCAACCAGCGTATCGCCGGGACCGACTATAAATACCAGCAGATGAACCGCGTGTATGGCTCGGACCGGGCCCGCAGGATCTACGACTTACTTTCCGCCAAAAAACAGGGAATGACGATGGACGACTCGCGCGATATCCAGCACGACGTCTACAATCGGCCGCTGGCATTGTTGGCTAGGACAATAGTCGCGGAAGGGTCTGCTTCGGCTGAAACGCTCGCCGTGCTGAAATATTGGAACGGTAAGATGATGCCTCACAGTCGCGGAGCTGTTCTCGCAAACGAGATCCGAAACTGCATTGGCAATAAGATAGCTGACGACAATAAGCCGGTATCTGTCGGGCTAATCCAGAGCCGAATATTTGATCTCGCGATCCGCGAACAGCCTGCCCGATGGCTGCCCGCGGCTTACAAAACATACGGCGAGCTTTACAAAGCCTGCGATGCAAGTGTGCGGACAGCTCTCGCTGCTTCGAAAATATACGGCAGCGATCCGGCCGGCTGGGTTTGGGGCAAAACCTTTACCTCACGCTTTCCGCATCAGCTCGCCGCCGCTCCGCTTATAGGCGGCCAGTTCGCGACACCAAATGTTGCTATCTCAGGCAGCCGCTCTACGCCAAACGTCGGTTCAGCCGTCTCGATGCGCTTGATCGCGTCACCCGGCAACTGGGACGCCACCCGCCACGTCATCCCGCTTGGGCAGAGCGGCGACCCCAAATCACCGCATTTCAAAGATCAATTCGACGCCTGGGCGTCGGGCACGCCGGCAATTTTCCCGTTCTCTAAGGAAGCTGTCTTGAAGGCCGCACCTGACATGATGGTATTAGCCCCGAGGTGATGAATTAAGTCTGTCGAGAAAATCACTAAGAATGATCGCCGCTGCTTCACTGTCAACGAGGCGGCGGCTTTCTTTTAATGAATAGCCCCGGCTCCACAGGTTTGCCTTCGCTTCGTAGGAAGTCACGCGCTCATCCTCGAGGATGACCGGGATGGCTAGTGAAAGCGCGAAATTGCGGGCGAGCCGTCTTGCCTCATTCGACATTTTACTCTCGGACCCGTCGGATTCGAGTGGCAAACCCATTACAAGTACTCTGGCATCATACTCCGAGACGATATCTTTGACAGCTATGAGCAGTTTTTTCCAGCTTGTTCGATCGATCACCGGCAGCGGCCGTGTGGTTACGCGAAGTTCATCGCAAACAGCGATGCCGCAGCGTTTTGTGCCCGGATCGATCGCAATGATCCTGCCATCGGCGGGGACATCAGAAACATCTGCAAGGATGTCGTGATTGGGTGTTTCTTTTTGTTGCACCTTATCGGTTGTTAAGTGATAATTATCTGTTTGCTTCTGTCTAAACAAATAATCGTCATTTCACGTAATAGACTCGTTTAGAAGTATCACAAGAGGTATTTTATGTCATTTCGCGGAAAGCTTTGGATCCTTGTCTTCTCCGGTATTATCGCATCGTATGCGGTGATCGGTGGCATGCCTTTTGTAGGCAGCCTCCTGACGACATCGGCGCAGCAGCCGGTAAACGATGCCAACGCCCAGATGCGGATCGTCGAGTCAGTCCTACAGCATATTCAGAATGATTATGTGGACGACCCGAATATGGAAAAGGTCCGTTTGGGAGCTTTGCGCGGCCTTGCCAGCGGTCTGGATCCGTATTCTTCATTTCTAACTCCTGAACAGGTCCAGGCTTTCGACGCGGCAAGATCCTCCAACAAGGTGGGCATCGGGGCGGAGTATTCGCAGCTGCAGGGCTATTTGTATGTAATATCTGTGGTTAAATCTTCGCCGGCTGAACGTGCGGGTATCAAGGCGGGTGACGTTATCGAATACATAGATACAAAGGCGACTCGCGATATTTCGCTATATGATGCCCGGCAGCTCATTAGCGGCGATGCTGGAAGCGTGGTCAGCCTTCGCGTGCTTCGGGCGGCGGAACGCCCGCAGACGATCAAGGTGACGCGTGGAACCTTTAAGGTGCCGGCATCAGAATCGAGGGTTGAAACCGGCCGCGTCGGAGTTATTAAGGTATATGGACTCGAGGAAGGAGAATCCGAGAACATCCGGAATCAGATCGCCAGTCTCACCAAACAAGGTGTGAGCAAGATAGTCCTCGACCTTCGCGGTGTTGCGGGCGGCAAGCTCTCAGAAGGAGTGGCGGTCGCAAACCTCCTTATCGCTAACGGAGATCTCGGAAAGGTGATCGGTCGCGAAGGCAAGGTGATCTCGAGCTTTGCGGCGGACCCGGCGAGGGCTGTTTTTGAAGGCGGATTAGTTGTTTTGACTGATCTAGGAACCGCCGGAGCGGCCGAAATGGTAGCTGCTGCGGTTATTGAACGAAAAAGAGGCGAGGTTGTTGGCGAACGCACATTTGGTGCAGGAACCGAGCAAAAGCTCTTTCCGCTTTCCAGCGGCGGCGGATATTTGTTGACCGTAGCAAAATGGGCTTCACCTGCGGGAACACCTTTCCTCGGTGAAGAGCGTGCAACTATGGGTGTGAAACCATCGATCGAAGTAAAACGCCCGGATACGCCGGAACCGCTTGCTGTCCAGAGTCTCATCGACGAGCAGGAACAGCCAAACGCAGCTCCGGAAGCCTCACCGGTTCCACGCACCGCTCCCGAGAAAGTCCCGGAGGACATTCAACTGAAGAAGGCTCTCGAATTGCTTCAGGACAATAAGGCCGCGGCGGCTAAAGCCGGAGCCTAGTCGCCAGTGATCGATTGTAAGGATTAGGCCGGCTCATTCAGAGCCGGCTTTCTTTCTTGTTGTTCCGCTTTCGCAACGCTGTTAGAATCAGTTTCGAATGGCCGAAACTGAAGTGAAGATCCGCTCATTGAATGAAACCGATCTCGGGGAATGGCTTAGGCTTCGCCAGATGTTATGGGATGGTTCCAGCGAGGACGATCACAAATCTGAGATGGTCGATATTATCGAAGATCCGGAAAATCAATTCGTGGCGGTTGCGGACGTCGGCGAAGGGCGATTGGCCGGTTTTCTGGAGGCCAGCATCCGGTCCCACGTCGAAGATTGTCATACCGAGAACGTCGGATATCTTGAAGGTTGGTTTGTCGAGCCGTCATTTCGCCAGAGAGGCATTGGGGCCGGGCTAGTGCGTTGTGCTGAAGATTGGGCGCGGGGAAAAGGGAGTACTGAGATGGCTTCGGATGCAGAAATAGATAATCTCGTCAGCATCGAGGCACACAACAATCTTGGTTACAGGGAAACAGCCCGGCTGGTACATTTAAGAAAAGAACTTACATAGTGCGATATTTCCGATACAAGATCTTACCTGCAGCAGCCTTTCTAATTTGCGCGGCCTTGTTGCCCCTTACTGCCTCCGGCCAGTCACGAGACCAGAGATTTCCGACTCCCGTCACAACTAACGAGATCAATGGCATTATCCCGGCCAGGGATATGGGCGACTCCCGCCAGACATCGTATTTTTACGCGTTCGAGGGCGTTCAGGGCGATATCTTCATCAATGTTGTTACAAAGAATCTGACTGGAGATATCGACGTTTTTACCGCGGATTCGCTTCAGCCTTTGACAAAGATGGTCCTCTTCGCTGATTCTTCGTTCAATGAAACGGGCCGCCTGATCTACCTTCGAAAGCCCGCCCGCCTTATCCTCCGTGTCGAGGGCCGTACGCCCAACGACGACCCGGCGACATTCAGGATCAAATTTGCCGGCAGCTTTGTTGCTTTGGCTGCAATTGAAACCGAAGATGCTCCTGTCGTCGAACGCTCAGAAAGGAATGAGAACTCAGGTATCAGAGTGAACTCCGTTGGTACGATCATTGAGGTCCTCCCGCAGCCTGTTGAGGAAAAAAGATCCATCGAGGCTGAAGAGAAATCGCTTCCCGAAGATACAAAGACTGGGATAGGCGAGAGATCGATCAAAGATCGGCCATCGACAAGGAGCAAACCGGCCCCGGAAGTCAAGACGGTATTCGGCGGCCGGCCACCCAAAACGAAAGAGCCATCGACGGAAGAGGCTCCAACAAAAACCGATGCGAATACCTCAGGGGCCCGGCGAGATCGCCGAGACAGTATGCCGCCTTCTCCCAAGGTCAGACCACCTGACCCGCTTGCGAGCATAAATCTCATTATTCTGATGAAGGACGGTGGATCGATCGAACGCCCGATGAATGAAGTGGTTAGATTTAGCGTCGACAAGGGTGTCCTCACCGTCGTCACGAAGGACGGTAAGACCACACGCTTTTCGATCTTAAACGTGGAACGGGTAACGATCCAGTGACATCCTACGCATAACTGTGAAGCCCCTTTAACAGGTAGCTCACACCAAGATACGTAAATATCACAAGCAAAAATCCGACGATAGCAAAGTATGCCGAGCTTCGGCCTGACCAGCCGCGGGCGATCCTTGTGTGAAGAAAAGCCGCATATGTCAGCCATGCCACGAGCGCACCGGTTTCCTTTGAATCAAATCCCCACGGCCGGCCCCACGATTCGTTTGCCCAGATAGCCCCCGTAATAAGCAGCATCGCAAGTCCCGCAAACGCGAGACACGCCGTTTTGTACATAAGCCCGTCAAGCGACTCAAGGCTGGGAAGGCGCTCCCGAAGCCTTTCTGTACGGAAACTGAAGAACAGAACGAACAACGTGGCTATGAGGGCTGTCAAAAGCGACGCCACCTCGACCGGGTTGGTATTGAGGCTCAGGAACATCGAGTCGCCGCTGCTCTGCACATATGCGCGCCCCATGGCCTCGAATTGCCGCGGCGTCATCTGCGATAGTTCCTCGGTTGTTAACTGCTGGTTGTCAGCCATTTGCTGCCCGGCGACAATGTACTGGGCCGGATTAGCGTTAAGCTGCGCCTGAAGGCGTGAACCGACCGCGGCATTATCATTCATCCCTACGACCAGCAGGCCGATCGAAACGATCTGCGCGACAAAGGCGAGACGAAGGAAATAATGCCCGATAGTCTTACCTTTTTCGCTATTTTGGTATAGATAGTAGAGAAACGAAATTATAGCCCCCGCGAGCAAAAGTCCTGCTACAACCAGAACCGGCCCGACATAAGGGATCTCAAGGCGAAACGGGGCTGAGAACGGCTTTTTACCGATCTCGTTTGGCACAAAAAGGCCGGCCCGGTAAACAAATTCCGTAAATACAGAGAACTTGCTTATTGTAGCGATAACAGATATCCCGAAAAGACTTGACCAAATGGCCATCGCCTCGACCTTTACGCCGTCCTTGAGCAGGTACATAACGGCCACACCGAAACACACCGCGGCCACCCCGTAGCTGAGAGCTGCATCACCTACATGTATCGGACGCCAGTAAGAATCCAGCACTGGCGGCAGGTCGATAAATTCGTCACCGATAAATCGTGCAAGTACGAGGATCAGAGCGGCAACCGGCAATGTGAACGCCCCGATGATCCTGAAACTCGGCCGCCGTGAAAGCAAGATCGTCGCAATTCCGGCCCCAAAGGCGAACGCAAGACTCATATCGTAAAGATTGGCAAAGGGTATGTAGCGAAACAACCATGGATTTTCCATGTTGCCGCCTTCTCGCATGATCGCGATCTCATGCTCATAAGCGTTCACCCATCTGACGAGCCAGCTCGAAAAATTAAAGAAAACACCCAATGCCGCGCCGACAAAACCGATCTTTTCCGCCATCGACGATGGCGCGTACAAGTTGGTGAGCAGAAACAGGGCAGCCAGGATGTAGCATGCCAGAGCGAGCATCATCAGGCCGCCGTCAGAGATAAAGGACTCTCCGATCTGAACTCTCAATGCGGCCATCAAAAAAGAGCCGCCGATCACGAGTATCCCGGGCAGCCAGGATTTCCATGTCATTTTTCCGTCCAGTCTCTCTATTTCATGCATAAGTTAAACCTCTTTGGACTTTATGTCTTCTGCTATTTTCAGGAACTTGTCGTTGAGTGCTATCTGATTCCGGTTTGCATCGGCGGCGAGGACGACCTGAAGCTCGCCGTTCTCATCCCTTTCAACGTGAGCCCAAATGCGTCGATGCGAGAAAAAGAATACAAAGCACAAGGCTCCCACCAACCCGAACCCGCCGATGTACCACGCCACAAATGCCGCATCGTATGGATCGTATTTGATCGAAAGAACATGGGCCAGCGGCGTTTTTTCAAACTCGGTCAATCGCCACTTGTAACCAGCCTTTGCCGCACCGACCGGCATATTGTCAGCGAGCTTTTGTGCAAAGGCGAATACCCGCGTTCGCTCGCCGCCGGGAGGAGTAACATTCAGGATGGCCACGGGGTTATTATAGTCGCCGCTCTTGGTATCTGCCCGCCCATCCGGGCCCAAAATGAAATCGGGCATGAACTCGCTGTATTCGATGGTCGTTCCGTCGGGCAAGCTGGTGGCGCCGTTGCGTT
>JBGTBC010000302.1:0-7480 GCA_041749555.1 Pyrinomonadaceae bacterium | reverse complement strand
CCGCTTCCGGTAGGCCGTTATCAAAGTGAGAATGACGCTGTAGCGGTCAGGAAGTTACTGGCGGGGCATGGTCTTCAGACAGTGATAGTCGGTGATGAGGTTTTGTCTGACGAAAAGCCGCCGATCAGACTTGCCGGTGTTTATTTTTTAGATACCCAAATTGCGTTTATAACGTTTAACTCGCAGGAAGAATACGTGATCCCCTTCACCGATATTATTCTGTTGGTTGAGGGTGTGGTTTCGGTCAGCAAGGTTGATCAAGTCGAAAAACGGAAACTTGGCGGCAAAGCCCAGTCGTTGGGCGAGGTCTCAACGATCTATGATGAGCCCATCCTCGACATTTACTCTCGGAATGACACTGGGGGATTTCGTATACAGACGTCGGGTTTCGATTTTTCATGCCTGGGCGACGAGAAAGGACTCCTTGCGGGAGAGAACTTGAAGAAATTGACGGCAAACTTGGCAATGGTTTCAGCAAATGCAAAGTTAGTTTCTGACTATCGCTCTCTACGACCGGTGCTCGGAAATGTGTGGGAGATCGAGATGCGCCGGGACCCAAAGGGGCTTCAACATACTGGATTTGGCAAGCGTGAATTCGGCAGTGTAACGTCGACCAGCAACCTCGGCCAGTTTACTAAGTTCTCTCGGCTCCAGCGTCATCAATTATGAAACCCAGATATTCCCACTCCAAGGAAAAACGGCCGACCTTTGGCCATCGGGATGATCGGCGACCGGCCCCTGTCGATGATCGCGAAACGGCCAGTGTGATCTACGGAGTGCTTCCTGTCGTCGAGGCTCTGCGTGCGGCAAACCGGCGGATCGACAAGGTGCTGATCGCCGAAAGCGCAAAAGAAAATCGTCTCCAGGCCATTTTTGATCTTTGCCGTGAGCGTTCGATAGCCTGGAGTCGTGCGTCGGGAGATGCGTTTGCAAAATACGTAGATGCCGGAGCGAACCATCAGGGAGTTTTGGCGTTTATTGCCGCTGCAGGTTACATGGATGTTGACGAGATACTTCGATCCGCGGCCACACCGCAGCTGCTTCTGATTCTCGACGGGGTTGAGGATCCTAGGAATTTCGGAGCGATTCTTAGGGTAGCAGAATGTACGGGCGTGGATGGTGTCGTGATCCCGGAACGGAGGGCCGTTGGCTTGACTAACACCGTCGCCAAGTCATCGGCCGGGGCGATCGAACATGTAAAGGTGGCAAAAGTTCCCAACTTGAACCGGTTGATCGAGAAACTTAAGAAGGAAAATATCTGGGTGGTAGGCACAAACATGGACGCGAGTTCCAGCTATACCGATTGGGACTGGACAAGGCCGTCGGCGCTTGTTCTCGGCGGAGAGGGCCAGGGGCTTCACCGGCTTGTAGCTGAAAACTGTGATGCATTGGTAAAAATACCTATGTATGGAAAAATAGATTCACTGAACGTATCGGTCGCCGCCGGCGTAATATTGTTTGAAGCAAGGCGACAGAGAGAAGGTAAATAATATATGTTTTGCCCTAAATGTGGTGGATCGAATCCGGATAACGGACTGTTTTGTCGCAGCTGCGGTACAGATCTCAGCCATGTGACCGGTGCTCTTGCCTCGCGTCCCTCGCAGCAGCCACTCGTGGGAGCCAGCGGAAAGCCGATCAGTTTGGAAAGCGCGATGACCAAAATCTTCACAGGGGTCGCGTTTCTTATCATTGCGATCGTACTAGGCGTGACAAATATGGCTGGCGGCCGGGTTTGGTGGTTTTGGATGCTTATCCCGGCTTTTGCGTCTCTGGGTACGGGTATCGCACGCTATATGCAGATCCGCAAAAACGAAGCGGCACAATTGAGTGGTCCGAGTGCAACAGTCAACTCGATCGGCGATGCCAGTCTGAACGCTTTGCCGCCTCAAAACATTGAGCTTGTTTCTGCGGAATCCCGTTATCGGACTGGGGACCTTGTACCGCCAAGCGTGACCGACAATACAACTCGCCATCTTGAGATCGACAAGGAAGGGCAGACAATGACCCTGCCGAAGAAGTAAGAGCTCAACAATCAGGTCCGCTGGTATCTATTTCTTGACCACTTGCCTCGCGTTGCCGGAATTGCCGTTTACATCAAAAGCCCGCAGAGTAACGGCATACTCGCCCGCTTCCCTGGGTAAATTAACGATATAACGCTCGACCGGAGAATCCGATATCCCATCCTGGGGGTAAATTGGACGCCAATCGCCGGCATTTATACTGTACTCAGAACGGGTAATAAAGCTTGCCGCGTCGGCCGCTTCAAAGACGATCTGGCTGGAGTTGCTGCTTATGACCGTAACTGTCGGCGGCGTATTATCAATAGTTATCGGCCCCGTGGTTTTTTCGCCTGCGAGTGCAAGCCCTTCGGGGTTTGACGGTGTATCTCTGGCAACCACCCGAAAAACGTACTGGCCATCAGCTAAAGACTGTCCATCAATAGCAAGAAAGCTCTCTGTCAAACCTTCTCGAAGCAGCTTGAATTCCGTTTCACCGACGCCTCTGTAATACACGTCAAAAATGAGTTTATCTCCGTTACGGTCCTCCGAGGTCCATTGAAGTGACCTTGCACCCCTCTGATAAGCCCGCCGCGGCGGCACCGAGACAACCTGTATGCCGAATACCGCGGGGTCCATTCCGGAGATCTCAATGTTTGGGTCGATCTGGATCGGGGGATTCGCGATCAACCCAACATTTGTCGGTAGTACCTGAATTGAGAGGATCTCGGGTGCAATATTGCGGGCGACAAAGGCAACGTTGACCGCCCCGAGCCTTGTCGGGACCGTTGACGCCTTCAGGCCGCCCCGCCACTGAAAATAACGGGCACGCGGGCTGCTGACCTGTGCCCCTTTCTGATCGCGCATCGGCTCGCTCCATGCGCTCCAGGTTTCATCGGGCTTTTCCGTATTTCCGGTACGGGTTTGCAGCGTAAGATCTCCGGAACCACTCCACCAAAGGCGTCCCCACGAAGCAGTTGTTTTTGCGTCGAGGATCGAAGATTCGTAACTGCCCTCGGCCACCGTTTCCGGGCCCATCCGGTAGAGTATGCCGGGATTACTGGATGTCGCGATCAGGACATTGCCTGCTGTTCGAATAGTTGAAATTTGATTTGCATCGCTCTGAATAGCCAAGGATTCGGCTCCGTCATTGCGGATGCTGTATATCCTTCCTTTCTCTGACGTTCCGAGAAGCACCCCGTTTCCCGTCTGATGAGCATAAATAGAAAATCCGACAATCGTCTTCGATGCCCAGAGAATATCACTGCTTCCGTCAGGCAGGATCCTGTACACGGCAGATTTAGCACCCGTCAGATCGTATTTGCTCTTAAGAACCTCGGGGGGGACGACCGTAGGTTTTTCGACGGTTATGGACTTAACTTCCGGAGCCGCCGCCGCCGCAGCGGCATCCGCGGGTTTGGGAGCCGAAGCGGAATCTCCCAACGCAAGCACGTACAGCGAACCATCGGGACCCACAGCCATTTCGTGTATCTCACGCAGCGGAGAATCCAGAAGTCCGAATGGCCGTCCGTCCGGCCCGAACCGCATAACAAGCCCATTCGCATCGGTTCCCGCGTAGAGATTGCCTTGTCGGTCAGTTGTGAGGGAAATAATATGGGTTTCGCTCGTGTCGAAAAGTATCGATCTATCGGGATCGGCCCCGGCTGCCGCCACTTTATAGATCCTACCGCCGTCGCCCGTACCGACCGCCAGGCTGCCGTCAGTCAATACGGCAAGTGACCAAATATATTTGTCCTTTGGTGCAAAATGGACCGTCGAATTGCCATTTGGAGCGATCCGATAAACTTTCCCGTCTGGCGATGTAGCAGCGAAGATCTCGCCATTTCGGCCCAATGCCAGCGAAGTTACGTTTATTTCCGCCAGATCCGCTATTAACGAGCCTTTTCCGGCCGGATCGACTTTGAATACCTTTCCATCGCCACCGGTGCCGAGGTAGATATTGCCCGCCGGATCGACCGCCGTCGACCAGATATATGCCTGCTCCGATTTGAACGTTTCTGTCCATTTAGGGGCCAGAGTCATGACTCCGTTCTGATCTATCGAAACGCCCCTGGGGTCGCCTTTAAGGACATCAATCTTAGAATCTACCGTCCAGATGGAAGGCTCACTCGACAAGCCTGTGAAGGAAAATACTGACAATAGAAGTGCGGCAAGGAAAGATCTCTTCATGGATGATATTTATTCGTTTAGCGACTTATGATAACAAATCGCGGCTGTGTTTAGCCTTCAGCACCATGACAATTATGAGGACCACCTATTTCGTAGTTTTGCCAGACGATCTTCGCCGTTACTCTGCACTCTTCCCGGGCCTGCCGGCTTCGAGGAAATGCAAAGCATCTTTGAGGTCTTCGGCGTCGCCGGTGATCAACCGGGCACTGCGTTCCCGCGTTAGGTATGCCCAAAACCACTCAAACATTACGGCGAACCGGTTCCTGAATCCGATCAGAAACATAACGTGCAGAAAGAGCCACATAAGCCAGGCAATAAATCCTTTGAACTGGTAGCCGCCAATGTCGGCGATCGCCTTGCTGCGGCCTATAGTAGCCATCGTTCCCTTATTAACATAACGAAAACTACTTCTCGGCTGGGTCGTCAGGTCTCGTTCAATATTATCGGCTGTCGCCTCGCCCATCTGCATCGCGGCCGGACTTACGCCTGGTACCGGTTCGCCATTTTCCTGCAGGATCGACGCCATGTCCCCAATAACAAAGATCTCCCTAAACTCTGGAAGTGAGAGATCGGGTTCGACGAAGACCCGACCTGCTTTGTCAACTTTAGACCCTAACGCGGCTCCCAATGGTGAGGCCGCAACGCCGGTCGCCCACAGTACCACATCACAGTCGACCCACTCGTCGCCAGTTTTTATCCTTCCCGGTTCGATATCTGTAACAAAACTGTTTAATCTCACTTCAACGCCGAGCGACTCCAGCTGGGACTTAGCACTGGCGGACAGATCGTGGCCAAATGTGCCCAGCACCTGATCAGATCCTTCAAACAACATTACGCGCGCTTTTCTTGTATCGATCGCCTTAAAGTCGGTCGCGAGGGCCTGTCGAGCGATGCCGGCGATGGCCCCGGCGAGCTCAACGCCTGTCGGGCCGCCGCCGACAACAACGAAGTTGAGCTGCCGTTCGATTCCGGTCAGTAGTGCCTCACGCTCGGCCAGTTCGAAGGCAAGTAGAACCCGTCGTCGGATCTCGAAGGCATCCTCAAGGGTCTTTAGTCCGGGGGCACTCGTTTCCCACTCATCACGGCCAAAATACGAATGGCGCGCGCCAGCCGCCACGATCAGATAGTCGTATTCCACACGCGAACCGTCGGCAAGTACGACAGATCTTCCTTCCTTATCAAACTCGGTTGCTTCGCCGAGAATTACCTCGATAGTCTTGAATTTAAGCATAATACGGCGAATGGGTTGGGCGATCTCGCCCGGAGACAACACGGCGGTCGCCACCTGATACAAAAGAGGTTGAAAAACGTGATGATTCTTGCGATCGATCAATGTGACGTCGACCGGTTTGTTCGCGAGAGCTTTCGCCGCCCAAAGGCCGCCAAATCCTCCTCCGATTATCACTACTCTTGGTTTAGGTTTCATGATTGCCCGGCTTTGGCCGTGGTCAGGAGCCTACATATTTTGCGTAGATCGAACGCGCATGCGAGACGTCGTCAGTCCCCTGTATTATTGCCCTGCCGTCGCGAAAAACCGTGACTGTGTTGTCACCAGTTGTAAACCGTACAAGATATTCATTTTGCGTCACATCCATCAGCCTTTCCAACCGAACGGCGAGATCCGGAAGGTCCAAAACCGTTGTACGCGGTGCCGCGATCTGCACCGCGTCACGGCCGCAAAGAACGGCGGAAGAGTCTACAGCCTCTGAATCTAAAAATTCAAACTTCCTTTGTCCGCAGGCAAGGCAATCGGGATCAGGCGTACCGAGTTTGATCTCTTGCCGGTCATTTGCCCACACGTCGAACTGCATTAGTGATCCGTGAAGTGCCTCGAAGTCTCCGACAAGGATCTTGAGCGCTTCGGAGACCTGTGTCGCTGAAACGGTCGTGATGATCGGCATTATTACCCCTGCCGTATCGCATGTAGGTGCCGAACCAGCATCGGGCATCTCGTCGAAAATACATCTGAGACATGGCGTCTCGCCGGGAATGATCGTCATCGTCGAACCGTAGCTCGACACGGCGGCTCCGTAGATCCACTTTTTGCCGAGCTTAACGCAAGCGTCATTAAGCAGATACCGCACCTGAAAGTTGTCTGAGCCGTCGAGAACGAGATCGCAGCTATCGAGCAGAGCCTCGATATTCGAATTGTTTACGTCGGCAACGATCGGTTCAACATCTATCTCGGAATTGATCGCGAGAATACGGTTCCTGGCCGCAATAGCCTTTGGCAATCGCTCGAGTGCGTCAGACTCACTGAACAATGTCTGCCTCTGAAGATTGGAAAGCTCGACAAAATCTCTATCGACGATCCTGAGGTTTCCCACCCCGGCACGAGCGAGCATTTCCGCATGTGACGAGCCGAGGGCTCCACAACCGACCAGAAGCACGCGGGCCGCTGCCAGTCGTTCTTGCCCCGCCGCCCCGATCTCGTTGAACAGGACCTGACGGCTGTATCGCTGCATCACTTTCGTCATCAGTCGAATAACTTGCGAAGAAAACCCTTTATGCCCGACTCTTCCTCAGAAAATGAACGGTCCGTCCCGAAACGCCTTTCGAATAAACGATTCGCCCTGCTTTCATCCCGAAGCTTCTCACGCTGCTCTTCGATATCGCGGCTCTCCCGCTGGCGTGCGATACGCATACCGCCGTTACGTATAAATTCGATAATTCCGGGTAGCTCTTCGGTATCGAACCACACACCGTGTTTCCGGCAAGTATCGATTATGATGCCGGATGCGCGGGCAAAATTGCTGCGGTTCATCAATTCACCGCAGACCGGACATGGTACATAGCTGACATTTGCCGTCTCGCCGATATCGGGGTTACGGGTGCGGCCCTTGTACCCGAGCACCGCCGATTGCTCGTCGCGGTCCGAGCAAAGCTCTTCGAATGCGTCGATCGACATCCACAATCCGCTGCATTTTAGACATTCGCTGAGGTTTGCCTCGCCGATCACGAGCGGCGCAAGCGAAGTTCGGCATCGAGGACATCCGCCAACCGGTCTATCGTCACCGCCAGTCGCCTCGACCATCTTTTTTCCGCAATGGCCGCAATGCTTTGTACCGACAAACATCAGGCCAAAGCAATGCGGGCACGCCATTGTCTTTAGCCGGGTCCGGCAAAACTCACATCGTGTGCTGTCGCCGGCTATGCCCGCTCCGCAATTCGGACAATTCATCGCCTCAACGCTCATATTTCTCATAGCGGCATCTCAGCCGCTTTTTTCATTATCTCAACAGGAGCCTTTTTGCCCGTCCATATCTCGAACTGCCTGACTGCCTGGGCAACCA
>JBGTBC010000301.1:0-11687 GCA_041749555.1 Pyrinomonadaceae bacterium | reverse complement strand
CTTTTATCGCTGCCCCAATAGTTATAGGTGGACGCGAGGCACCTATTGCCATCGGTGGAGCGGGTGCGTCGAGTCTGAATGAAGCTTTGCATCTCTCTGATGTTACCGTCACTCAACTGGGTTCCGATATCGAGATAACCGGATACCCGGCTATTTGAAAACACGCTTTTATGCGGGCAAAGAAATCACTGGGCCAGAACTTTCTTCGTGATCCGGAGGTTATCCTCCGGATCGTGCAGACACTCGGGCCGATCGAAGAAAGCACCGTTGTCGAGATCGGCCCCGGCCGGGGGGCACTGACTGAGAAACTGCTGGAAAATGCTGGCCGTTTGATCGCCATCGAATTCGACCGCGATATGATCGCGATATTGAATGAACGATTTGGCCGATGCGATAATTTCACGCTGATAAATGCTGATGCTCTAAATGTTGACTACTCACCGTTAGTAAATACTGAAAATGACCAAGCCCCAGCCAAACTCGTAGCGAATTTGCCGTACAATATCTCAACACCGATCCTGCAGAGCCTCGCCGCCCAGAGAGTATTGTTTTCCACGATAGTGCTCATGTTTCAGAAGGAAGTTGTTGAACGCATTACGGCACCTGCGGGTGGAAAAGAACGAGGTTTTCTCAGTGTTATCGTTGAAGATGCATTCGAAACAGAACGTCTATTCGACGTTCCGCCTGAGGCTTTCACGCCCGTGCCGAAAGTATGGAGCTCGGTCGTCAGATTGAAGCCAAAGCCGTTTGTTGTTGCCGATCCTGTGCTTTTCCGAAAGCTTGTAAGCAGCTCTTTCGCACAGAAGCGGAAGACATTGCTAAACAACTTGAAACCAGTGATGAATGACCCTCAATCTGTGCTTGCAGATGCAGGGATCATCGGCAGCCGAAGGGCAGAAACACTAACGCTGGACGAATGGCGAAAGTTGACCGAGGTCGTCGTGTCGTCCGGGATCTCATTGACCTAGGGCCGATCACCGCTTTTTTATTCCAGGCCAATAAAGTCAATATCCGCAAGATCGCCGGATATATCTAAAACTCGGGAGGCGAACCTGTAACGCTTTGACGAAACGCCTAATTGGTATTGCCCCCTTATTGCCAGATCAACGAATTGATAAAATCCCAGCGAGTTGGTGTTTACCCTTAACGATTCGCCGTTCGAACCAGTCAGTATGACGATCGCATTTCTAAGGCCGAGTCCGTTCGCCGTAAGCACCCGCCCGGAAATGGACAAATTGGACGGTGCCGAAGATTCGCCGAAAATTGTGAATCGGGCTGCCTGAGAAACTGCAAACCCGGCATCCGCCTCCGGGTCCGTAATGTACCACCGGGCAAAAAAGGTACGTCCGACCAGGGCGGCGGAGTCGGGAATCGGAATGCTCAATGATGCCCAGCCATTGCCTGGGCCGGTATTTTGCGTATTTACGGTGTGCCGTCCAAATGATCCCGAAGCCGGTATCGCCCCGATTCCAGGATCGTTCTCGTCAATTATCAAAACGGCTGCCGCGTTTCCCTGAGCCATATTCACGGAGATAGTGAAACTCGGGTTTCCGACAAGCGGGGGTGAGATCGCTTGGATCTGAGGGACTGATCCACCGGATCCCGACTTTCCATTTCCAACGATCTCCGGGACCCTGTCCGATTCAGAATAAAGCGTTGGACGGTCAAACGGAGCGGCCTCGGCCGCGACGCGCGGGTCGGTCAGCGGGCGCTTCAAAAATGCAACAAGGTCGGCTTGCTGCTGAGCGTTAAGGCCAAGAGGTCGAATGAGATTGACAGGCTTGTTGGGCCCGTTAAAATCACCGCCGCGATTGTAGAACGCAACGACCTGCTCGAGCGTTGTAAACTGGCCATTATGAAAATAGCTGCCGCGAAGCTCAGCGTTTCTCAGGCTCGGCGTCCTGAATGCTCCCAGGGTGTTGTTGTTTCCAGTGACCTGGAACCGGCCTGTATCCTCGTTCTGCGGCCTTACACCTATGAAATGAAATGCATTATCCGTAAAAAGCGGCCCGGCGTGGCACACATTACAGCTGCTGGCATTAAAAACTCCGCGGCCTCGCTGCTCTTGTTGTGATAACTGAGCAATACCCGCCACGTCCAGGTCAAATGGCGTCCGGTCACTGTAGAGCGACCTCTCAAAGGTTGCGATGGCAAGAGCGATACGCGTCGGAGATACTTCAGGCGTTCCGAAAACTTCTTCGAACAGTTCAGGATAAGTCCGGCCGCCGATCCAGGATTCGAGCGGTGTCGGGATCGATGGCGAAAGAGCTAGTGGCTTAGAAGAGGCTAATTGTAAGGCAACATCATTCCAGTCGCGTCCTGTATGCGCCATCTCGGCTGTCGAGAGCGGAGGCCCCAAGACCTGGCTTTCCAATGCTCCACCGTTATTAAGAACGACTGCATTCGTCAGAGGATCGCGAAAGACATTCGTTGCGCGTCCATCCCAGAAAAGAACGGGTGAATATCCGGCGTTGATATATGACATACTTTTGCGGCCGGTAACCTGGGCCTCAAAACCATAATGGTCATCCCTGACGAAGCTTCCGTTGACATTATTTACCGGAACGCCCGCCGAGCCGCGTATGTCATCAGGTGTATTGGGAATTAGATCGGGCCCCGGATTTGTTGATCCGGCCGGGCTGGCCGCAGAGCGGGGATCAGTCCCGCCCTTTTCGGAATGATGGCATGTTCCGCATGATACTGTGCGTGTCGAAGACATCTGTTCATCCCAGAAAAGGACCTTGCCCAAATACGTTTTGGCAGCGGTGACTTGATTACCGGGCGGAACCGGAGGGGGTTGGAGCGGCGGCACCGGCCCTTGCTGTTGAGTTCCTGACCTCAGGCCCTGATCCGATTGGCTAAATTCGCTCGAACCCACGCTATTTTCGGCACGTACCCAATAGAAAAGCGGTTGGCCCGGGGCCGCTCCGAGATCGAAGAATGAATTAGCGGGTGTGCTTCCAACCTCGATGGCGTTGACAGGTTCGTTAACGGTATTTCGAAAGATCCTATATGTAGTAGCTCCTTGAATAGCATCCCAATGAAGCCCGATCTTATTTGAATAAGCGTTGACGCTGGCGGTCAGATTGGTTGGTGCAGTCAGGCCTGGCACCCCTGATTGGCCGGACGCCGGGATAGTCCGGTAAAGTGCGGTTGAGCTTGCGGTGAGCAAGAACGCCAAGCACACAGATATTTTCACTCGCCTCATCAATACAACCCCACAATTTCTTATTTTCTATTTGAACAGGTAGCCAAACCGAGTCTTAAGCTGGTTTCGGCATCTGAACAGCCTTGATTTCAGATTACTAACAGAAATACCGATCGCCCCGGCAACTTCTTCGAGGGAATACTCCTCGGAATAGATCATCGTCATTGCTATACGGTCCTCGGGTGAGAGTGAAGAGAGCACTTTCTCAGCAAGCTGGGTCGCGATCATTGATCTTTCGGCCGAAGAGGCGGTTCCATCCGCGAGTTCTGCCAACCGGCCGTTCTCTTCCTCGCTCATTTCTACTGAAGCGTATTGTCCGCTTCGCTTCCGGCGTCGAAATTCGTCATAACAGACGTTTACCGCGATCCGCGATATCCAAGCTGCAAGTGACCGGTCATTTTCACCTTGGAATTTATTGAGCGAAAAGTATGCCTTGGTAAAGGCTTGCTGAACAAATTCTTCGATATCACCGCGATCTCGGAAAAATCTCCCAACAACCCGGGCCACAAGACTCCTGTACCTTTCAAAAATCTCAGCAAAGGCCTGTTCATCCCCAGCCAATACCGCATCCACGAGTTGGCCGTCAGTGGTCGGTAGCTCGCCGGTAAACATGATCGCCGAAGTTTGCGATTTTGTTTCCAAATCTATGATCAGAGCCTCTTCAACCATTTTCATTGGGATGGGTCTGCCACACAATCCCGACTTATCAATTCCGCACGGGCGGAACATTTTCGATACGATATCCGGCCGGTATTCGAAACAAGTCGGCCGCCGGCTCCTGACGGCTAATATCCACCAGTCTGAAAACATGTTCGCCAGCAATAGGATCAACATGCCTCGACAAGATAACGATCTGGAGTTCTGGAGAAAACCATCTTTCGGTTATTACAAGTAATGGCTTTTCGTTTCCTATCTGACCGGTCGGTATCTCGAACGTGACCCTTGTGCCTTCTGCCTTTATACCCTCAATCACCTTTGTTCCGAGCGATTCAGTTTTCGCTTTATCTTCCGATCCTTCCTCGGGAAAAGGCCATCGATTACTCCAAATAGGACTTTTGCGGGCGATCTTATTATTCTGATCCAGAGAATACTGTGACCTACCAGGAAAATCATTAATGAAGATCAACCGAACAATCTGACGATCGCTGCCGGTTATTCGAACCCCTGCCACCACTTCAAGAGGCTGTTCGCGCCTCGTTCGCCCCTGACTGTCACGGTAGATAGCACCGCTCCGTTCATTTTTTGCGGTTGTACCGTCAAACAGCCGACGAGTTTCCTCGATCACAGTCTTAGCAGAAAATGGTTGTGCTGTAACGAGCCTATCGCCAAATCGCATCGTACTCTCGATGAATCTAGCGCTGGGCGGCATCGGTGCTCCCGGCGGCCGCGGGGGCGGGTTTGCTTGAGGCGGACGGTGTTTTTGGGTTTCCTCAATAGACAATGCTCCGTCACCATTCTCGTCAATGTCCGAGAAAACGCTTCTCACTATTCGGTCGAATTCCGAGCGGGTTATTGTCTGCTCCAAGGGCATCTGGTTTGCGAGGAAAAATGGCGGCAAAATCGCGGGCCCTTTGGGCGGTGCTGGCTGCTGTCCCCCTGGGGGAATCGGAGGCCTTTGTGGGGGCGACTTTGGCCGAATTTCTTCCCGTTCAAGCGAACCGTTTGCGTTTTTATCTAATGCCAAAAATGTACGCTCTATCGCTGCCTGAAACTCATCCTGTTCGAGAATACCGTTATCGTTAGTGTCATGCGGACGGATCCAATCGCCCGGACGCTGCGGCCCGCCTTGGCTGTTCTGGCCCATTGGCGGCGGTGTTCTGGGCGGAGCCCCGGCTCCGGGGGGCCCTTTCGGGGTCGGAGGCTGGGCGATACCCACAGCGGCAAAGGATAGCAAAAATATAGAAAATATAAGGATTGTAAATTTCATTTCTAGCTCCTGAATAACTTCAATTCACTGCTGAATAAAGCGAATAGCGCGGGTCAGTCCGTCATCGCCGACGATTACCTCAGCATCGATCAGGGCTGACGGCTTTTCAACTGATGCGACCAGCCCAACGGTAACCATCATCGAACTTGGTACTTTTACCCGGACGATCTGCCCGCTATCGGCCTCGCGGGCGTATGACAGAGAGATGAAGTCCGACTTTATCTCATCCCCGGCGACCAATGGATCGGCTGGCAGAATTTTGGACGGCCTTGCAACCTTCTGAACCTTCGGTTTCCGTGTGACGGACTTTGGAATCTCGGCCTTCACGGATGGATCGTTTGCCGCCGGTTCGGCGACTGGCACCAGGTCAATAGACTGAACCCGGTCAGGCTGTACCCGTACGGGCACGGCCTCCATAGCGGCCATTTCAAAGGTTCGATCTATCGAAACAGGGAGAATGTACAAAGCGATCAGCAACGCCGCAGCGGCGGCAACAGGGGCACCGATAATTAACCAACGCCAGATCTTCAAGACAGGCGGCCATGGCGAAAGAGCTGCGCCCCGGCCTTGTTTGATCTGCCCCTGAATATTCCACCAGACGCCCGGTGTCAAGGCTGCCTTCTCGACCGTGGCATCATCTGCCCCTGCATCGGCCACGATAGTCCTGAGAAGAGTATCCAATTGTTCGTCTGTCAATTGCCTCTGCATAATATTTGACCTCAAAATTCCCGTGTCAGGTGATAGACGCGCCAGAACTTAATTTGGTTCTGAATTTTTTGCAAGATGGACTTCGCGACTTTTTGTCCGCGGACAGATAGGTTTAACCATGTGTTATAGTGAAAGGTTCTATTTGAATTGGAGTTTCTCGTTATTGTGAACAAGATCGAAATTATTCCGCTCGGCGGCATTGGTGAATTCGGGATGAACTGTATGGGAATCCGGTATGCCGATGAGATGATCATCGTCGATGCCGGCATGGGTTTTCCGGAGGAGACGCCTTTCGGAGTCGATATCTCTATCACCAATTTCGATTTTCTCGAGGAATACCGCGATGATCTGACGGCGATCATCCTGACACACGGGCACGAGGACCACATCGGTGCGTTGACGTATATCCTCAAGAAATTCAATCTGCCGGTCTATTCATCGCGATTTACGCTCGCTCTCGCGGAAAAGCGCCTTGGCGAGTACAACATGCTGGACGACGTCCTGCTACATCGGGTCGAAGCGAATGACATCATCGAGATCGGCAATTTCAGGGTCGAATTTATTCATGCATCTCACTCATTGGTCGAGTGTTTTTCGCTTGCGATCCATACTCCGATCGGTACCATTATTCACACTGGTGACTACAAGATCGACGACACGCCGGTCATTGGCAAACCCTACGATCTAAAAACACTCGGGCGTATAGGTGACGAAGGGGTTTTGGCTTTGCTCTGCGATTCGACCAACGCAACGGTTCCGGGCCGGACGCCTTCAGAAATGGCAGTGATCCCGGCTCTGCAGGAAATATTTGAGGAAACCGAGGGCCGGCTAATAATCTCGACGTTCTCCTCATCGCTGCATCGCCTTCAGATCGTATTCGACATTGCCCATGAATTCGGCCGAAAGGTCTGCGTTATTGGCCGCTCGATGCAAAAGAATGTCGAGATCGCCGAAGAGCATGGCCTGCTCAAAATACCCTACGGCACGATGATCGATCTGGGCGGTTCGCGTGCTCTCGATGACGACGAGATATGTTATCTCGTAACCGGCTCGCAGGGCGAACAGCGTGCCGCATTGTGGAATATGGCCACGTCGACATTCAAAGGCCTCGAGGTCGAGAAGGGTGACACGGTCGTTTTGTCCGCCCGAATTATTCCCGGTAACGAAAAGAATATCAGTCGGCTCATCGGCCACCTCTACAAACGGGGAGCAAATATTATCGAGGAAAAACGCCGCCTCGTCCACGTCTCGGGCCACGCATCCCAGGAGGACATCAAGATCATGGTCGAGACATCTAAGCCCCGTTTTGTTGTACCGATCCATGGCGAGTATCGAATGCTCTTCAGGCAGAAGGAATACATAAAGAACCACGTTGCAGGATATGATGACGACAACATTGTTCTTATTGAAAACGGAAATGTGCTGGAGGTCGACGAATTCGCGGCGAAGGTCGTTGATAAGCACGAACTTTATAAGACGTTCATCGACGAAGAATCGATGGAAGAGATCGAATACGATGTCGTCCGCGAACGGAAGAAACTTGCTTATGGCGGTGCAATATCACTGGTAGTGAGCGTCGATAAGAAGACCCACCAACTTGCCGGCGATCCGCATATTACTTTTCAGGGAGTGGCTGGGATCGATCCCCTTAACGGTTTTGCCGCCGAAGCCAGGTCCGCCGTTTCTCAAGCCATTGCCGAGATGAAACCTGAACAGATTGCCGACCGCAAAGTTTTCAAGGAGAATCTGCGTATTCACCTAAAACGTTTTATGCAGCGGGAGCTGAGTTCTAAACCTGTGATCGTTACTACGGTCGTTGAAGTTTGATCACGTCGATTATTTTCCAGTTTAAGAAATTGGTCTAATCCCGTGTGTTTTACTAACCGTCATAGTTGGTCTGCATTATTATTTAAAGAACAAGAATTACGTTCTCACCACTACTCTTTATTTCTGAATGAGTTATGGGTCCGATGACTTTTGAAACAAAATAATTCTGCTCGATACTTAATTTGGAATGAGTGATCAAGGTAACAAGGATCTGAATAAGCGGCTGGCGCGAGCTGAAAAAATGGCACGAGCATTGGAACCTGATGCCGGGACGCGTGCGTCGATCCGCGATAAGGTGCTTGGATATTCAGAAGATTTTCTTAACACCTTGAATGCCTTGCCCGCATATTTGGCTAATGCAGGCTCGGGTGAGGGACTACTTGACAAGCCATTTGGTGAAACCGGTGTTGATATCGAGTCCGCGATCCGCCTCATTAAGGACAACGTCGATACGCCCGGCCTCAATCCGGCCTCCGGCGGGCACCTCGGCTACATCCCCGGCGGAGGTATCTATTATTCGGCCCTGGGCGATTATCTCGCTGACGTTTTCAATAAATATGCAGGAGTATTCTATGCCTCGCCCGGTGCGGTGAGGATGGAGAATATGCTGATCCGGTGGATGTGCGACCTAGTCGGCTATCCTCCCGAATCGCATGGCAACCTGACGACGAGCGGAAGCTTGGCCAATATGATCGCCATCGTAGTCGCCCGTGACGGAAAAGGCATAATGTCGGCGGACATTCCACGCTCTGTCATTTACCTTACTAAGCAGACCCACCACTCGATAGACAAAGCGATCCGGGTTGCCGGGCTCGGAGAGTGCGTGGTCCGCTACGTTCCACTCGACAACAAGTTCAAAATGATACCCGCCGAGCTTTCCGCTCTAATTGAGGCGGATAAAACGGCGGGATTGAACCCTTTTCTAGCGGTCGCCTCCGCAGGCACAACGGATGTCGGGGCCATCGATCCGCTGATCGAGATCGGGGCCATTGCCAAAACGCATGGCCTCTGGTATCACATCGACGCGGCGTACGGGGGATTCTTTGTCCTCACAGAAAGCGGGAAAGGCAAACTCCGAGGGCTAGATCTGGCTGATTCATTGATCATAGATCCTCATAAGGGACTTTTCCTTCCTTACGGGCTGGGTGTTGTTCTAGTAAAGAACGTCGAGGACCTGCAGCGTTCATTCCGCTTCAACGCAAGTTATATGCAGGACGCTTTTGCAGCGCCTGATGAGCTTTCTCCGGCCGAGCTTTCGCCTGAATTGACCAAGCATTTCCGGGGCCTGCGGCTCTGGCTCCCGCTTAAGCTTCACGGACTCGCCCCCTTCAGAGCATGTCTGGAAGAGAAACTACTTCTTGCCAGATATTTCTATAATGAGGTCCAGAAGCTTGGTTTTGAAAGTAAAGTGAATCCGGAGCTTTCAGTTGTCACATATCGCTGGTTGCCGAAGTCAGGCGATGCTAATACATTTAACAAGAGGCTTCTCGATGCGATCGTCGGGGACGGAAGGATCTTCATTTCGTCTACGTTGCTGGATGGAGATTTTACGCTCCGCTTTGCGTGTCTTGCATTTCGGACGCACCGGACTACGGTAGATATGCTGCTTCAGGTCTTGTCGGAGAAAGTCCGTAGCCTCGAATCTGAGTGACCCACTTATGTTTTGGAAAAACAAGGTTGTCCTGATAACCGGAGCGTCCAGCGGCATTGGCGAAGCTTTGGCCGTCGCACTAGCCCGGAAAGGGGCGAAGCTTGGGCTGCTTGCACGTCGAAAAGAACTCCTGAAAAAGCTTGCTGACGAATGCGAGGCCGCTGGTGGCACCGCGAGAGTATTCGCCTGTGACGTAACCGATGAAGACGCGGTTCTGAACGCGGCGGACGAATTTTTCGCTGAATTCGACCGCATTGATATCCTCATAGCAAATGCCGGGATCGGCGGCAACGATGCCGAAACCAGAGCGCTCAATCCTATTGCGGTAAGGAAAGTGATCGACATCAACCTAATGGGCGCGGTCAATTCCGTCCACGCTGTACTACCGAGAATGCTCGAGCGGGGTTCGGGGCAGATCGTTGCAGTATCCAGCCTGGCGGGATTTCGCGGGCTGCCTAAATCGGCGGCCTATTCGGCCAGCAAAGCCGGAATGACCGCTTTTTTCGAAAGCGTTCGGCTTGACGTCAAACATTCGGGAGTCGACGTGACTATCATACAGCCCGGTTTTATCCGAACGCCCCTCACATCAGGCAGGTCGAACAAAATGCCATTCCTTATGGACCTCGATGACGCCATTCCGCTTTTTATCAAGGCGATCGAGAAGAAAAAGAAATTTGCCGCTTTCCCATGGCAGCTTGCAACGATCGTGCGGGCAGGAAAATTTATGCCCGCGTGGTTCTACGACCGCATCGCCGGACGGGCCCGCTATCGCGAATAGTCTGATCGCAGACGCTATGTTAAATTGAATCTGTCTCGAGCTGTTTTTGCTTCAGCCTCCAAACCCATTTTTACTTTATGGACCTACTACAGGCGATTATCCTCGGCGTTGTCCAGGGCTTGACGGAATTCATTCCGATCAGTTCGACTGCGCACCTGGTATTTGCGAGTCGATTTGTAAATCTTTATAACGGCAACCCGGCACAGATAACGGCCACGATGGCGGTTATCCAATTGGGAACCCTCGCGGCGGTTTTTGTTTATTTCGCCGTCGACATATGGGGTATTGCCAGCGCATTTGTTCGCGATCATTTCGCATTGCTGACGGGAAAGCGTGGAATCAGGTTCTCAGGGACCGACGGCGTGAGGCCGATTTGGCTTTCTGACGAGGCGTGGTTGGGGTGGCTGATAATTCTGGGCTCGATACCGATCGGTGTCGTTGGGTTGCTTTTTAAGGATTTTATTGAGGGTCCAACGACCAAAAACCTTTGGGTAATTGCCACGATGCTTATTGTGATCGCGGTGCTCCTGGCGATCGCGGAATTTGTAGGCAGCCAGCGTAAGGACATGCGCCAACTTGGGCTTTCTGACGCTTTTATCGTCGGGCTGACGCAGGTCCTGGCGTTGATGCCCGGTGCGAGCCGAGCGGGTTCGACGATCATGGGCGGACTGCTGGCTGGGCAGAAACGAGAAACGGCAGCCCGTTTTTCGTTCCTTCTCTCGATACCCGCGATAAGCGCGAGCGGACTTCTAGAACTGCGGCAGGCTCTGGACATTCTTCCTTCGGATAGCTTTGTGCCGCTCATAGTCGGCAGCGTGGTGGCGGGCATTGTTGGCTACCTTTCGATCTGGTTTCTGCTGGCGTTTCTTAGAAAGAATACTACCGCTGTGTTTATTATTTATCGCATTGTTTTGGGTACAGTAATCCTTGTCTTACTATGGCAGGGTGTCATAAGTCCGGTTGTTGAATAGAAAAATAGCCTAATTTAAGTGAAGAAACGCTGGACGATCCACAAACATGACGCCGATGCCGTGAACAACCTCGCTCACGAGCTTAGCGTCAAGCCGATAGTGGCTGCATTGCTTATCGCCCGGGGCCATGACGACTCGACGAAGGCATTTCGATTTCTGAATCCCAGCAAAGAACATCTTCACGATCCTTTTTTGTTGAAAGGGATGCAGGAGGCCGTGGACCGTATCCAGCAAGCAATCAAGAAGGGCGAAAGGATCCTCATCTGGGGCGACTATGATGTGGACGGGACGACGGGTACGGTTCTGCTGAGGAAGATGCTGTCACTTCTAGGTGCCGAGACCGGATTTCACGTACCCAACCGATTTACCGAAGGCTACGGGATCAACATCCCGGCGCTGGAGATAGCTAAACAGGATGGGTATTCCCTCGTTATAAGTGTCGATTGTGGAATTCGCAGTTTTGAGCCTCTGGAATGGGCCCGCGACCATGGTCTGGACGTTATCGTGACGGATCATCATCTGTCGGACGAGGTTCGCGGCAATCCTCCGGCTCTGGCGGTTGTAAATCCGAATCAGACCGGCTGCAACTATCCCGATAAGAACCTTGCGGGGGTCGG
>JBGTBC010000300.1:0-3180 GCA_041749555.1 Pyrinomonadaceae bacterium | reverse complement strand
GGACGCACAGGACTCCTAAGCCCCTCGGTCCGGATCCAGAAACGAAGTGTGTAATTCTTATCGGGCTTCACAATTACAGTCTGAAAAATGTTCACAAGGTCAGATCTCCCGACACCGCGAAAAGATATTTTCAAACTGCGGGTTCCCTGCTGTCGCACCTGATTATCGACGGTTATCTCAATGCGTGGTTCGCCTCTAAAGATCTCCCAGCTAAATCGAGCTTGTGGCCCATCAACAACTGGATCTTCGAATGATGGATTCGAGATCGATTCAGGCACAGCGTTCGTGTCCCCGAGTTGCCGGGCGATCTCGAGGGCCTCGGGAAAGTGCCCCTTGCCATAAAGATCTTGAATGGCCCATCGGCCGACAATGCTAAATCGGTTTTTGTCGGCGTCATCAAGTTGGTTCCAAACCCGCAGCGCATTTTCTCCTTGTCCTCGCAGCGAAAGAAAACGCGAGAGATACGCCCGCGTTTCCGCATTTTCGGCTGCCACCCTCTCGACCTGGGCCGGATCGCCATTAGAAAAATCCCATGCGAGCGAAAATACTTGTTCGCGAAACGAAAAGTGATTTGCGGTCGCCTTCTTAAGCTCCGCAATCGCCTCACCTTCACGCCCCTGTCTGAGATAAAAATTCCCCAGATGCCATCGAGGAAATGCATAGGTCGGAGCGAGATCAGCGGCGGCTTTGAGCTGAGCCTCTGCCTTTTCGATTTGATCGATCTGCTCGTATGCACGGCCAAGTCCCGCTCGCCAGCGATAGTCATTCGGAGCCGATCTGACAGCCTTCTCAAACTGTTCAACCGACGTAAATGGATCATCGGCCGTCATGCCGGCCAGATTATGAGTTTGTGGATTGCCGGGAGCCAAACTTACCGAAAGTGCGGCGATATCATTTGCATTAGGATCTCCCGGGGATGTGTTCTCGGCAAGCAGCCCGCCAAACTGCATCGATATAGCGATCCAAGCGAAGACCAACGCTATCAACACCGCGATGGCGATGATCGCCCGCGTTTTTAAGCCCGTCCCATTAATTTCTACTAGATCCTGCATTTAGAAGATTCAGGGCCGGCGAGTATAAAATTCCGAGATCGAGTTCGCAACGTAAGCGATCTGGTCCGTCGTCAATTCGGGATAGATCGGAAGTGCCAGAGTTTCGCGCGCCGCCTTTTCCGCCTCAGGCAGGTCACCTTCCGAATACCCTAAATACGAAAAACACTCCTGCAAGTGCAGTGGGACAGGGTAATAAATATCCGTCCCGATGCCTTTTTCTGTTAAATGTGCACGAAGGCCGTCGCGATCGCCGGGCACACGGATCACGAATTGATTATAGATATGCCGCGAGTCCTCACGAGCGAATGGAGGTACAACATACTCGGCTATTCCCAAGTCTTCAAAAAGGTCGCGATACGATTTGGCATTTCGCTGCCTCATCTCAGTCCATGCATCTAAATGCAGCAGCTTCACGCGAAGCACCGCACCCTGAAACCCATCTAATCGTGAATTTAGCCCAACATACTTATGGTAATACTTCACCTCTGAACCGTGTACCCTGAGAGCACGCAGCTTGAGGGCGAGATCTTCATTGTTGGTCGTAATAAATCCGCCGTCGCCCATACCGCCGAGATTTTTTGACGGGTAGAAACTAAAGCAGCCCATAGCTCCAAAGGCACCAGCCCGAATTCCCTTTTCTTCCGCACCGATCGCCTGGGCCGCGTCTTCGACGATAGGGACACAGCGTCGTTTGCCGATCTCAAGCAGAGCATCCATATCGACGCATTGGCCGTAAAGGTGAACCGGCTCAATTGCCTTGGTCCTCGCGGTGATCTTTGATTCTACTTGCGAAATATCGAGGTTATATGTTTTCGGATCGATATCGACGAATACCGGCGTCGCACCAAGCCTCGTGATCGAGCTGGCCGTAGCAAAAAAGCTGTATGGCGTCGTAATAACCTCGTCACCCGGGCCCACATCGAGCGTCATCAGCGCCAGCAGGATCGCGTCGCTCCCCGATGCACAGCCGATCGCGTACTTGGTTCCGCAGTATTCTGCCAGCTCATCTTCGAGCGAGGCGACCTCGGATCCCAAAATAAAACCATTCGAATCAAGCACGCGGGCCAGAGCGGCCTCTATCTGCGGACGCAATGCGTCATTTTGAATTTTTAGATCAAGTAATGGAACGTTCATCAACGTACTGGCCGCTAAAGGAGAAGCAGCTGATGTCAGGAAATCGGTCGATCTGCCGATTATCTTACCTAAACCACGGCGTATTTGCATTTAACCGTTTTCTTTTTTAGCCTTTAGCCGAATGAAGGGGAACAAAAAGAAATATGCGGCCGAGGTCGTCCGTCGGTTTGAAAAAGCCTATCCTGACGCCCATTGCGCGCTTGTTCACACATCGCCGTTTGAGCTGCTGATCGCCACGATCCTATCGGCTCAATGCACCGACGCACGCGTAAACATCGTGACCGCCGGGCTTTTCCGAAAATATCGCGGGCCCGCCGATTACCTCAAAGTTCCGCAAACCGAGCTCGAACAGGACATTCACTCAGCCGGCTTTTTCCGGAATAAAGCAAAGAATATCCAAGCGGCCTGTGAAAGGATCGAAACGGTTTACGGCGGCGAGGTGCCAAAAACTATGGAAGAACTCCTTTCATTAGGCGGCGTCGCCAGAAAAACCGCGAATGTTGTGCTCGGAAATGCCTTCGGTATCGCTTCCGGTGTCGTAGTGGATACCCACGTTAGCCGCCTGTCACAGCGACTCGGCCTAACCAAAAACACCATGCCGGAGAAGATCGAGAACGACCTGGCCAAGCTAGTTCCCAAAGAAAAATGGATAATGCTCCCCCACTGGCTCATCTTCCACGGCCGCCAGATCTGCATCGCCCGCAAACCCAAATGCCCGGAATGCGTTCTAAACGACATCTGCCCAAAGATCGGCGTCGATCCTCAGATCTATTCCATTCCGACCAGCTGTTAGCCTGACATGGCGCGGGAAATAAACCGATATTAGATCCAAAGATCGAGAGTCTTTACACCGGCAGGGGTAAAGTCATCTACGTTCCGAGTGACCAAAATAAGATCGTGTGCAAGGGCTGTAGCGGCGATGAGGGAGTCGACCGCAGGAATCGGACGGCCTTTGCGTTCCAGATCGGCGAGAAGCCGGCCCCAGAGCTTTGCG
>JBGTBC010000299.1:0-5816 GCA_041749555.1 Pyrinomonadaceae bacterium | reverse complement strand
TCGGGAAAGATCGCTATACATCGTCCGCGCCTGAGCAGTTCAAAACAATTGTCGAACGTGACCGCATTGCTCTCCGATCGCGCGTCCGGGTCGATCCGCCGGTAGATGGGCAGGATCTCGAAAGTTCGCAGCAAAAACGCGCCGATCGGGTTGTCGAAAAGCGTAGATTTGGCGAGAAAGGAAACGCGTCGCGGCATCGAAACAAAGACGAGAGCGGGATCGACCAGGCCGTTCGGATGATTAAGAACAAATAGCAGCGGGCCAGTCTTAGGAACGCGTTCGACGTTCACGACCTCGATGCGGCGAAAAAATAACCGAAGTGCAATGCTGATGATCGCGTGAATGACCTGGCGAACAGCCGTCGCACCTTTGCCCAGGTAGATCATCTGCCACAAACCTATTGTCCTTACGCTCTCGTGCATCAGCAAAATTCATTTTGTCCTTTAGAACGGCCCGCGTCCAACTTCCGTCTACTAACCGCATTCTCTGCCGGCCGAAGACCTGGACGGAGCCAGCGCCGGAGATCGCCTCCGGCCTAGTTGTTCGCTGACCACTGACCACCTGCCACCGACGCCTGACCACTAACCACCGACGACTGACGACCGGCCATTCCCTCGAAGCATAACGAGTTTCACTTGTTCTTAAGAATGTCAGATATCTGAGCTTCGTTGGCCCGTGGAGCATAGGTAAAGATCAACGACCGAGTGCAAAGGCACCGACCACTGCCCTCGACCATTGACCACCAACCACTGACCAATCCGCCCTCCGCCACTCCCTCGACGCCTTCGAACGTTTAGAAGGCTCTGCCCGGCCTTCGGCGGTGATCGAGGGTTTCGCAGATGTCGGTGAGGGCGATGCCTTTTGAGCGGAGGAGAATGAGGTAGTGGAAGAGGAGGTCGGCAGCTTCGGATCTGAAGGCTTCGGGGGCGTCGTCCTTGGCGGCGATGATGAGTTCGACGGCTTCTTCGCCGACTTTTTGGGCGATCTTGTTGATGCCTCCGGCGGCAAGGCTGGCGATATAGGACCCGGCGGGGAGGCGTTCGAGGCGGTCGTCGATCGTGTTCTGAAGCTGCTCGAGGACGGGAACGGCCATTTCGCCATCACCGCTAAAGCACGTTTGCGAGCCTGTATGGCATACGGGGCCTGACGGCACTGCCATTACGAGCAGGGTGTCATTGTCGCAATCGGCAGTGATCGAACGAAGGTTGAGGTAATTGCCGCTAGTTTCGCCCTTGGTCCACAGGCAGCGGCGGGAGCGCGAATAGAATGTGACCTTATCGGAGCGAACCGTTTCGGTAACGGCGTCTTCGTTCATAAAACCGAGCATCAGCACGGTGCCCGTTCTTGCGTCCTGGACGATCGCGGGGACCAGGCCGTCAGCGTATTTGTCGTAGTTAACATTCATGTTCTTATCTCGATGCCCCTCATATCGAGGAACGATTTTAGCCGCGGAATGTCGATCTGGCCGTAATGAAACACGCTGGCTGCGAGAGCGGCCTCGGCCCGGCCGATCGTTAAGACCTCGGCGAAATCGTCCATGGTGCCGGCCCCGCCCGAAGCAATGACAGGCACGGCCACGGCGGACGAGACCGCACGAGTGAGTTTGATATCGAAGCCGCTCTTTTTGCCATCGGCGTCCATGGAGGTCAGCAGGATCTCACCGGCACCGAGCCCGACACCTCGCATGGCCCATTCCACGGCGTCGATATCGGTGGCGATCCGGCCTCCGTTGAGCGAGACCCGCCAGCCGTCGGCGGTCGACCTGGCATCAATGGCCAGGACGATGCATTGTGAGCCGTAATTCGCCGCGGACCCGGCGATGATTTTTGGATCTTTGACAGCCGCGGTGTTGATCGACACCTTATCGGCACCCGCATCGAGCAGGGCACCGATGTCCGCCACCGAGGTGATGCCGCCGCCGACGGTGAAGGGTATGTTGATCTCAGCGGCCACACGGCGGACGATATCAGCGAACGGCTTGCGGCGTTCGTTGGTTGCCGAGATGTCGAGCAGGACGAGCTCGTCGGCCCCTTGTTCGCAATATTTTGCCGCCAGCTCGACAGGGTCGCCCGCGTCGCGGAGCCCAACGAAATTGGTGCCTTTTACGGTCCGACCGTCCTTTACATCGAGGCATGGGACAATGCGTTTAGCCAACATATTTCGCTAGGTCCTCCGGTTTTATTTTTCCCTCATAGAGGGCTTTGCCGATGATGACGCCGGTGCAGCCGATGGCGTCGAGTTCGTCGATGTCAGCGACCGACCGCACGCCGCCGCTCGCGATCAGGTTGAGAGCGGGAAGCTCGGACCTGATCCGTCGGTAAAGCTGCGTTGCGGGCCCGGTCATGGCTCCGTCGGACGCGATATCGGTTACAAATGCCGAAGTAACGCCCTCGAAAGCGAGGTCCGTGAGGTAGTCGAATATCGAGATCTTCGTTTCGGTCTGCCAGCCATCGAGGGCCACGAAGCCTTCTCTCGAATCGGCACCCAGCAGCATACGTTCTGCGCCGAAGAGTCCGAGCCAGCTGATAAAAGTTTCGGGTTCGCGTGCGGCAAGGCTGCCGATATTTACGATCGATGCCCCGGCGGCAAAGGCCTCGGCGATGTCGTTGGCGGTCCTGAGGCCGCCGCCGTAATCGATGATCAGATAGGTGGCGTCGGCGATGCGTTTGAGGACGCCGATATTAGCGGGCCGGCCGGTCCGTGCTCCGTCGAGGTCGACGACGTGGAGGCGTTTGAGTCCCGCGGCCTCGAACTGTTTTGCCGTATCGACGGGATCACCGGAATACACGGTCTTTCGGGAAAAGTCGCCGTGAGTAAGCCGTACGCATTTGCCGTCGATCAGGTCGATCGCGGGTATTATTTTGATCATATATTTAAGAAATTCTGCAGTATCCGCTCACCGGCTTTGCCGGATTTCTCAGGGTGAAACTGAACCGCATAAAAATTGCCGGTTTCGGCCGCGGCACTGAACGAGATTCCGTAATCGGTCTGGGCCGTCGTCATGGCTCCCGCCTCGACATAGTAGCCATGCACGAAATATACTCGGGTGTTTTCGTCGATGCCTTCGAAAAGGCGAGAATTCAGCCGGCCGACCCGGTTCCATCCGGTATGCGGGACCTTTAAGGAACCGGGTTCGAACCGGCGGACTCGGTAGGGCAATATGCCGAGACATCGGGCGTCGTTCTCCTCGGTCGACTCGCACATTAGCTGCATGCCGAGGCAGATGCCGAGGACCGGCTGAGTCAGCGACGTTATGACGCGGTCGAGACCCCGCTCGCGGAGGTGGTTCATCGCCGTGGATGCCTCGCCGACGCCGGGAAAGACGACTTTGTCCGCTGAGAGCAGCTCGTCGGGGTCGTCAGTGATCGCGGCCTGAACCCCGAGACGCGAGAGGGCGTTCATTACCGAGGCCGTGTTGCCGGCGTTGTATTTTACGATCGCGACTTTCATAAAACCCCCTTTGTTGTGGGCAGCTGAGATCCGTCGCGGCGTACCGCCATTTTTATCGCTCGCGCAAATGCCTTGAAAATGGCCTCGATCTTGTGGTGCTCGATCGACCCTTCGGCGCGGATGTTGAGATTGCAGAGAGCCTTGTCCGAGAACGATTTGAAAAAGTGTAAGAACATTTCGGTGGGCACATCGCCGATCTTTTCACGTTTGAATTCAGCATCCCAGACGATCCAGTTGCGTCCTCCGAAATCGAGAGCCACCTGTGCCAGACAATCATCCATCGGCAGGCAAAACCCATAACGCTCGATCCCACGTTTGTCCGCGAGTGCGAGCGAGAAAGCCTCGCCGAGCGTGATGGCAATGTCCTCGATCGTGTGGTGCTCATCTATGTGGAGGTCCCCCTTTGCCTCGATCTTAAGATCGAGACCGCCGTGACGAGCGAGCTGATCGAGCATGTGGTCAAGGAACGAGAGGCCCGTTCGCACATCGGCAATGCCCTCACCATTGAGATTCAGATCGATTGAAACGTCAGTTTCGCTAGTTGCGCGGCGGTGGGTGACTCTCCGCGGCGGGGTGCTAAGGCGGTCGTAGATCTCAGCCCAATCGTCGACTAAGGTAACATCGAGGCCAGTGTCATCGAGCGTAAAATTCGGATTGCGGATATAGATCGCTTTGGCCCCGAGATTCTTAGCAAGCTGTACGTCCGTTGGTCGGTCGCCAACGACGAAAGAATTCGCAAGATCGTATTCGCCGGCGATGTATTTGGTCAGCATGCCGGTGCCGGGCTTTCGTGTCGGGGCGTTTTCGTGAGGCATTGTGCGGTCTACGAATACGTCTGCGAACTCGATTCCCTCGTCAGCGAGCGTTTGCAGTACGAAATTTTGCGCGGGGTAGAACGCGGTTTCGGGGAATGCGTCGGTGCCCATGCCGTCCTGGTTTGTGACCATTACCAGCACATAATCGGTCTCGCGAGCGATCTTGGCGAGATTCGTGATCGCCCCGGGCAGGAACCGCAGTTTTTCGAGCACATCGACCTGAAAGTCGTGAGGTTCACGGATGATCGTCCCGTCGCGATCGATAAAGAGTACTCTTTTCATAATTCTATATTTTCGAGGGCAGCTATCAGACGAGCATTCTCCTCAGCCGTTCCGGTCGTGATCCGTAGGCAGCCCACGCACAATTCGACATTCGACCGGTCGCGGACGACGATCTTTTGCTCGATGAGGTAACGATAGATAACCGCGGCATTGATCACTCGTACGAGGAGAAAGTTTGCGTCGGAAGGGAAGACATTTGTAACGAGATCCAGTCCGATCAGTCTCTCTGCCATTTTTTCCCGCTCTTTAATTGCTGCCGCGGTCCAGACCGCGATCTGGTCGCTATTGTCGAGAGCATCGAGCACAATTTTCTGCGCGATGCCGCTGACGTTATAGGGCGGTTTTACCTTGTTCATGGATCCGACGATCTCACGGCTTGCTAAAGCTACGCCGACACGGATTCCAGCCATTCCCCACGCTTTCGAGAAAGTTTGCAGTATCACGATGTTGGAAAGATCGTCGATCTCAGCTACCATCGATTCTGCTTCAGCGAAATGTATGTATGCCTCGTCGATGACGACTATCCCGTCGAAGTTTTTTGCGATCTCGACGATCGAATCGCGGTTCATCACATTGCCGGTCGGGTTATTGGGCGAGCAGACGAAGATCAGCTTGGTTTGCTTCGTGATGCTCTGCAAAATAGCCGGGACATTCAACTGAAACTCCCGGGTAAGCGGGGCCTCCTTAACGAAAACATCATTGATATCAGCGTTGACTCGGTACATGCCGTAGGTCGGTGGGCAGATAATGATCTCGTCCTTGCCGGGGATGCAGAAAATTCGCAGCAGCAGGTCGATCGCTTCGTCGCTGCCGTTTCCTATGAAGATCTGATCAGGTGACACCGTTTGTATTCCGGCGAGGCGTGTTTTCAATGCCATTTGCAGCGGGTCAGGATAGCGGTTCAGGCCGTCACCGGCGGGCGAGCCAAAAGCATTTTCGTTAGCGTCTAGAAATACCTCAGCCGCCCCGGCGAATTCTGACCGGGCTGATGAATATGGCTTTAGGGCACGAATATTCGGCCGCATCAGGGCGGTCAGGTCAAACATCAGATTGCCTCCCAATCGTATCAAGCCTTATGGTCACGGCGTTCCGGTGGGCGTCGAGACCTTCTGCATTTGCAAGAGTTTTGACCGTAGGTCCGAGTGCCCTGATCCCGTCTTTCGTGAGCCTCTGGTACGTCACTGTCTTCCTAAAGCTCGCGACAGAGACACCGCTGTATGCTCGGGCGGCACCACCGGTTGGCAGGGTGTGGTTCGTTCCCGAGGCATA
>JBGTBC010000298.1:0-1525 GCA_041749555.1 Pyrinomonadaceae bacterium | reverse complement strand
GGTCGATCCGGTAAAGGCTGCCGTCGCGGGTCATCGATGAGACAGTGTTCACCAGGGTCTCAGAGGCGCGGCTGTAAAATTCGAGTTGAGACACACCGTCAGGCAGCGATTTCGAATCGTCATAAACCAAAATGACATCGAGATCCGAATCGTAATCGAGGCCTTTACCGCCCAGCTTACCGAGGGCAAGGATCGAGAGCGACAGATCACCTGAGACATGGTATTTCGCCGCAAGCTCATCTCGAACGATATCGAGAGCAGCGGCAAGGGTCGCCTCGGCAAGCTCGGTCTGCAGCCTCTTTGTTTCACTGATCTCGATCGTGCCGTAAGCATCGCGAACTACGATCTCCAAAAGTTGAAACGACCACATTCGCCGCATCGCGGACAAGCGGGAACCCAGATCTTTCGAACTGTTCGCCGCCTCCCGCATCCGTCTCAGGTAATCGGCATCGCCGATCGGCTCAGCCGGATCCGGCAGGGAAGCCGAGAGATGCGGATTCGCCGCGATCATCGACGAGTAATGTGGCGACAACTGTGCCAGCCGTTCGAGAACGTCACCACCTTTCGCGTCCGCCGAAGTTGAGACACTCGATTTGGCGATCGACGCAAGCATATATTTCCTGCTTTTATTCTCGGCCGTGACCTTTGGCAAACTTCGCGGTTCCTCTGCCGCTGCCGAACCGAAAACCCGCTTAAAAATATGTGAGACGTTCTCGGTGCTGCGGCGGAGTTCTCGTTCGAAATCGCCGCCGCCGGCGAACATAGTGCGGCGAGCGATTAGCGATCTCCGCTCCGGATCGTTTGGGACGAGATGGGTCTGAAGGCCATTCTCCATTTGCAGCACGTGCTCCGTCCGTCGAAGAAATTCGTAAGCACTGGCGAGGTCGGTCAGCTCGGATTCGGAAAGCAGCCCACGGTCCGCCAGGCGTGAAAGGCAGATCAGCGTGTGAGACGAGCGAAGCCACGGGTCATGCCCGCCGTGGGCAAGCTGCAGGGCCTGTGCAAGAAACTCGATCTCGCGAATGCCTCCGCGGCCGAGCTTGACGTCAAATCCACGCTTGTTCACCTTGCCGAGATCTATCTTTTCTTTTGAAAGGCGGACGTTGCTAAGCGCCGATTCTACGGATTCGATCTTTGAAAATACGAGATCCTCGACCTCATTGAAGAACTCACGAAATAGGGGAATGTCGCCCGCGCATCCGCGGGAACGGATCATCACCTGACGCTCCCAGGGCCGGGCCTCGGTTTTGTAATAGCGAACGGTATCTGAAACAGACGCCGCCAGCGGGCCAAGTGACCCATGCGGCCGCAGGCGAAGATCTACGCGATAAGCACCGCCCTCGCCCGAGCTTTCTCCGATAAGCCGCGTGATGAATTCGGCCAATTTTATAAAATACTCTCGATTGGTCAGCTTGCCGCGGGGCCCGCTGCCGGTGGTTTCGCCCTCGGCGGAATAGAGGAAAAGTAGGTCAATGTCGGAGGAATAATTCAGCTCACGCGAGCCAAGTTTGCCCAGAGCGGCGAC
>JBGTBC010000297.1:0-4475 GCA_041749555.1 Pyrinomonadaceae bacterium | reverse complement strand
GGTTTTGACGATACGATCGCCGCATTGGCGAATCGCGTCGATCTTTTTGTTCTCGAATGCACTTATCTTCGCGATAAGCCCCTGAAAAAGCATCTCGAGCTGGCCGAAGCGATGCACATCATCCGCAAGGCACATCCGAGCCGGGCGATGCTCACACATTTTTACCCGGAGTGGGACTCGGTCGATTTTCAGGCTGAAGTGAGAAAATTCTCTCCGATGTGTGAGGTCATCGAAGCCACGGACGGTCTAACACTCGACTTCTAGTTTCATACCTTCACATTACGTTTCGCCATTTCCATCAGATCGGCGGGCATCCATGTATCCATGACCTTTTCCTGGGCACCGGCAATGCGTTTGTTGCGGTTTCGCCATTCCTTAGCCGGATCGTCTTCGCGGCCGGACTGGATCGGATAATTCTCGACCTGTTCGAGGCTGATAATGATCCCGTGGGCGAGGTCGTTCCAATCCTCATTATGTATGCCCCTTAGCACGACCGGCAGGCCGGCGGTCCAGTCTTCCTCGGGTACGATATTGTCGTATTCGGGAATGGTCAGATAGGCAGTATCAGGGAACGCCTTTCCGCCAAACTCGCTGACTATCTGCTTTGCAACGTCTTTATATGAGGCATTTGGTTCTTGTTTACGCATCTCCAATGCCCGCCTGAAAATGTCCGAAACTGTGGTTTGATCGCTCATAGGATGTTATTCACCAGATTAGCACAGAAAGACCGGGATTCGAATCGGTCGCGAAGCGAGTTATTCAACTGTGCTAACCTGTTGCAGTCGAGGTAAAAAGGATGAAAGGATATATCTATCAGCTTCATTTGGTTCTGGGTATTGTCGTCTCGATTCCCGTGCTCGCGTGGGCACTGAGCGGTTTCCTGTATGCGCTGCCTAATACTGTCGAGGGCGGAGCCGTCGAGAAGATCGATGCGGCACGCATCGTGGTGTCGCCTTCGGACGCAATGGCCAAAGCGAGCGAGCTTGCCGGTAAGCCGCTGCCAACAACGGCATTGACGCTGCTGATGAAGGATGGCAGGCCGCAGTATCAATCGATCGGCGGGCTGGGAGCCGATTCGATTTTCGTCGATGCCGAGACCGGCGAAGCACGAAATTCCGCACCTCCGACGCTGAAGACCCGTTTCTTTCGCGAGGCCCACTTTTATTTCTTCGCCGGCACCTGGCAAGTGATATTGCTGCTGTTTTTTTCAGCTCTTGCCGCTCTATCGGCCCTGACTGGCATCTACCTCAATATCGTCCATTGGTCGAGCAAGTTCCCGTCGCGCCGGCGGCGGCGCTATCTCACTTCGTAGAGCCAACCTCGATCTGAAAACAGCTTGCCATCTTTTCCTTTGCTACGCAGCATCTGAGAAGATGGCTCAATAAACTTATGACGTTTTCACCGATCAAAGGCATTTTCGCACTGACCATTTTACTATCGAGCATGACCCTTGCCTGGGGCCAGAATGAACAGGCTCCGCTCCTCGAAAAAGAGATCAGCTACAAGGACTGGACATACAGGAACATCCGGACAGGAGAGAACGTCAATCTGAGGAACTTCACCCGCGATAAAAAGCTCGTCATGGTTGTTTATTACGCCCCATGGTGCCCCAATTGGCGTTTTGACGCCCCGATACTGAAGCGTTACCACAAAAAATACAGCTCTGCCGGTTTGGGAATAATCGCGGTCGGCCTATACGATCCGCTTCCATCGATGAAAACCAATCTCGATGAACTCAGCATTCCCTTTCCCGCCGTTTACGAATCAGACAGCCGTGCCGACCGGCTAAAGACGCCGCACTACAAATATCGCCGCTCGACCGGCGATAACCGCAACTGGGGCTCGCCCTGGTACATCTTTCTCGAAACCTCCCAGATCGAAAAATCCGGCGATACACTCACCAAGAAAACACACATCGTCAACGGTGAAGTAATAGAACCCGAAGGCGACCGCTTCATCCGACAAAAACTCGGCCTCCCCGAACTTCCAAGTAAACCGTAAGCAGTGGGCGATGGATAGTGGGCTGTAGGCAGTGGGCTGTAGGCAGTGGGCTGTGGGCGGTCAAGTTGTGGCTTTTCAGCCTCGTTCACGAGGCTTTTCCGAAAGGCAGATAGCCACGTCGCTTTAGCACGTGGTTAGTTTGGACGAATGATTCTTAGGGCGTTTTAACGTCCTTTTCACCCGCTTTAGCATTTATGTCGAATAGGGTTCATCCCTCGCTAAAGTAAGTCCGAGCCAGGTGAGGGCAACAGGATTCTACTAGTAGATACTGAAGGAATATTGGAGTTGCCTGGTGTAGGAAACGGGAATGCCGTTTCGGCGGGCAGGCGTAAAGGCGATCTTCCGGGCAGCGTCTACGGTCATTTCGGTTAGGCCTTGTGCGAGGCCCTTTACAACTTCTATCGCCCCAATAGTTCCGTCTGCCTCGAAGGTGACATTTAGGATCACAGTTCCTTGCACGCCGTTCGAGCGGGCCTCGTCGGTATATGCCGGCCGGGGCTTCGAAAGGATGACGAGCGGCTCATCCGTCGGAGGGTTTTTGGGAGCCTCTCTAAAAACCGTTTCCGGAATCGGCTCCAGTTGGCTCGCAACTTTTTCAACAGGTGCTTCGATCCGGATGCTCGAATTGAAGGTGTAGATATTGGTCGTACGGACCCACTTCGTGCCGTCGTGGATGATGGACTCTTCGCCGGTCAACATACCTCGACGACGGGATATGTCCTCTACATCCGAGAAGTAAAAAACATAGGTCTGGATTCGTAGATCTAAGGGATCAGCATCTGCAGAGGGTTTGGAGACAACCTTCACAACCAGAATGTCGCCGGTGCGAGATTGAGTGTAACTGATCTCCCCATCGCCAAACCTCCTGACGGTGGTGGGCGAAACCAAAGAGCCTTTGATCGTATCATCGCTTCTCGACCAAGTGCGATCCTCCGCCTTGCTGTAGGATAGCGGCCCGATGTGAATGAACTCAAGCGTTCGATCGCCTAAATAAACAAGATGAGATCGGTCGGGCGGGACCACCGAATAGGACCATCTACTGTAGTCCTCCCATGTTCCCCTCGAAGTTTCGCCCACCTCGACGACCGTCCGAACACTCCAGGGGGAGTTGAACGACCCCTTCTCGGCCTGCTGAAAATAGCCGTCCAGATCCGCGAGGCTAATGGCCTTCTCCTGTGCCGCAGCGGTCAGTACCCCAACAAGCAACACCACCACGCCCAAAAGCCCCTTCGTATTCATGAACCTTGTTATAGCGCAGATTCGACGGGAACGAAAGATTTATCTTCTCCCAGCCCAACCGCTGTTGTCGCTCAACACGGAAATAAGGTCAGGGGTCTAAGGTCAGGAGAAAATGGGGTCAGTGCTGCGATATTGCAATTCTTTCCAGCCGCCTCCCCCGGCGGCTATGCCGCTCTATTTGCGGTGAAGCTGTGCTTCACCGGAGAGGTCACACAATCCTTTCGCGGCTATGCCGCCGCTCTCCACTTTATCTTGTCGATATCAACCGCCAACGGCTCATCCTCGATAGCCCGCCGACGCCAGATCCGAGCGTTTGAATATAAATACTCGTCAGGATGCTCCACCAATCCGGCTCTGACCGGATTGAGATGAATGTAGTTCACTTTCTCCATAAAGGCATCCTCCCCGGTTACTCTAAACGCATTTGGATGATGCTCATAAACGGAGTGCTTATACCTATTAGCCCGTTCCTGAATCCTTAACTTCGCAAGCGAACTCTCATAACTTCCCGCCTTTAGATAATCGATCACCCTTTTTGCCGAAACACCGTTCATAAAGCGCAGCACATCCTTCATCGCCCGGGCATTATCAGTAAGCAGATGAGTATGGTCCGGCATTATCACATACGCAAATATCAAAATGACGCCGGAGATGCGGGCTTCATTAAACGCATCGGCGACTACCTTCTTGACCTCGTCCTTCTGAAAAATCGGTAGGCGTTTGTGGGTAACTGAGGTTAAGTAATAAGCCGGGTTGTCTCTTGAGATCTGGAACATTAGAGAGAACAGTGGCATAGCCGCAGGAACTTTTAGGAGCATTATCGGAAAAGCACAGCTTTTCCGCAAATAGGTGGGCGTAGCCCGGGAATATCCAGGAAGGGCCAGTCTAGGAATAGGCAAGATTCGCTATTCTTTCTCACGTCCAGCGAAGACGCAGCGTACCTATTGGACTATCCATAACTCTGATTTCCAGTCTAAACTACATTTTTTAACATTTTCGTTATATTTGTGAAAATAGTTGTTGCATTCTTCTGGCGGATGGGTTATTGTTTCATTTATGGCACATATTCCCACAAAAGAAGCTGACGATCAGAAGGTTTTTAGGATAGCGAAAGAGCTTGGTATCAGTCTCGAAGATGCCGCGGTTACATGTGCGGGGTTTGAGTTGGCGTTTTCCGATGATCGTTTGCGGCGTGAGATCTTTGGGATCATTGACCGGCTTGATGACGAAGCAGC
>JBGTBC010000296.1:0-12005 GCA_041749555.1 Pyrinomonadaceae bacterium | reverse complement strand
ACCGGCCACACCGGCCAGACCGCCGGATTCACATCGGCAAATTTCCGTTATCCCGATCATTCTCTCGCCGTCATCGTGCTTACCAATACAGGCGAGACCGGCAACGCCGGGTTGATGGCGACAAGGATAGCGAAGATCTACATCCCCTCCTTGTCCTTAAGAGTGGTGAAGACAAAGCCCGAAGCCGTGGCGGGCCTCGGTGAAAAGCTGTTGACGGTCCTTCGGGCCAGAAATGAGAATAAGCTGGACACCGCCCCGCTGGTACCGCAACTGCTTCGCTCGCTTTCCACAGATCGTGCAAAGGCGAGCTATCGAAGGATCGCATCGCTTGGCGCTCCAACCGTTGCCACATTCGTTGAGTCCGACGAGCTCGGCGAGCGGCCGAGCTATCGCTATCTGATCGAGATCGGTAAACGGGTTTTCTTATGGCGAGTTTCCACAAGCGATGAAGGGAAACTTACTGAGTTGAGTTTAGAAGAGGAAGAATAGCGATTCATAAATTGGCTGATCATAAAAAAAGTTGACATTCGCCACCCGAGTCATGTATATACTTAGGATATACGGAAATAGAATCTATGATGGTTTCTAAAGTGCAAAAATGGGGCAACAGTCAGGGACTTCGGCTTTCGAAGCAGCTATTGGACCAGGCTGAGATTTCAGTCGGCGATGAGGTGGAAATAGTCGTAAGCGAACAGCAGATCCTGGTAAAGAAAGCTGCTAGATCGAAGCCGAAATACGATATTAAGGAGTTGGTCGCCCGGATACCAGAAGGCTACAAGCCTGATGAGGTTTCGTTGGGGCCCGCGGTCGGAAAGGAGGAGTGGTAGGTGCCGCGGTATATTCCTCAGAAGGGGGACTTCATAACATTATCCTTCGATCCGCAAGCCGGGCACGAACAAAAAGGCCGCCGCCCCGCTCTTGTTGTAAGCAATGACCTCTTTAACAGACATACGGGCCTGGCGATCGTCTGCCCCATCACGAACACGGACCGTAACTTTCCGTTTCATCTAGCCGTACCGAGCGGCTCCGCTCTCACGGGCTTCGTTATGGTGGAGCAAGTGAAATCAATCGATCACGCGGTGCGTAGAGCGAAGTTCGTCGAGCGCTCACCAGAGGCATTCGTTGAGGATGTTTTGGATATGGTCGACGCTTGCGTTAGGTAGGTTGCTCTTTGACAATTTATTTCCGGTACAGCTCTTTTCCGAGCCGTCTTAATTCAGATCCAATTTCAAAGCATTCGCATCGGCGTCAACTACCAAACTGCCGCCGTCAGTGAGCTTACCGAAAAGAATCTCATTGGCGAGCGGCTGTTTGATCTTTTCATGGATCAGGCGTGCCATCGGACGTGCGCCGTAACGTGCATCGAAACCGTTCTTTGCCAGCCACTCACGGGCCGGTTCTGTCAATTTGACGAGAACACGTTTTTCGGCAAGCTGGCCGTTAAGCTCGTTGATAAACTTATCGACGATCAGCTTGATGACGTCTATGTCGAGGGCTTTGAAGGGCACCCAGGCGTCGAGGCGGTTGCGGAATTCGGGGGTGAAGGTGCGTTCGATAACCCCTTTCGCGTTGCCCTTTGTGTCGGAGGAGTTGCGAAAGCCCATTCCGCCCGATGAAAGTTCGCGGGCACCGGCGTTGGTGGTCATTATCAGGATGACGTTGCGAAAATCGGCCTTTTTGCCGTTATTGTCGGTTAAAGTTGCAGAGTCCATCACCTGCAGCAGCAGGTTGAAGAGGTTCGGATGGGCCTTTTCGATCTCATCGAGAACGAGCACGGCATGCGGTGTTCGCATGATCGCCTCGGTTAACAAGCCGCCCTGGTCGAATCCGACATATCCTGGAGGAGCACCGATGAGGCGCGAGACCGTGTGCGGCTCGGCATATTCGCTCATGTCGAAGCGGATGAATTCGACACCGAGAGTTTCAGCAAGCTGTTTCGAAACCTCGGTTTTTCCGACGCCTGTAGGACCTGAGAACAGGAACGAGCCGACAGGCTTGGTCTGGTGTCCGAGGCCGGCACGCGAGATCTGGATGGCATCGACGATCGCGTCAATAGCCTCGTCCTGGCCGAAGATGACTTTCTTGATGTCATCACGGAGCGATTTCAGACGGACTTTCTCGTCAGCTACGACAGTCTTCGGCGGGATCTTCGCCATCCGAGCAATGGTGTTTTCTACCATTTGCACGGTGACCTTTTTTGGCCGGCGGCTGGCCGGCAGCAGTTTGACCGAGGCCCCGACCTCGTCTATCACGTCGATCGCCTTATCAGGAAGAAAGCGGTCATTGATATATTTTCCGGCGAGTTCCGACGCCGTGCGAAGCGATTCGTTCGAGTATTTTACGCCGTGGTGAAGCTCGTAAAATTTCTTGAGTCCCTGCAGTATGAGGTAGGTTTCCTCAACCGTCGGCTCATTGATCTCGATCTTTTGAAAACGACGCGCCAAGGCACGATCGCGGTCGAACGCGGCCTTGTACTCGGCATGTGTGGTCGAACCGATGCATCGCAGATCACCGGAGGCAAGTGCGGGTTTGAGGATATTCGAGGCATCCATCGAACCCCCGGAAACAGCCCCGGCCCCTACGATCGTATGGATCTCGTCGATAAAGAGGATGGCGTTTTCCTGCTGCTTCAGCTCGTTTATGATTGCCTTAAACCGCTGTTCGAAATCGCCGCGATATCGCGTTCCGGCAAGTACGGCTCCCATATCAAGAGCAAAGACCTTTGCGCCCTGCAGCACTTCCGGCACGTCACCCTCGCTGATCTTGAGAGCGAGCCCCTCTGCAAGTGCAGTCTTACCGACGCCGGGTTCACCAACGTAAAGAGGATTGTTCTTTTTTCGCCGGCAAAGGACCTGGATCGTGCGTTCGATCTCGGGCAATCGACCAACGATCGGGTCGATCTCACCGGCGGCCGCCTTTGCGACTAGTTCGACGGTGAAGCTCTCAAGCGGCTTTTTTCGCTGCGCCGGGGCAGGGCCGTCGAGCTCGTCCTCGTAAAGGCCGTCCGGGAGGCCCTCAAGCGGATCGATCTTTGAAATACCATGAGAGATATAGTTGAGTATGTCGAGCCGAGTTACACCCTGCTGCTGCAGCAGGTAAACCGCGTACGACTGCTCAGCCTGGTAAAGCGCCGCAAGGATATTGCCGCCGTCGACAGCACCCTGGCCGCTGCCTTCCGCCTGCAGGACGGCATACGAGATGGTCGACTGAAACGTAGAGGTCAGCTCGGGCATCACCTTTGATTCACCGTCCATTTTTTCGATCACACCCTCGAAATATTCCTGCAGCGCACGCGCGATCTCGTCGATCTGGGCGCCGCAGTTAAACAGGATCTCGCGAGCGGCTGCATCCTCGAGCAAAGCAAAAAGTAGGTGCTCGAGAGTTACAAACTCGTGTTTATGCTTGACGGCCTCGTCGACCGCAAAACTCAATGTTTCTTCTAATTCTCTCGTCAGCATATCCTAAATTATCTTAAACAGTTTTGATGCGATTGAAAACAGATGTTTTGCTTTACATTATGCCGCCCGTACCCCGTCAGCAGATATTTGGGAGACATAGATAATGAATTCGAGCCCCGTTTTTATATAGACCGTTCGAATTTCCGCAGCTACCGCATCGGCTATTTCCCTCGATCCGCTGAGCATAAACATCGATGGCCCCGAACCCGATATCCCGCCGCCGAGGGCTCCGGCTGCAAGTCCGGCGGCCTTGACCTCATCGAATTGCGGGATCAACGAACTTCGAATGGGTTCGATGATCAGATCAACCATCGAGCGGGCGATGAGGTCGTGGTCGCCACGACCGAGGCCGGCGATGAAAGCTCCAAGGTTGCTCCAGTTTCGAACGGCATCTTTTAGCGGTATCTGCGTCGGCAGCATCGCCCGGGCTTCGGATGTCTTGATCTCGATCTGCGGATGGATAACGGTGGCAAACAGAGGCGGAAAATCAAGTTCGACGATATCGAGCGGCTCAGCCGAGCGAACAAGCACGAAGCCGCCATAGATACAGGGAGCGAGATTGTCGGCATGACGTGAGCCCGATGCCAGAATCTCACCCGCCATCGCGAGATCGACAAGTTCGGTTTTTGAAAAGGGGTTGCCCATTAGGAGATCGGCAGCAAAAACGGCTCCGGCAGAGCTAGCGGCACTCGATCCGATACCGCTTGCGGGTTTGATATGTTTTGTGATCTCAAGTTCAAAGCCATTGTCGATATTAGCCCTTTCAATAAAGGCCTTGAGTGCTACACCAGCAACATTCTTTGTTGGATCGGTGGGCAATCTGAAATCATCGTGGGTTACGATGCGGATCTCGCGATCCGAGATCTTTCGCAGGGTCATCCGATCATTCGGCTCGGAGAGGGCAAAGCCGAGGCAGTCAAATCCGCAGACCACATTCGACACTGTCGCGGGCGCGAGAACTGTTATTTCGTCCATATTTAGTAAAAGCCGGGCGAACCGTTATATGATCTAGTTTCGAATTCGTTGAGAATCGCCCTTTTAGATGCATTACTTTAGCACAAACCGAGTATCGCTTCATGCGTCATTCCGCGAGGCCGTGCTTGCCGGCCAGCCTGCGGATCGCGGGCTATATTTCCCATCGGAGATCCCGAGGCTCCGGCCCGAATTTATCGCCGGACTCGAGAATAAGGCAAACGACGAGATCGCATTTGAGGTCATTCGGCCATATATCGATGGTGAGATCCCCGACGACGAGTTATTTGCAATCTGCTCAGAAACAGTGAATTTCGATTTCCCGCTCGTTCGGCTGACCGACACGATCTCAGTGCTGGAACTCTTCCACGGGCCGACCCTCGCCTTCAAGGATGTCGGAGCCCGATTTATGAGCCGCTGCCTGCGGCACTTTGTGCGTGATCGATCGGAAAAGACGCTCGTCATTGTAGCCACATCAGGTGATACAGGAGGTGCGGTTGCCGCGGGATTTTTCGGAATTCCCGACACCGAAGTTATTATTCTGTTTCCCAAAGGGGCCGTAAGCAAGGTCCAGGAACTGCAATTAACTACATTCGGCGGCAATGTGACTACATTGGAAGTACATGGCACATTCGACGATTGCCAGGAACTGGCAAAAAGGGCTCTGGCGGATGGCGAACTTCAATCAAAGGTGCTCTTGACATCGGCAAATTCGATAAATGTCGCCCGCTGGCTGCCGCAGCAATTCTATTATTTCTTTGCTGTGAAAAAATGGGATGGCGATGCACCGGTTTTCGCTGTTCCCAGCGGCAACTTTGGCAATCTCGCCTCCGGCATGCTGGCGAATGCCTCCGGATTGCCTGTCGACCACTTCATCGCCGCATGCAATGCCAATGACGTTGTGCCCCGATTTATGAAAGACGGCAACTATGACCCCAAGCCGTCAGTCGCCACGCTGTCCAACGCAATGGACGTGGGAGATCCGAGCAACTGGGTCCGCGTGCTCGAGATCTTTGAGAATAATGTGCCGGCACTAAAGGGTAGGCTCTTAGCCGTTAGTGTTTCGGATGAAGAAACGGCAACCACGATGAGGTCAGTTTATGACCAGACCGGATATATTCTCGACCCTCACGCGGCCGTTGCATACCGGGCAACCGCCGATAATCTGGTTAATAGCAATAAACGGGGAATTATCCTTGAAACGGCTCATCCGATAAAATTCGATTCGGTTGTGAATATACTGGGCCTGGAGCCCGAACGGCCTCCGGAAATAGACGAGCTGTATATGAAAAGACGATCGAGCATCGAGATCCAAAACGACTACGACGAGGTCAGAGATATTATTGTGAGCAGAATATGAAAGTCCTAAAGTTCGGAGGATCGTCGGTTGGGACCGCTGAAACAATCGAAAAGGTCGTTGACATAATTCGCCGTGAAAGCGAAGGCGTACGCTGCGCGGTCGTGCTTTCCGCGCTTCAGGGCACTACGGACGACCTTATCGCTACCGGCCGCGCAGCCGAGCGCGGCGATGACGGATATATAGAGATACTCAGCGGAATCAGCCAAAAGCACCTTCAGACCATTGAAGCTCTCTTTCATAACCAGGCCGATGCCGCGGTTTCAGCCCTTGTGGAAGACACGATCAAGGAGCTCGAGGACATCTGTGAAGGCGTGCGGCTGGTTGGTGAGCTGTCGCCCAAGACACTGGATCGTATTTTGAGCTTCGGCGAGTTGGTCGCATCGCAAATCGTGGCTGCCCGGCTTAAACGTGACGGACTCGAAAATACGTGGAAGGACAGCCGGCTGCTCATTCGTACTAATTCTGACCACGGCCGCGCTTCTGTCGATCTCGCCGAAACGAACCGGCGGATCGCCCAGTATTTCCAGGACACTTCCGAAAAGCTGCACGTATTTCCGGGATTTATCGCCTCGGACGAGGCGGGATACACGACGACCCTTGGCCGCGGCGGTTCCGATTACACAGCCGCGATACTCGCGGCTGCAACTGACGCCAGTGTACTCGAGATCTGGACTGACGTTTCGGGCATTATGACCGCCGATCCGCGGTTTGTCCGAAACGTCAGGCAGATATCGCACATTACGTATCGCGAGGCAATGGAGCTCTCGCATTTCGGAGCGAAAGTGATCTACCCGCCCACGATCCAGCCCGTAATGGCAAAAGGCATACCGGTGCTGATCAAGAATACGTTTGCCCCAGACGACCACGGCACGCTGATCGAATCAGAGAGCGACGCGAATAAGGAGATCATTAGGGGCATCACCAGCATCGATCAGATCTCTATATTGAATCTCGAGGGCTCTGGAATGGTCGGCATTCCCGGCTTTTCAAAACGTCTTTTCGACGCCCTCTCCCGCGCGGATATAAACGTCATCCTGATCACGCAAAGTTCTTCCGAACACTCGATCTGCGTTGTTATAGAGGATCGGCACTCGATAAAAGCAAAGGCCGTAGTAGACAAAGAATTCGAATCCGAGATCAGTGTAGGCAAGATCGAACCGCTAAAGGTCGAGAGTGGATTCTCGATACTCGCTCTTGTAGGCGACAATATGAAGCAGCACACGGGTGTCAGCGGCAAAATGTTTATGACCCTCGGCCATAACGGCATAAACATCCACGCCATCGCTCAAGGTTCGAGCGAGCGAAATATTTCGGCTGTGATAGCGTCAAAAGATGTCCGAAAGGCCGTAAATACCCTACATGAAGAGTTCTTCTCCGACGGCAAGAAACAGGTGAATGTATTTATCGCCGGGGTCGGTACCGTGGGCAGCCGCCTGATCGATCAGCTCAATTCCCAGCACGACCATCTTGCCGACGAACTCAGGCTCAATCTTCGCCTTGTCGGCCTTGCAAATAGTAAACGGGCACTGATCTCGGACGATGGCATCGATCTTAATCGTTGCAAAGAAAGTCTCGCGGCCGCACCGGAAACCCAGGTTTCCTCATTTGCCGACGCCATTATCGAGCTGAATCTACGGAACTCGATCTTCGTCGACGTTACTGCCAGTTCTATCGTTGTCGAAACCTATCCCAGACTTCTCGAAAAAAGCATTTCGGTCATCGCGTGTAATAAGATCGCGGCCTCTTCTGAATATGAAAAATATGCCCATTTGAAGGAACTCGCGCGAGAATTTGGCACAAATTTCTACTTTGAGACTAATGTCGGCGCCGGCTTGCCAGTGATAAATACGTTAAACGATCTGCTTCGAAGTGGTGACCGGGTCAGCCGCATCGAAGCCGTGCTGTCGGGTACGCTTAATTTCGTTTTCAATAACTATGACGGCTCGAAGACATTCGCCGAGGTAGTTCATCAGGCCCAGAATGAAGGTTATACGGAGCCGGACCCAAGGCTCGACCTGAGCGGAACGGACGTGGCCCGCAAGATACTCATCCTTGCACGAGAGGCGGGCTACCGGCTGGAAATGGATGATATCGAGAACACCGGTTTCATGCCAGAATCCTGTTTGAATGGCAGTGTTGAGGACTTTTACAAAGAGCTAAGCCGCCACGAAACTCATTTCAAAACATTGCTGGATAACGCCGTTGACCGTGGATTGAAGCTAAAATACATCGCTTCATTCGACCGCGGACGTGCGGCGGTCGGCCTTCAGACGATCGGGCCTGAACACAATTTCGCCAATCTTTCAGGCAAGGATAATGCCGTGCTCTTTTTTACCGACCGCTACACCGAGCAGCCGCTTGTTGTAAAAGGAGCCGGCGCCGGAGCCGATGTGACGGCCGCCGGAGTATTCGCTGACATAATTCGCGCGTCACGGACATAGACGTAGGATAAGAACGATGCGAAGATTCCACGCCAATGACTGGCTGTTACATAGCTTAAGCCGCAATTCGCGGCAGCACAAAGTAATTACATCCCGCCACGAGCGAATAAGTGTCGAAACGGGGCGGATTTGACGCCGCCCGGGATCAGTTCAGATCAAACAGCAAGAACTCCGTATCGTCTGAGATCGCCTTAAGCTTCAAAACCGTTTCCTCGCTCACCGCCGCACCATCGCCGGGTTCCATACGTTCGCCATTAACCTCAAGCGATCCGCTGATCAACTGCACCCACGCGTGCCGGCCTTCGGCCAATTTATGCTCCAGTTCCTCGCCGGGTGAAAGGATCGACGCATACAGCTTCACATCCTGATTAATATGAACCGAACCATCATCGCCGCCGCGTGAGGCAACGAGCTTTAGCTTCCCGAATTTCTCGTCACGGATGAATTTCTTTTGCTCATAATCCGGCGTGAGCCTCTGCTTTTCAGGCAATATCCAGATCTGCAGCAGATGTGTCTTGTCCGTCGGCGAACTGAATTCGCTGTGCAGGACCCCTGTTCCGGCTGTCATCCGCTGGACGTCGTTCGGACGAATGGTTTCGCCATTACCCATTGAATCGCGATGCGAAAGTTCGCCTGAGATCACATACGTGATTATCTCCATGTCTCGATGCCCGTGTTTCGGAAAGCCCTGGTCCGGCTCGATAAAATCCTCATTAATGACCCTCAGGTCGCGAAAGCCCATAAACTCCGGATCGTAATAATCGCTGAAAGAAAATGTGTAATGTGTATCAAGCCATCCATGATTAGCGTAGCCACGTTCATTGGACCGTCTTATTTTTATCATCTCAAATACTCCTTCAGCTTAGATGATATCAACAATTCCGATCACTGCATTCGGCAGTCAGCACTTACCATTGGGCTTTAACCATTTTCCATTTCATTTTCTGCCTCAAACCCCCTGTAACTGTCCCACGATGGGACAGCATAATCGCTGTAACCCGCTCGTAATCTGATAGTTACAGGTTTCTTTCCGGTCCCACGCCTGAGGGCGTGGTGTAATACAGGAGCAATGGTCGGTGGCCGGTGACTAGTAACAGGTGAAGGGTTACCATTCTCCATTTTCCACTTTTCATTTTTTATTTTCCCCGGTCTAACCTTGAGGATGGAACTTGGAACCTTGAACCGCTGTTCCCGCACCCCCTGTTTTTGTACCACGGCTGGTACAGCAATTATGACGTAACCCTTGCTATCACAGGAAGTTACCCACTTGTACCTTGTACCACGCATTTTCCCAGGATCTGTATTACACCCGCGCAGTCAGTGGCCGGTGGCCAGGGGTCAGTGGTCGGAGCCGCTTTTGGGTGATGGAGTGATCCTTCCTTCGGGATCGTCACTCCGCATCCCCACTCTACACTCTGAACTCGCCACTCCGCACTCACTAGACCCCCTGTTTTTGTACCACGGCGGGTACAGCAATTATGACGTAACCCTTGCTATCACAGAGAGTTACCCACTTGTACCATGTACCACGCATTTTCCCAGGATCTGTATTACACCCGCGCAGCCAGTAGCCGATGCCCCCCCAACGATCAACGATCAACCATCAACGAACAAACCCCTGCGATCCACGATCAACGATCAACGAACAAATTTTCAAACATCCGCACGGCCTCGAAAGACCCCGCACCGCAGCAGGCTAACTCACTTTTTATGATTTCGGGTAGTCCATTTGGCGTGATTTGTATGATTTGGCGTACTTGGCGTGAAATTGTCACAGATGGCTTGGCCGCGGTTTTAAGAAGGAATTTATCGCGGATGTGCAAAAAAACTTCTTGACTTTTTTCGGAGAGTTGTTTTTAATATCCGAAATCAGTCAAACGGGCCGCTCCACCGATACCACAGTCGATCGACTCACGCGAGTGATTTAAAACTGACGGTTTCGAACTCCCGAATCGAAATTCTGTTGTTTAGAAGATCCTTTCAACTGCTCCCAATCGTCGCGGCAACAACAATAAAAAGTTCTAAAGGAGAGATCTCAATGTCTCTAGTGCCCTTTATTCAGAAGGATGCGCGCAAGCGTTGGCTTGTCGGCCTGGCTAGCGGTGCATTGGTATGTTTGATAGTGCTTGGCGTGATGGCGGAAAACGGCTGGCTGCCGAGAACCGATCCGGTTTCGGGTAAGAAAACGGGTTGGTTTGGGCTAAGCCTTCCTAATAACGCCGCGAGCACCTGGAACCCGCTCGCCGCACCGCCGACATCGCCGACGCCGCAGCTGAGTAAAGAATATATTTATGCAGGCTCGCGGCTGCTGGCGGTCGAGGACGCAAATGCCAATGCGGCTCCGCCTGCGGACCTGGCTGTCTGGAGGCCTGGTGACGGCACCTGGTACATACTCGGTGGGCCGGGTTCCGATCAATTCGCCGCCCCATGGGGCATGAGCGGTGATATTCCAGTACCCGGGGACTACGACGGTGACGGTAAAACCGATTTGAGCATATACCGACCTGGCGATCAGTATTACATAACTCTCAGGAGTTCTGACAACACCTATTACTTTACTACATACGGTGTTTCGACAGACATGCCCATTGCCGCTGATTTTGACGGTGACGGGCGGTCGGATCATGCCCTGTGGCGCGATTCAACGGGCGTATTCTATTTCATTGCGAGCAGCACGAATACGCCGATGTACGCCGAGTGGGGCATGTCCGGTGATAAACCAATAGCGGCAGATTATACCGGGGACGGCAAGGCCGAAGTTGCGGTATGGCGAAACTCGGACACTACCCTCTACTGGATGGACCTTTCAACCAGTCAATGGGCCGGAATATCTATCGGGCAATCGGGCAGCCAGCCGGTCTCCGCCGACTACGACGGCGACGGAAAGGCCGATCCGGCGGTATTCAGCGGGAACACGTGGACGATCAGATACAGCTCGACAAATACGACCAGCAACATTACGTGGCAGACCGGAAATTCCGGCAGCGACGTTCCCGGTCACAACGATTACGACGGCGACGGCAAAGTCGACATCGCATTCTGGCGACCTTCGAACGGAAATTGGTACATCCGCCAAAGCGCAACCAGCGGCTCGCTCCGGCAAGAAGCTTGGGGCGGTATCATCAACGGCGTAGCCGACATCCCCGTCCCGGCGTATTACAGACGTTAGAGACAGATTTTTCGATTCGATGGGTATCAAGTTCAGTGTGATGTTTGGGGCCTAGTACAGAGTTATTAAGACGAGGAAAATATGTTTTCAGTTTCAAGATACTATCCGAACGGTTTAAGAAATATCATGAATAAAGGCTTATTACTGGGGTGCACAGTAGCCGTTTGCGTGATGACAGTTTTATCCCAGGGAAGCCCAAACCCGATCGATCCCAAACGCGGAGCTTCCGCGGGATCGAGTTTTTCAATCTCGGATATTGAAAATATCAATCTCACGAACGGCAATGTCATGCTCAACTTTCCATTGGTGAAGACACCGGCGTGGAGAGGCGGTATGAGTTTGACAATGGGTCTGACCTATAACAGCAAATTGTTCAGACCGATGGTGCTTGAGGTTCCCGACTTTAGTAATCAACTTGCTAATCAGAACTTACCGGCCCAGAGTTCGGAGGGAGGATGGCGTTTTGTTTCCAATATTGGCTACAGCCTCGTGCTAACAAATAGATTCGAGCCCGGGGAGGAGGTCCCATGTGATGCCGGGGCCTATTATTACAATAAAAACGCATACAAATGGAAGCTGCATGTCCTCTTTCCGGATGGAAGCAG
>JBGTBC010000295.1:0-2355 GCA_041749555.1 Pyrinomonadaceae bacterium | reverse complement strand
GTGATCGGTCTCAACAATCCGGGAGCATTTACGATCGGGGACACTTTATTTACGGGGCCCAAGCTTGCATATCAGCCGATCCCGACGTTTTCGCCCGAGTTGTTTGCAAGACTCCGTAATTCCAATCCGTCGTTTGCCAAGAAATTTCAGAAAGGCATCGCCCAACTCGAAGAAGAAAAGGCCGTCCAGATCCTGTATTCAGGACACGGTGGAGGCTCGCAGGAGCCTGTGATCGCGGCCGTTGGCGAGCTGCAGTTCGAGGTCGCTCAATACCGTCTGCGGGCGGAATACGGCGTCGAAACCCAGCTTGAAAATCTTCCTTATGTGGCGGCCCGATGGGTCACGGCCGGCTGGGATGTGTTGCTCGGTGTCGGTAACCTGTATGAAACAGGGATCTTCAAAGATATGTCCGACCGGCCTGTCCTGCTTTTCCGAAGCTGGTGGCATTTGGAGCATATCGAGAAGGAACATCCCGACTTCAAACTTTCCGCAATTGCCCAGTCAGATTGGAAGCCGGTCGCCACTTCGACCGTAGGCACAGGAGCTTAATGAACTGCAGACTCTGTAAATCCAATGCCGTCGCTTTTTACACCGGCCGCTTTGGCGAATATTTCGACTGTCGTCGCTGCCGCGGCGTCTTCCTCGCTCCCGAAGACCACCTTAATGCAGCCGACGAGCGAGCCCGGTATGAGAAACACATTAATGACGTCGATAATGAAGGCTATCAGAAATTCGTCAGGCCTATCGTCGATGCGGTACTCAGCTCGTTCACAACCGGCAAAAAGGGACTCGATTTCGGCTGCGGAACGGGCCCGGTAATAAGTTATCTTCTGTCAAAGGAAGGTTATTCAGTCGATCTTTATGACCCGATCTTCAGCAATGAAACGCTCGTATTTAGAAACCGATACGATTTCATCGTTTGCTGCGAAGTGATCGAACATTTCAGGCATCCCGGGCGCGAGTTTCTAAAGCTCCAGCAGCTCCTTGAGCCGAAGGGCAAACTGGTGTGCATGACGCAGCTTCTAACTGATTCCGTTGACTTCGGTAAATGGACCTATAAAGACGACCCGACCCACATTTTCTTTTACCGCAGCGAAACGATCTCGTATATTCAAAAGCACTTCGGCTTCGAGAGTTCGGCAATCGAAGATCGTCTGATATTCTTCTCCAATTTCTAGCCGGGCCATCCGCCGCGATACTTATGTATTGAAAGATACGGTTCCATCTATTCGTGAAGGGTATGTTGTATAAGGTGAAAGACTAAAATTGAGGTGACAAAATATGCAGATCGATCAAAATTTACCGCCCGCGCCGAGTGATGACCCGGTCGAGCGTCCCGACGTCCCTGAAACACCACTTGACCCGACTCTTCCCGAATCGGCCCCTGATCCGCCGCGTGCGCCCGATGGTCCCGACCCGTATCCGATCCGCGATCCTGCACCGGAACCGGGGAATATGCCCGTCGAGGACCCGCCGCCGGTACCGAACGTATTCTGAACAAAACAGAAAAGGGCCTCCGCCACGGAATTTCCGTTTCGCAGGCCCTTTTCCTGTGATTATAAAACGCTTATGGCAGCCGTTTGCCGCGCAGCGTCACGCCCATCAGCCTTCCCGGAAACACTCCAAAATCCTCGATCTCGACCGTTTCGGGACGGTTCTGGTTTGCTTCCTTAAACCTTATTTTTGCTGCGGGAAAGAATGTGCCATCACCCTTGCCCGTCTTCGGATCGATCACGAGTTCGACATAGCTGAAAGGATAATCCACCGAGCGATAGCCGCCCCTTAGCTCCCCAAAACCGATCCAACGCTGAAATATCGCCCGAAGCCTCTTCTTGCCATTATGATCATCGACCACCACCGCCCCGATCGGCTCGCCCAGACGCCCGCCGAGCGAAAAACGCCCAAGGTCGTTATTACTCATCGCCCTTAGCAGCCCGTCCTGGCCCTGATCATCGAGCACCGACAACAGCTGGGCCGCCTCGCCCTGTGTCGTCAGCCGGTCGACATGGAGCGTAAAAGTGCGCGTCACGGTCCGTGTATTCATCCCGGAACCGTAAATGACCGCCGTCCCCGTAAACGTCGTCCGGCCTTCAGCCTGCGAATAAGCCGGCCCGGCAACCGCCACCAGCACCAAAAACACCGCAAACACAAAATCTATTGTAATTCTCTTCATAACTAATTATATGATGCGACCGGAGCAAGGTTTGTAACCAGTCGAACAAAACGGCGTTAATCGTTACAAAAGAGAAAAATAGTTTTGGGCTCCTGGCCTTGGTATCTCTAGGTGTGAACAAGCCTCGCACAAGCCGCCGCATCAGAATGTCTTCTTTCTTACGCTCATCCCAGTCCCAAACA
>JBGTBC010000294.1:0-11405 GCA_041749555.1 Pyrinomonadaceae bacterium | reverse complement strand
GTCGACTTTGACCGTTTGATCGTGCCGATAACAAGCAGCAAAATCCCGAGAATAGAACCGATAAATCCCGCAGCAGACGAAATGAGAGCATTTTGAATTCCGTCGCCTACCGCTCCGATTCCGGCACTTTCCGCAGCATCCAATCCAGCTAAGCTGGAATAAATACCATAGAAAGTCCCAATTAGTCCTCCTAAGGTGGAGACAACGAACAAAAATAGCCCTATAAATTGGACTCTTGTGAGTTTCATTCGTCTTCGGTTCGGATGGACATGTTAGCTCGCTTTTCCTCAAGTTCGGCAATCCGTCGCTTCAGTTTAACAATCTCAGAATCGATATCGTCGGTTTCATTCGAACTTAGCTTATGCAGCACCGGCGTCAATACCGTAAGCGATGCCACGGCGATACCGAGAACTCCCATTATGCGGCCCGAGAGCTGTTGGTCTACGAGATTTGGGTTCCATGACATCAGGATAAGATATGCGGTCAGCGGCCAGACGGTCGCATGGACGGCATACCTTGCCCATGCAAATCGCCGGTCCAGGCTTGCAAGAGACAACAATGACACGAGAGCACATGAGATACCTAGGATCGTAATGGACATCAGCGTTCGGACGAACGCATCGTTCTGCAGCCGCTTTGCCAGATCAGCACGATCCATAAGGCAGCGGAAACGGCCGCAGAAATGATCCCGACGGTTGGGATCAATCGGGCGTTTCGCAGTTCGATATAAGCGCCGCAGGCGAGGCCCAGCACACTGGTCGCCGAAACCGTCAGGGCTGTCAACAGGACGCGTGTTTCGAAATCGCCGAAATCTCCGAACAGAATGACCGCGATGCCAATAACGGCTGAGGCCGAGACGCTGGCTATCAGAAGATATAGGAAGAGCTTACGTGGGTTAAGATCCTTCATTTCAGCAGAAATATATACATAATCCCGAAAAATGCAAGGAGCGATGAATGACCGAGGATCAGATCTTAAGATCTTCTGGCCCGAGTTTGAGTTTTTTCAGGTCGCCGAGGGCAGCGAAAGCTATCTGCGAGGTGGTGAAATGCTCGCGGGCGAGAGCGGCAAGATCGTGGTGTGTGACGGCATTTATCTTTTCGAGTGTCTCCTTGACAGGGATTTGGCGGCCGTGAACCATTTCGGACTGAGCGAGTGTCGCTGCCCGGGCGGCCGAGTCTTCTAGACTCAAAAGGATCGACGCGATCGATTGCTGCCGGGCGAGGTCGAGTTCTTCGGGTCGAACGCCGTTGTTGACGATGTCACGCATCTCGGCAAGGCTGAGATCTACCACATTGCGGACATGCTCGGGCGAGCAACCGGCGAATATCGAGAACAAACCGCAGTCCTGATAAGTGATCGATGACGAGCCGACGCTGTAGGCGAGACCACGCTCTTCGCGGACCTTTTGCCATAAACGGCTCGACGTGCCGCCGCCGATGATGTTTGCAAGCAAGTCAGCGGCATACCGGCGTTCATCGGTCGCCGATACGAGCGGGGTTGCGATGATTACGTGAGCTTGTTCGAGCCCGCGTTTCTGCGTTAGGACAAATGGCGAGGCGAGCTTGGGAACGGAGGAGCGGAGATTGCCATTTGAACTGGCTTTTTTCGCCAAAGCGGAGCCGCCAAACATTCCCTTGGCGAGATCGATAACCTGCTGGTGATCAATATTGCCCGCCGCGGTGATCACAAGATTGCTCGAATTGAAGACATTCTGATGATAATCCGATGTGATCTCCGGGCTGAATGACCGCACCGTATCCTTTGTCCCTGCGATCGATAATCCCAGCGGGTGATCCGGAAAAAAAGCAGTACTGAAAATATCGCCGAGAAGCTCCTCTGGCGAATCCTCGATCATCTTCATTTCCTCGATAATAACCTGCTGCTCGCTTTTCAGATCCGCAGCGTCAAAACGCGGACTTGCAAGCATGTCGGCGATCAAGTCGAACGCCTGTGGAAGTTGGTCGTCAATTACCTTGATGGCAAATCCCGTCTCTTCGTGCGAAGTAAAAGCATCGAGATTGCCGCCCAAACGGTCCTGCTCGATGGCGATCTCGAGTGCCGAGCGGCGCTCCGTGCCCTTAAAGACCGTATGCTCGATAAAATGTGAAATGCCGTTAAGCTCTGCCGGCTCATGCCGCGAGCCCGCGCGAAAAAAGAACCCGAGCGTGGCGGACCGCACGCCGGGCATCCTGTCGGTAAGTACTACGAGGCCGTTATCAAAATGTGTTTCTACTATCTCTTCTCTCATCAGCGAAAGAGAGAGGATAGCACATCAGGCCAGAACTACTTGCTCAGGCAGGTGGGTCTGACTTGGGCGGCTCGGCCTTGGCGACCGGATTGACGGGCTTTACGGCCGATTTTGGCGGATCCTGATCCATGCCAAGCTGTGCCATGATCTCAGGGATGTTAAGACCGAGCGCCTGAAGCTGCTGAAGGAGCGAAAAGATCACGGTCGGGCCGGTTTGGGCGAAGCGGTTGATCCCGCTCTGGTGGCCATCGCCGCTGCCGTTTCCGCCCTGGTCGATCATCACGACCTTGTCGATATTGCCCAGTGGTTCCGAGACGGCTCGGAACACAGGGGCCGAGGATTCGATGATCGCCGGGAGTTTTTCAAGTATTGTCTGAAGCCGTGCGGCGTCGTTGAATTCACGCCACGCGGCGGCCTTTTCCATGATGGCCTTTGCTTCTGCCAAGCCCTGAGCTTCTATGGCTTTTGCCTCGGCAAGGCCTTTAGCCTGCAGCTTTTCAGCCTCGGCAAGGCCGACTGCACGGATCTTCTCAGCCTCGGCCTTACCTTCGGCTGCGACGGCTGAGGCTCGGCCTTCGCCTTCACGCTGAAGGGTTTGGGCATGGGCTTCGGCGGTTGCGATCTGGGCCTGTTTGCGGCCTTCGGCTTCGAGGATGGCGGATTCCTGTAAACCCTGAGCACGAAGAACGGAGGCTTTGCGATCTGCCTCGGCCTGTTTTACCACCGTTGCTTCGAGTTCCTTTTCCTTACGCAGGACTTCCTGTTCCTGGACGGCGATCTGCTCCTGTGTACGGACCTTTTCGACGCGAACCTCTTCGACGGTAACCTGCTGCTGGGCGCGGGCGTCGGCAAGCGGGCCGGCCTGATTAGCCTTGGCACGCTCGGATTCGATCTCTGCCTGAACCTGTGCCTTTTGGATCTCTGTTTCGCGGTTTGACTGAGCAATTAGGGCTTCGGTTTCGAGACGGACCTTTTCGCCTTCCTGCAGTGCGAGCGAAGCTTTTATCTTCGAATCGCGGTTAGCCTCGGCCTGGCCGATCTCGGCGTCGCGTTTTACCTCGGCCGTTCTGCGTTTACCGAGAGCGTCGAGATAGCCTTCTTCATCGGATATTTCCTGGATAGTCAGCGCGTCGAGGCCGATGCCCATTTTTTCGAGGTCGCCCGCTGCCTCGGTGGTGAGCTTCATCGCAAAGCTCTGGCGATCGTTATTGATCTCTTCGACGGTCAGCGTACCGAGGATCGCTCGCAGATGGCCCTCAAGGGTTTGGAAGACCAGACGGTGAAATTGCTCTTGCGGCATCCCGAGAAAGCGTTCGGCAGCCGAGCGAAGCGAAGTGTCGTCGCCCTTGATCTTGACGTTCGCGACCGCCTTTACCGACACCGGCACGCCCTGTACCGTGTAGGCTCGCGTGGTTGCCAGCGGTACCGTAATTACATTCAGATCCAGAAATTCGACCTTTTCCAAAAATGGAAATACGAGCGTCGCACCGCCGCGGACCAGGCGATAACCCGCGACCGAGCCGTCAGCTAGTTTGCGGCGTCGGCCCGAGATCACGGCAGCCTGGTTAGGCGAGACCTTGATATAGTTTCGGCTGATCAGCATCAGGGCGATCAGCACCGCGATGACGATGACCAGAATAATGACCGGTATCAGAAGGTTTGTGTAATTCGTTAATAGATCCACTATTTTTCACCTCTTTCTAATTCGACGATCACCGAATCGCCTGCTACGGACGTGACCTTGACCAGAGTGCCGGCCTTTATCTCTTCGCCGCTTATTGAGCGGGCCAGCTTTTCGATGCGGTCGTCGCCTATGCGGATCGAGATCTGGCCGACAGAGCCTTCTTTTATGCCAACAGCGACCTGGGCCGTTCGTCCGATCAAATCGCTGTCAGTCACCGAACTCGACGCCTGCTGGCCGATCAGGAAGCGGCCGAAAAGCGAAACGACACCGCCGAATATCACGCCGCCAAGAAGGCCGATCATCGAACTGCCGACGGCACCATAACCCATCTGAACGCCGATCGCCCCAAAACCGCCGAAAGCCGTTATGAAAACGGCGATCACACGGCTGTCCAGAAATCCGAAGTCAACGCCGCTGTCGCCGCCAATATCGACATCACCGCCGAACATCTCAAAAATGTCGCCGAGCACGAGCGAGATCAGAAGAAACACAAAGCCGATGCCGCCGATAATGGCGAATAAGGCAAGGAGATTAAGATTCGTTAAGAAATCCATAGACGCTTGTCTCCGCTGATCAGATCTAAGAAATGCTTTGCAAGCATAATACAACGAAAGCAAAAAAGGCGGAAACACGTGTGGTCGGGAGTGTGAGGAAGGAAGAAATTTAGCCGCAGATAAACGCGGAAAACGCAGATCAGACAAGAAAATATAACTTCTTTAGATCCGCGTGTATCCGCGTTTATCTGCGGCAAAAAAATCTTACTGACTTATCGCATTGAACAGCAGCGGGAATGTTGCCAGGCTTTGGCCGCGATATTGGGGGCGGAAGCCGAAGAGGATGATCTTGCCTTTGCCCCTGGTGACCTCGACGAGTGCGGCCTTTCCGGCGATCTTCTCTGCTCCGAGTGCCCAGCCGGAGAGGAGGATCTGCTTGGGATCGGACGGGTAGCGGGCGATGATGCGAACGTTCTGAAGCGTGTTCTGAGTCCCGCCTTTAGGCGGCTCTTCGCCGGCGGGTGGCCGGCTAAAGCCGGGACTCAAAGCGCCGGGACTCAAGACTTCGAACGCGGGCGAATTCTCAAACCAGGCGATCGATTGCTGGGGCATACCTTTGGCGATCGGGTGCGACAGGTCGAGCTCGGTGCGGAGGATCGAGCCGGGGATGAAGAATTCGCGGCGGTTGAGACCCGCCGTCACATTCTTGATCGGCAGGTTGAAATGCTCGATCGCAAATAGTGACGACCGGTTCAGGAAAACAAGCGTCCCGCCGGCCTCGACAAACTTTTTCAGATTCTCGACACCTTCCTTGCCGACGCCGCCCGTGTACTCATCCGGCATCGAGCCTTTTGCATAGCCGTTGAGGATCTGATTGGCGGTTTGGTCGGGGAAGATGATAGACCGGACGCCCTGGAGATTGTTGGCGCGGATCGCAGGCGTTGAAAGTGAGTCATGCTCTTGACCACAATAGTTTTCTTTGGAGATCCTCCATCCGCCGTAGCGCTCTGCGGCCCAGCGCGTCCAACCTTCGTCCATCGACGGAATCGAGGATTTGAATGTTCTGTACTTCAAGATGTTCTCGCAAGTCGGCACGGGAGGTCCTGCCCCAGTTAATCGCTGAATCTCACGAGTCTCAATTTTCAGCGGTGCAATGATCGGGCGAGCATCTGTTTGAAGCAATAGCGGTAAGGTATGGGCGGTAACATCATACGGTTGAAGGGGCTGCCCACTCTTGTCGACCAAATGGGGATAGGTCTGTGATTCGAGCAACGCCTTCGCGAAATTGCCATAGGGCTGGTCTATTCTTACGATGGTTCCGCCGTTACGAAATGATTTGCCTTGAAGTTCGATCTCGTTACGGGTCTCTACCAATTCAACGCCACCTCGTTTCAATATCGCTTCAAGAGTCCCGGGATTCTTGCCATTTACCCAATCAATCAGATAGGCTGCTATCTCCCCGTCCTTTCTGGGCCGCACCGCCTCCTTCCCGATCTCATAAAACCTCGACAGCCAGCGTTCACGGTTGTCGGCAGCGTGATCCAACAAACTAAACGCGGCTCCGGTCATGTAGTCGGTGATGTTTCGCAGCTTCCATTCGCCGCCTTTCCAGAGTGGGCCGAAGTTTGGGGATACTTTTTTCGCGTCGAGTCCGCCGGAGGCTCCGCGGAGGTCTTCGAATTTGACGGTTATCGGCGATGCGATCCGTGCCGAGGCAGTTTCGCTCAGGATACGCACGCCGCCGTGGTAGTGCGAATAGGCGCGGGCCGGGGTCCAAGCGTCGTAGGTCGTGTTGGTAGTGATGCCTTCGAAACCTTTCGAACGCAGGTCGGCGGCCATGGCGTTGCCGAGTTCGGTGTAGCCTTCGACGATCTGTTTTGGCACGTTCGGCTCGACGGGTGCCATATAAGGCGGGATAAAAAGCCGCGCTCCGTTCGTGCCTTGCTGGTGGACGTCGTGGACGATCTGCGGGTGCCAGACGTTGTGGATCTTATCGACCGTGAGCTGCGTTTCGACCTGCGTGAAGGCATACCAGTCGCGATTATTATCGTGGCCGACGTACTTGTGATAAAGCTCAGGCGGCGTGGTTCCTTCGTACGGCGTGCCCAGCGTCTTGTCGTACCAGTTTTTGACGATGTCGACGCCGTCTGGGTTCAGCGAAGGCACAAGCAGGATGATCGTGTTGTCGAGGATCTTTTTGATCTCCGGCTCGTTTGAGCTGGCCAGGCGGTGTGCGATCAACATGCTCGATAATGTCGAGCCAACCTCGGTCGAATGAATGCCGAAGGTGATGAGGACGATGGTTTTGCCTTCTGAAATGAGTTTCTTCGCGGCCGCGTCTCGGGCAAGCAGGGATGCTTGCCCTCCAGTCAGCTTGCGTGGATCGGCGAGTTTGTCGTTGATATCTTTGTATTTCTTGAGGTTTTTCAGATTCTCGGGCGAACTGACGGTCGCATAAACGAACGGAGCTCCCATCGTCGTCTTGCCGATCTCTTCGAAGACCATCCGGTCGCTGGCGGCGTCGAGTTTTTTGAAATAATCGACCACATGCGCCCAACTCGCGAGCTTACGGTCATCGCCGGGAGTGAAGCCGAGCGCGTCCTTTGGAGCCGGGACCTGGGTGAAAGCGGCTATCGTCAGCGAAAGCAATATCCCGCAAAGACGCAAAGACGCGAAGAGAGGAGAAGGTTTCCCGCAGAGACGCAGAGCCGCAGAGATGGCAGATGAGATCTTCATAATATTTTTGAGCTGACGAACTGAATTACACCAATTTATCACAAGCCTCGGTCGTTATTAAATTATCAGGCCTATCCGCGTCTCAGCGTCTCTGCGGTTGAATCGCGGCAAGATGAGATGTACATTTCTTGCAGAACTTTCCCCGACTGATTTCACGATCAAGGAGCTGCTTCGAATGAAGAACCCTTTTCTCGAGAATTTTCGCCCTTATATCCCGGCCACCGTTACCAACCTGCGGGAGCTGACACCGGCTCCGCTCCTTGTCGGAGTGCTGCTGGGCGTTATCTTTGGAGCGTCTTCGCTGTACCTGGTCCTGAAGGTGGGGCTGACGGTGTCGGCTTCGATCCCTGTTGCGGTGATCTCGGTCACGCTGTTCCGGATTTTGTCCAAGCTCGGTGCACGCGACGCGACGATCCTCGAGCACAACATCGTGCAGACCACGGGATCGGCAGGTGAATCCATCGCATTTGGGATCGGCGTGACGATGCCCGCGATACTGATACTTGGCTTTGATCTCGATGTCTGGCGGGTGACTATGGTCGCGGTCCTGGGCGGGTTGCTCGGCATTCTCATGATGATACCGCTCCGGCGGGCGCTGATTCGAGACCAGCATGGGCTGCTCAAATATCCCGAGGGAACGGCCTGCGCTCAGGTGCTGATAGCCAGCGCGTCGGAGGAATCACGAGCGCATTCAGAGATCGAGAAAGAGGGCGACGCGGCTGCCTCAAAGGGCGGGATGATCATCGCGGCGGGCTTTGGCATCGGGTTTATCTACAACACGATAATGAAGGTCTTCAGCGGCTGGCGTGAATACCCGACGAAGGAATTTGACGAGCCGTTCAAGAGCGGTTCCGTTTCGATCGAGAACAACCCCGCTTTGCTCGGTGTCGGATACATTATCGGCCCGCGAATCGCTGGAATTATGTTTGGCGGCGGCGTTCTGGCTTATCTTGTGCTCATTCCTCTGATCCGTTATTTTGGCGAAGGGATGACCGGCCCGCTTGCTCCTTCGACGACCACACTCATCCGGGACATGGCAATTGAGGGGCCGTCGAGCATTCAGAGCACATACATACTTTATATCGGGGCCGGTGCGGTGACGGCGGGCGGCATTATCAGCCTAGTCCGATCGATGCCGACCATCTGGCATGGCATCCGCGGCGGGATCTCCGATTTTCAGGCGAAACGTGCGAACGACAGAAATGGTAACGGTGATGAGTTGCCGCGTACTGAACAGGACATTTCACTGAAATGGGTCGTGATCGGCATACTTGCCCTGATCATCGTTATCACTTTCCTGCCCGCGCTTAAGATGAATATCCTGGGCGCGATCCTGATCATCATTCTTGGTTTCTTGTTCGTCACGGTCTCCTCGCGTCTGACGGGTGAGATCGGTTCATCATCAAATCCAATATCCGGAATGACGGTGGCCACTTTGCTTTTCACCTCGCTCGCGTTTCTATTGCTGGGCTGGACTGCTCCTGACCCGTATTTTGTTACAGCATTGAGCGTAGGCGGAATTGTCTGCATCGCCGCATCGAATGGCGGCACGACATCGCAGGACCTGAAGACCGGATTCCTGGTGGGTGGTACGCCGTGGAAACAGCAAACCGCGATCCTCATTGGAGCATTGTCGTCAGCACTCCTACTTGGCCCGATCCTCATACAGCTTAATGACGCTTCGTCCGTTTATCAGCAGGTCGCACCGACCGCGTTTTCCACTGACTTTCAGGTTCCCGAGCAGGAGCTCGTGCAAGAAAGCGGGGAATTTCGATCAGAGAGGGTCGGCGGCTATCTCGGCACGACCGACCCGGCAAGTTATCGCGTTTGGCACAACACTGATGCGGGCCGCGGTACACCCGGAAAATATCTCGTGAATATGCAGGGAAAGCCCGCATATCTTGTTGATCCGGGCATCAATGGTGTAATCACCGAGACACAGACCGGCGTCGACGCCGACGGCAACCCCATAATGCAGTCGGTCGAGAAATACCGCGCGCCGAAGGCGACCCTGATGAGCTATATCATCCAGGGAATTCTGAGTCAGCAGCTTCCATGGGCGCTGGTGCTGCTCGGCGTGATGATCTCAGTGACGCTGGAGCTTTGCGGCATCTCGTCGCTGGCCTTTGCGGTCGGGCTCTATCTTCCGATCTCGGCTTCGTCACCGATCTTCATAGGCGGGATGGTCCGTCTGGGAGTCGACCGTTATCTGAAGCGTAAATTTGCCGAGAAGGGCTTGACTGAGGAGGAATTCATGGCCGAGACCGACAAGAGCTCGGGCGTGCTGCTTGCATCCGGTTACATCGCGGGCGGCGCATTGGCGGGCATAATGATAGCGTTGTCTGCGGTTTATTTTGGTGATCTGGTCGAGTACTTCAGTAAATTATCCGAGGCTGGCAATCCGTTCTTTGCCGGCGACTATGCCGATCTGCTGGGTACGATCCCATTTATAATGCTGGCAGTATTCCTCTATCTTGCCGGACGTGACGCAATATTTGGCGGAAAGGGGCCTTCGCAGGCTGAACCGGCCGCGGCAACTGAAGTGCGCGAGAGCGATCTATAGCGCGGCTGTAAAATTGTGTTTTAATTTCCCCTCGCGGCACGTATAATGGATTTATACGTGCCGCTCTTTCGTTGCGGCGACCAATCTTTCAGCCAGACCTTTTGATCCTAATAATGAGAAAGCCCGCCGCCTCAGGCCGTTGTTTGCCCCGCCTATTTTGGTTCACGGTTTTTGCTCTGATCGTTTCGGGCCCCGGATGCGGCCCGGCGAAAAAGGTGGCCAACGCCAAGACTTCTAACGTAAGCCCAAGCCCGACGAGTTCGCCGGAAGCGAATGCAAACACGATCGGTGGCGCATCAATACCGGTTGATGCGGGCGGCCCTGCCGATACGGTTCGGGTTTTCTATACGCATCTTCGCGAAAGGCGATTTCGCGAGGCAGTGTTTCTCACTAATCTACGGCCCGCGGTCGAGGGCCTGACGGATACTGAATTGCGCGAATTTTCGCTGGATTTTGAGAAGATCGCCGGACGGGTTCCTGCCGTTATCGAGATCAACGGCGAGATAATTTCGGGCGACCTCGCAACCGTGACCGCCAATTTGCCTGCCGAAGACGAGGATAAGAACGAGATCCAGACCATCCGGCTTCGCAGCGAGAATGGAATTTGGGTGATCCTCACGGTCGAACCAGCCGCCGAGGCCCGCATTAAGAAAGAAGGGAAAGATTACTTTTACAATCTGAAGATCGAGACCCACGAAGAAGAGGCCCGCGTCATGCTGGAACGCATTTCAAAGGCCCAGCTCGCTTATTCCCTCCAGAATGGCGGCGATTACGCGGATCTCGCTAAGTTGGTAGAGGGCGGCCTGCTGCCCGAGGATGCGATGACCAGTGATAGCACGGGCTATAACTATGAGATCCATTTGTCATCGCAAAATAAGCGGTATTCTGCAACCGCGACGCCGGCCGCATATGGAAAGACCGGCAGGCTTTCGTTTTTACTTCTGCAGGACGACAAGGGGATATCGCGTGTCACTTCACGCGACAACGGGGGAAAGTCATTGGCGCAATGATCTTTCAATTGAAAAGTTTTCCACAGGCAATGCAAAAAAAATGTTTCTTTTTGCAAATAAAGGTGTATAGTTAAAGTCCCGTTAAATGTGGGTTTAACAGACCCATAGTAGTTGGAAACGAAAATTTAGGATTGCAATTTAATCATTTGAGTGAAACTTTTCCACAGGGTTGGGTGTTTTGCCGTCTACAAATGGTCTTATTTGAGGGCCTATTTTTTAGGATAACGAAATGTTACGAGAGCTAATATCTAAGATAAACAGTGCGATATCCGATCGGATGATCGCACCGCGCCGGCAGCACTCGGCGACGATAAAACTTTGGTTTGACGCCGACCTCCCCAACGAACGTGCTCAGGAAGCTGCGAGATCGGCCTGCATTATTGGCCAAACCATCGACATAAGCAATACGGGAATCAGCTTTCTCGTGCCTTCGATCAGAACAAAAGAGAAGTATCTGGTAGGGCAGGAACGCAATATCAACGTCGAAATTGACCTCCCGACCGGCAAGGTATTTATGAGGGTCCTGGGCAAGCGATATAAGAAGGTAGGGCTTCACATTTCGACGGAGAAATTCCTGGTCGGAGCTACCATCGCCAGTTTGTCCGGCATGGATCGGGAAAATTACGAGACCTTCCTGCGAAACGGCCCCAGTGGAGCCAAAGGAACG
>JBGTBC010000293.1:0-11974 GCA_041749555.1 Pyrinomonadaceae bacterium | reverse complement strand
ACCGTCAGAAGATTGCAGGATCTGGCGGCGAAGTACGCTCTGCTGGAAAGTGAGGATCCGCAGAGAATGCTCGAGCTGAACGCAAAAGTAACGGCTTACGAAAACGATCTGAAAGCGAGCGGGGTCACCGCCGAGAGTCTGTCGGTTCTGCAGCATCCGACGTGGTATGTTTTCCGCTATTTGATCTTACGCGTCATATTTTTGATCGTGTTCGCACCTTTATCGATCGTCGGCGCGATCATTCATTCTCCCGCGTATGTCTTCTCGAACCTTCTCGGGCGAATTTTCAGAACTCATGACACCGACGTGGCCGGTTCGAGTTCGGCCATCATCGCCTCTCTCGGCCTGATGCCGCTGACGTGGGCAATCGTCGCTTCGATCATCTGGTATTACGTCGGTTGGCAGATCGCGCTCATTTCAGTTCCGGTAACGATCCTTTGCGGCTACATCGCGCTCCGCTCGTCGGAAACACTCGTCGATATGCGCGTCTGGCTGAGGTCGGTCTGGCTCCTGTTTCGACAGCGGGCGCTATTTTTCCGCCTGCTCATTCAGCGCCAGAGCCTACAGAAAGAGATCGGAGAGCTTGTCGAAAAGTAGTCGGACGCCCCTAAATCCTTGACCTTGTTGAAGGCGACGCCCGTGGTGTTTTACGCCTGTCTATATTGTGTATCCCCCTTCGCGGAAAGGAATGGGAATCGCTGTGCGACGAAGCTTCTATGGCTTAACTTAGCATTAGTGCATTCGTGGCCTCTTTCATTCTCGGACCCTCCTTATCGTCCAGCCATAAATTTTTCTTAAAATTTCACGCCAAATCCTACAAATCACGCCAAATGGACTACCCGAAACATCAAAAAATGCGCTAGCCTATCGCGGTGCCCGGCCCTTCTAGCCGTGCGGATCTTTGAAAAATTAAAGGCTGATCGTGGATCGTGGATCGTGGATCGTTGGAGTTTGTTCGTTGATGGTTGATGGTTGATGGTTGATCGTTGATCGTTGGTGGGGGCATCGGGCCACTGACTGCGCGTTTGTAATACAGCTTCTGGGAAAATGCGTGGTACATGGTACAAGCGGGTAACTTGCTGTGATAGCAAGGGTTACGTCACAATTGCTGTACCAGCCGTGGTACAAAAACAGGGGGTCTAGTGAGTGCGGAGTGGCGAGTGTGGAGTGCAGAGTGGGGATGCGGACGCGGAGTGACGATCCCGAAGCATTCGGGTCCCGGAATCATCGCTTTAAAAACAACAAAAGCCGCCTTTTTTAAGGCAGCTTTTAATAAGTGGCGGGGCCGACGGGACTCGAACCCGCGACCTCCAACGTGACAGGCTGGCGTTCTAACCAACTGAACTACGACCCCGCAAGAGTGGTGGGCACGAAGGGACTCGAACCCCTAACTTCCTCCTTGTAAGGGAGGCTGTCTACCAATTGACGTACGTGCCCGAGGACCAACAAAACCGAGAAATTTATTGCACGCGTGCCCCACGAAATTTCAAAAACCCTCGCATCATCGAAAAATGAGCGAACCTTAATCCTAGGAAACAGGCCAACTCTTGTCAAGCCGAACGTTATCTTCGATCCGGCAAACAAAAGTATCGCGCCATTTGGGATCGGCAAGCATCTATGGTTCTTTGCCTGGTTCGTTTTATTTTGCGGGGGAGAAAATCTGTTACTCTTGATTTAAGGGATGAATAAGTTAATACAAAAAAGCTATCAATCGAAACTCGCTGTGGAAGAGGGCTATGTCACTTCCCGCGGAGGTTCACTGCGTATAGCTCTCTGCTATCCGAATACCCATTCGATCGGAATGGCCAATCTCGGACTGCATACGATGTATGAGCTTTTCAATTCGATCCCGGATGTCGTCTGCGAACGGGTGTTCCTGCCAGACAAGGCCGAACTCGCCGAATACGAGAAAACGGGCATCCCGTTGATGTCCCTCGAAACGCAGTCACGGGTCAAGTCATTTGATGTCGTTGCCTTTTCGATCTCGTTCGAGACCGACTACCTCAACATGGCTCGGATGCTCCAGCTCTCGGATATCCCGGTCTGGTCGCGTGAACGCAGCGAGAAACATCCGCTTATCATCATGGGCGGTGCGGCCTCGTTTCTTAACCCGGAACCGATCGCGGATTTTACCGATGTCATTGCGGTGGGCGAAGGAGAAATACTCGCGTTCCAGCTCGTCGATGCGATCATGGAAGGCGGATCGCGCGAGGATACAATTCTAAATCTGGCACGTATCGGCCGCGGATTCTACGTCCCTACCCTCTATGATGTGATCTACAACGACGACGGCACCGTATTCGATTACATCCCCAAAAGTGCCGGCGTGCCAAAGCGTGTCGGACGGGCGCTGGCCGCGGTCAACCCAAAAGAGGGCACGCTGCGTCGTGCGTTGAAACGAGGCGAGAACGAACTAGCCGAGTTTCTCGTTAATCAGGACACTTTCTGCCCTTCGACAGCGATCTGGTCGCCGGGAGCCGAAATGGGCGATCGCCTCCTTGTCGAGATCTCTCGTGGATGTTCGCAAGGCTGCAGGTTCTGTTGGGCAGGCTATAACTATTATCCGCCCCGTGTCGTTCCCGCAAAGGACATTCTCGCCAAAGCCCGCGAATGGCGTTCGAAGACAGACAAGATCGGTCTGGTATCAACGGCGGTCTGTGATCACCCCGAGATCTCGACCATCCTGCGTGAACTTAGAGCGATGGATTACCGGATCTCGGTTTCCAGCCTGCGGCTTGACCAGATCTCGGACGAACTGCTTGACGCTCTCGTGGCGTCCCGAGATCAGCAAATAGCCGTTGCACCGGAAACAGGTTCCGATCGCCTCCGCCGCGTAATAAACAAGAATCTTACGAATGACGAGATCGTCGATATTTGCGGGGCCGTTTTCGACCGCGGAATGCTCACCGTCAAGCTCTACATGATGGTCGGGCTTCCGACCGAGACGCAGGAAGACCTCGACGAGATGTTCGTCCTGGTTGAGCGGATAAAAGATCGGATGCTGGAGGCAGGCAAGCGTTTCGGGCGGGCAGGTAAGATAATACCCTCGCTGAATGGTTTCGTTCCCAAGCCGAATACACCGCTTCAATGGGACGCGATCTGCGGCGAAAAAGAGCTGAAACGACGTATCAAATACGTCTGCAAGGGTCTGAGCAAGATACCAAATGTCGAGGTGCGATACATGTCGGCCCGCATCGCCCACGAACAGGCGCTATTTTCATCCGGTGACCGGACGATAGGCAAAGTTATCGATCTTGCCGCTCGCAAAGGCGGCGACCTGAACAGGGCCCTTCGGGAGACAAGCATTGCCCCTGCTCTTCACACTTCGCGGGATCGGAGTTACGATGAGTTTCTTCCCTGGACGATCGTCGATTCGGGATTGTCGTTTGAGTTTTTGAAGACCGAGCACGAAAAAGCTCTGGAATCACTCTCAAGCCTGCCCTGCCCGGCGGTCGAGAAATGCACAACATGCGGCGTGTGCCCGTCTACGTGGCTGGCCGATGCACCGGAGGCGCTGATCCAGATACAGCCGCTCAAGATCCGACAGGCCCTGGCCGCTGCAGTCTAAATTATTGTTTTAACAGAAATCCGGTCGGAGTCGCCGTGTGGTCGAAAACGTAATTATACTTGTAAATACCAAAAGGTAGGATGTTTACCTGCTTTGTATACGATACGTGTGCGGTCAACGCGTTGCCCGTCTGCTTGACCTCGACGAGAGCTTCGGGCGGTATGTCATTCAGCTGTATGGCCTTCACTATCCGGGCCTTTACGTTGTCGACAGGGTTTACCTTTCCCGGCAGAGCCATACCCTGAAGCACCGCGGTCTGCATATCGGTCCTCAGACTTTCAGCGGAGTACGCAACCGGAACATAGTTGTAGCCGGCGTGGGCGATGAGGAATAGAAGCCCAATAAATATCAAGAACTTGACACCTGCACTGCCTAATTCAGAGTCGCGTGCTTTTATACAATTTTTCATTTTGTTTTGCCTTCGAAAATTTCTGAAGAATTATGACCAACTAGCCATAAACTGTTTCAAGGCCTTTTTGATCGCCGCGGGTGGGATGTATCGCTCGGAAACTATCACCGGTTTCCCGATGCCTTTCAGCAAAACCAATTGGAGTGCTCCGGAAACGTTTTTCTTATCGAGTTTGAAGGTCTCCAGAATACGGTCAGGGTCAATGCCGGACAGAACCGGCAAAGGGCCGACGCTGTGAACAACGTCGTTCAACAATTCTACATCGTTTTTGCCGCAAAGAGCAAGAGATTTCGAAAGCTCCGCCGCAAAGAGGATTCCATAGCCAACGGCCTCGCCGTGTTTAAAGTACGTATAATCCGTAACCTTTTCGAGCGCATGAGCGAACGTATGACCGAAATTCAGGATCTTCCTGGATCTGCGGTCGGTGCGGTCTGGCGATTCGTGCGCGTCTTCGGTCACAATCTCGGCCTTAAACCCGACCTGCGTGGCGATCAGGTTGGCCAAAAGTGTGTGGAAATGTTCGTTGCCGAATGCTTTCGGAAAATCACGCGGCGGATAATTTGCGAGAAGAGCCTGAACCGGGGCCAGCAGCTTTGGCCCACCTATCGCTCCGTGTTTTATCGCTTCGCAAAGACCGGCAGCTACCTCTCTTTGCGGAAGTGTCTGGAGCGTGGATGTGTCAATTAGAACGCCCTTAGGCTGACGAAATGCGCCGATCAGATTCTTGCCAAAGCTGGAGTTGATCCCCGTCTTTCCGCCGACGGAAGAATCGATCATCGCGAGCAGCGTTGTGGGTATTTGCAGAAAATCTACGCCGCGCAGGTAAATAGCGGACACAAATCCCGCAAGATCGCCGACCACTCCGCCGCCCAATGCGACGATCACGGACGACCGCGTCATCCGCTCTCTCGAGAGAAAGTCCAGAGTTGCTTCAGCTGTCTTCCAAGTCTTAAAACTTTCGCCGTCACCGATCAAAAAAGGCTCAACTTCAAATCCGGCACTTCGCAAACTGTCCATGGTTATGCGGCCATATTGACTGAAAACCGTCGAATTAGATACCAACGCGATCCGTGCGGCCCTTGGCCCGATACATTTTCTCGCCCATGTGCCCGAGGCAGCCAGAAGGTCCTTTCCTATAACGACCTGATACTTGGTCGGGGTGGCCGGCAGATCGATTTGTACGGAAGTTGGCGTCATAGACGAAGATTCTAACCCAGGGATACCCCGATCACTTCAGCTAATTGTTGAGCCTGGGCCTCGATGCCTGCCTGATCTTTGCCCTCGATCATTACGCGTGCGAGTTTTTCGGTTCCGGAATACCGTAGCAAGAGTCGCCCCTCACCATCAAGTTCGCCTTCCACACGTTTCGCGGCCGCCGCGATCTCGGGAACGTTCTCGAAAGGGCGTTTCTCTTTGACGGGGATATTCAGCAGTATCTGCGGGTAACGCGAAAAGCCTTCGATGGCCTTGGATAGCGGCACGCCTTTCTCTCGGATCGCTCTTAATAAGAGTAGTGCCGTCATCATTCCATCACCGACCAGGCTGATATTGGGAAAGATTATATGGCCGGATTGCTCACCTCCGATCTCGCTGCCGGTTTCAAGAAGTTTCTCGAGCACATACTTATCACCGACATTGGCCCTTAGAAGTCCTATACCACGCGACGCCAGGGCCAGCTGCAGCCCGATATTACTCATCACAGTAGCTACGACCGTCGAGTTCTGCAGTTTTCCGTGGTCTTTAAGGTATTGGGCCATAACCCAGAGCGTACCGTCACCGTCCACAATGCAGCCGGTTTCGTCAACGAACAAAACGCGGTCGGCATCCCCGTCAAATGCCACACCGATATCAGCGCCGTCCTCAACCACTACTCTCGTGACGTGTTCGAGATGTGTCGATCCTGAATCGCGGTTGATATTTTGTCCGTCAGGACTATCGTTAATAGTTATGAGGTTTGCACCTAGCGATCCAAAAAGGGAAGGGGCCTGCGATGAGGCGGCCCCATTGGCACAGTCAAGTACTATCTTCATTCCCGCCAGCGATAGATCACCCGCCTCGCCACGCAAATGATCCAGGTAAGCCTCGCAGAATTCTTCCGCCCGTTCTGACCGAACTTCGACTCGATCGGCCAATGGAGCCTCGTCGGCAAGCACAGCAGCCTCGATCGCTCGTTCCGTTTCTGCACCAAGCTTCTTACCATCCGGTGCAAAAATTTTGATCCCGTTATCCAGATAGGGATTATGGGAAGCACTGATCACTATCCCAGCATCGAAATCGAATGCTCCAGTCAGATAAGCTACGCCGGGCGTGGTGATGATTCCCGCAGACTCGCATTTGGCGCCTTCCGAGATCGCTCCGGCCAGCATTGCGGACTCGATCTCAGCTCCGGATTCTCTTGTATCACGCCCCGAGATCAACCGCGGTTCGCGTCCGAGCACCTCCCGCAACTGGCGGCTAAGGGCCGAACCTATGATACTGACCGTGCGGGGGTCAAGGGGGTATTCGCCCGCATGCCCTCGTATGCCGTCGGTGCCAAAAAGTTTCTGCATAAGAACAAACTAAACTAACAGGATGAAAAACTAAATTTATAACTAATGTAAGGCTGAAACAACTTCAAAGATACATAAGGAATTTTTGTATATTCAATAATGTTTTCGAAAACGGTTGACAACCTGGCTTATTTTGCGAGAATCTTATAGGTACTCGCCGCGATTCAGCGGACCCTTTTGACCAAAGGCCAACTCTCCAGACCTCGAAATATGAAAAAAAGTTTTATTGTTGTGCTTATTCTTTTCGCCTCTGCCGGTCTACTTGCTCAAACACCATCGAATGATTCTGAAAGGCCGCGAGTTGTCGTGACAAATTCGATGCCGCCTGTCCAGCCGGCAAGTACACCCGCCGCGAAACCGGTCCCGTCAGTTCCACCGGCATCGCGTCCGCTGACGCAGCCAATTGCGGATCAACCTTCTAATGCGAGCAATCTTTCTTATAAGGGCTTAAGCTTTGCTCAACTCAAGAACCGTATTGCAGAAGCGAAACGGCAAATGCAGACCAGGCCCTTAATGACTTCAATGTCGGAACCGCTGACCTTGTCGACCCCTATTCGTATTGCATATTATGACTGGAATGACCAAAAGGTCGAGTACGTCGTTCTAAGCAAAGAAGCTTTCCTTACCCCCAATTCCCCCACGACGGAACTTTCATCGAACGGCAAGCCAATGACGTCGCGAACCATCCGTGCAAATGGCGTCAATACTCCTGTAGTCCTCACGGACTCTAACGGTCAGCCGCACCTTCCGATCCTGGTGCAGTATCCTGTGGAACGAGGCGGGCGTTATTACGAGACAGCGTACTATATGTCGACGCACCCCGGATTAGTAACGCCCGAAACGGTGAACGCCGGCCGGTTTTATGTTCGCAACGTTATCGACATTGCCCGCGAACAGCTAAAGACCAAAGGCTTTCCGATACACCCGAAAATTGCTGACATAGCCGAGCGGCTTGCAACGGTCGAGCACGTCGATCATCTCCGGTTTCGCACAGAATATCATCCAAATATCTATAACGACATTTTTACTCTCTTTGCACTGAACGAGGGCCAGACCTACCGTTACTCGGTCAGTTCCGCTGGAGCCGGCGGCATGGTGCAAATGATCCCGTCAACTTACCGTATAGTTCGGGCCCACTTCCCGAATGCCGGTCTAATGCCCGACTTTGTCGAGGGTATGCGTGACCACGTCAACGCCGGACAAGCGATGCTGCTTTATATGCAAATGACCTGGGACGATCTGATCTCGAGACCGACAATCGCAAACGCTCTCCAGACGGGGATCGCAACTCAGGAACAATTGATGTCGGCAGGTTACAATTCGAACCCAGCAAGACTTGCAGGGTATATCAATCGCGGCGGCGCCGGGTGGACATCACTCATCCCCCGTGAAACCCAGATATATCTACGGATCTACGAATCTCTCGAACGTGCGGTCACACTTGACCCAAGAAAACAATAATATCGAGGTTTTAGACGGATCGGAGGCGGCTTGATCGCCGCGTTTTCTAGTCGAAAATCGCCAATCGCGGCATGGCTGCGAGCCGCTCAATTTCCACCGCGACATCGGAGAAGTCCTTATTGGCCAGATGTTCACCTGCAAAGAACGGCTCATTTGTTACTTCGATCACAGAGAAACCCGGTAGTGCGAGATCACGAGCCGCATCGCCGGTTTCAAAATCGGCTCGTGCCAGTTTCAGTCCCTGAAGCCGGCCGAGATACACATCGAATGTATACGTCACCAGGTCGAATTCGTGGAAATACCGATTTTTGCGTACCTCGGGACCGCCGAACCGGTCGAAGAGAGAGTACTCGTGATCGTCAAGATGAACTTCAGCTGATCTGGATTCCGCCCCAGTTGATGGATCGATCCGCTTTTGTAATATTTGGGTTCGTTCGTTCGAATAAGGATCCCTCATTTGGCGTAAGCGTATCCGTGTTCCCTCAATATATTTGTCGAAGATCTGCAAATGCCGGCTCGCGGGACCAAGTGGTTCGGGCAGCTTCTCGATGAGAAACAGGCGATGGAATTCGGACTGGGCTGTTTTGTTCATTTAGCGTTATTTATTATACTCTTCACTTCAATCTCATAGGAGGCTTCATTAATTATGCGATCTCGTTATTTATCAATTTTGGCAGTTACCGCTTTGTCCCTTTTTATGCTCGGTTGTGGAAGCGGCCCCGCAAACACAGGTAATACCGGCAACACAAACGCCGCCAGCAACAACCCGCTCGAGACGACGAAACCGGCTGCTGAAACGGTCACAAATGACGCCCCAACACTGACGCCGCTGTTCAAGTCTTACTGCGAGGCCAAGCTGAAAAAGGATGAAGCCGGTCTTCGAAAGATCTTTTCTCAGGGCACTATCAAGAGTTTTGAGGAACAAATGAAAGAGGACAAAATTAAAACCCTCGTTGAGTTCCTGGAGGATGAAAAGGTCTCGGAGAAACTTTGTGACGTTAAGAACGAAAAGATAACAGGCGATACCGCCGTTGCTAAGATCTTTATCGACAGCTATCCGAACGGGCTCGACGTTTATTTTGAAAAGGAAAACGGCGAATGGAAAATGACCAACAAATCGCCGACCTTTGAAGCCGCCAAACAGGCCAAATCCGACGCTTCGTCTGACGCCAATTCCAATACCGTAAAATAGTATCTGGCCATGTGAAAAAGGGCGTAAGAACGGCCAGTTCTTACGCCCTGACACCATTTAAATGGGGGGGGTTAAGCTGCTGCGCTTTCCGCCGGTTGGTATGGCGGCAGGATCACCCGTGCGGCCTTTTCTTTCTTCATTCCGAGAGCCCAATCGGCCTGCATGAGCGTGTGAATGTCGCGTGTGCCTTCGTAGATGACCGCAGCTTTACAGTTTCGCAGATACCGTTCCACTGGATAATCGTTTGTATAACCGTTAGCCCCATGGATCTCGATCGCCATAGATGCCGCGGTCTCGCTTCGAATGGTCGCCTGCCACTTGGCAAGGCTCGCAGCACGTGCCGATGGCAAACCCATATTCTTGAGATAACCCGTCTTTAGCCACAGCAAATGCGCCATTTGGTAATCGGCTTCCATATTGGCGATCTTTTGTTTTACAAGCTGAAAGTTAGCGATCGTCTGTCCCTGAACTTCTCGAGTATTTGCATACGCTACAGAAGCATCGCGTGACGCCCTGATCACACCTGTTGCACCGGAAGCGACGGTATAACGGCCGTTCTCGAGACTGAACATCGCGATCTTAAACCCCTCGGCTTCGTTGCCCAACATATTCGCTTGCGGGACGCGCACGTCCTGCAGAGAGAAGTATCCGGTATCGCCCGCACGGATCCCCATCTTTCCATGAAGTGTTCCGCTCGAGAACCCGGGCATCGAACGCTCGATGATAAAGCACGAGATCCCGCTGTGGTCACGGTTCTTCTGTTTCTCCTGATCGGTCCAGCAGAAAAACAAAAAGTGATCGGCGGTATTGCCGAGCGATATCCACATCTTCTCGCCGTTCAATATCCAGTCATCACCGTCCTTGCGGGCATACGACCTCATTCCAACAACATCGGAACCAGCGTTAGGTTCGGTAAGGCCGAACGTTGCCAACTTCTCGCCCTTCGCCTGCGGCACAAGATATTTTTGCTTCTGCTCCTCAGTACCCCAACTGTAAACACTGAGTGAATTTAACCCGACGTGAACCGACATCGCCACCCGCAGGAATGTGTCGCAGGCTTCTAATTCCTCACAGACGATGCCGAGCGAAATATAATCAAATCCAGCTCCGCCGTATTGCTCTGGAATGCACACGCCCAGCAACCCAAGCTCTGCCATTTTGTGAAAGATCGAGCGTTCGAAATGGGCCTTTTCATCCCATTCTTTAATGTAAGGAGCAACTTCGCCCGCCACAAACTCCCTAACGGTCTGCTGCAACGCTTTATGTTCTTCTGTTAGTTCTAGTTCGATCACTGTATTATTAAGTCCTCGCCTGTAAGATGGTATAGTAAATTTTTTGACAGAAATTCAAATTGGAAGTCTATCATTTCGCCGTAATCTGTGCGAAATCGTTTGGATGTTTCGTTAACGTATGTGTCTGAAAAACCTAATCTTTGCCGCGGTCTGTGTATTTTTGTCCACAGTTTCGCTCGCCGCCCAGAATCGTTCTGACGAACCAATCCCGCCGATGCCAAAACTGCTTTCGCAGCGGGAGCAAATGGATGTCCGTGAGCAATGGCTGCAGAAGCGACTCGGCTCGTTACTGTTGCCGATGATGAAGCGGCACGGGATCGAGATGTGGATCGTCGTGAACGAAGAGTTTAAGAGCGATCCCGTGACCGCACACATTGTTCCGCCCATCCCTATCGTCGGACGCCGCGATATTTTTATATTCATTGATCAGGGCCAGCGTATCGAACGCATCGCGATGGTGCGTTATGACGAAGAGAGGCTTAAGAACCATTATCAGATGGTTATGCCCGCACGCGACAAGTTCGGGGAAGAACTCAAAAAGCTGGTTGATGGGCGTGGTCCCAAATCGATCGCTTTGAATATAGGCGGCACACGCGGCCAGCAAAGCGGACTCTCTTACGACTCATATAGATTCCTCGCTGAGGCTCTCGGCCCGGAAAACGAAAAGAAATTTGTTTCCGCCGCTGCGTTCCTCACAGAGTTTTTCGACACTCGGCTGCCCGATGAGCTCCAGCACTATCGCAACGCCGTCCTCGCGACAGATGTCATCACCCGTCGAGCATTTTCGAACGAGGTGATCAGGCCGGGTAAGACAACCGTCGGCGATGTCCGCTGGTGGATGATGCAGCAGGTCAACAATCTCGGCCTCACGATCTGGTTTCAGCCGGACCTGCGCTTGCAGCGGCAGCGTGCTCAAACGGAAACGACAGGGCCATTTCTCAGCACCGCAAGTGAAAGTGAGGTCATTCAACGCGGGGATCTTATACACGTTGATTTCGGCCTTGATTACATGGGCCTGAGCACCGACTGGCAAAAACACGCATACGTATTAAAACCCGGCGAAAGTTCGCCCCCGGCCGGATTGAAAACGGCCCTGAAAAACACCAATAATCTGCAGGATATTCTCTTCAGCGTCGCCCGTGCCGGCATGACCGGCACCGAGGTTTACGAGAAAACGATCGCAGAAGCAAAGCGGCAAGGGATCGAGGCAATGATCTACTCGCACCCGATCGGCACTCACGGCCACGGCCTCGGGCCGTCGATCGATTTTCGAGGCAACATCGGTGGCGGCGGTAACAAAATACTTCCCAGCTCATATATGTCGATCGAGCTGAACACCTCGACCATCGTCCCCGAATGGGGCGGCCAAAAGGTCACCATAATGGCCGAGGACGACGCTGTAATGACGCCAACCGGATACCAGTTCATCCGCCCACGGCAAACGGAACTGTATTTGATCCGGTAACTTATCACCTATCAGCTATCACTTTTCAGTTATTCCGG
>JBGTBC010000292.1:0-6539 GCA_041749555.1 Pyrinomonadaceae bacterium | reverse complement strand
CATTCTCGACCAGGATCTGTTCAACCGGTGTATTGAGCTTAATATGTTCTTCGATACCGGTCGCGAGCTTTTCGCAGAGTGTCGAAACTCCATTTTTAGGGTACACGTGATAAACACTGGGCTTTTCCGGCATTTCGCGATGGTATCCGCACGCGACGGCACGGCCTGTTACCCGGCTTGCCGCGTTAAGGTAGAGTGTTTTAACAATATTTTGAGGCAGGCTCTCTCCCACGGAGGCCGACAGATCTTCGGCCGGTGCCCCGGACCATGCCTCGAGGAGAGGGAGAGCAACTTCATCGGCCAGGGCGGTACCGAATTTCTTCCGGAACCACTCGGCCGCGGACCCTGGTGGATGACCATTTCGAGCGAGCCGGGTCTTTATCCCGCTCAAGGTCATTCGCGGAACTTTAATAAGGCCGAACGGATAGGAATACAGTTTGCCAGAGAGATAAACGGCTTCGCCGTAATGTTTCACCGTGAGGCATTCGTCACCGATACCGACCGCATCCGCGAGGCGGTTGGTTATAAAGTGGGCGCCAAAATCGTAGCTGAACCCTTCTTCGTCTTTAAAACTCGCTGCTAATCCGGCGATCTTAGGCCCCGCCTCGTATAGAACGAAAGGAACATTGCGCTTGCGCAAAAGATCAGCGGCAGTCAGGCCGGCGAGCCCGGCTCCGATGATAGCGATCGGTTTAGTGTTTGACTTCATTTTCTTATGTACCAATACCCAGGGCCGCCATAGGTTTCCTCAGGGTCGCTTGTAACAAAGCTCCGCGGTTGGCTTTTTGCAGCAAGATATCCAGTAAAGTAAACGCGGAGAGCGATGCCACAGATCTAAGTGTGAACCGGTTAATCAAGAATCCCGGAGCCTGCTTATCCACCAAAGTGTTGTGAATCGAATAAACCCAGTTCACAGGGCTGACGATCGTGGTCATTTCCGCCATCGAGAATCCGACCTTTTCAGCAAGTTTTGTTAAGGAAAGCTTGTTAAAGAGGTTCAGATGCCGAGGGAAGTGATAGCCGCCCCAATATCTTCGTTTAAATAACCCGAAATCGATCGAACCGGTGTTATCTGTTACGACGACGAGCCGTCCGCCAGGCTTTAATAGCCGGTATACGGACCGCAGGACCACATCAGGCCGCTCAACATGCTCGATCGTTTGGATCATGAATATGAGATCATAATGATCTTCGGGCAGATCCAATTCATCTACACTGCCATAGTGAACGGTAATACCCGATCTTTCAGCTGCTTCTACAGCTCGTCGGTCGAGATCGACTCCCTCGAGCGACCATGTTTTATTGCCGTACTCGCCCAACAATCTCAAGTGAAAGCCGTCGCCGCAGCCGACATCGAGGATACGTGCTTCGGCGGGTAACGAACCACAGCTAGCCAGCAGTCTTTTAGCCTCGAGCCGCGATCTTACCTTATGTACAAATCCATAATCTTTTTCAGAAAAGTCGAAAGCGTGATACTCAGGCGGATAGATCGTCTCCATATCCGACGCCTGCGGGCGTGGATTAAGATAAACAAGTTGGCACGCCCGACATTGGTATGCTGCGAACAGGTCATCGGTCGTATCGTATTCGTAATCTCTTCCTTTTCCGATCTGTTGAGCGTCATCTGTACCGCATACGCAGCAATTGGTAGCCGTCAGATCAAGCCGGTTGTTTTTCATAGTTTAAAACCCTCACCGACCTTTCGATCAATGCGGCACTGTGTTCTCGCATTGTTTTTACCGAATATTTGGAGCGAAGCCCGTCCACGATCTCTCCGACTCGTTCTAGCTTCTGTTCGATCGGCATATCCATTGCCGGAAAGAACCTAAGCTCCGGTACGTCATCGCCGTTTAGGAAATCCAGAGGATGAAGAAGGATCGATGGCTCGACATTCGTAAAGTGACATAATCGAAGGGCCATTCGCCAATACGTCCTTGCCGCTGCCGGGGAAAAACTCGAAAGATACAGTAGGTAGCTAGCGTGGATAGGAGCCTTCAGGATCGGCAGTGTCGTTACGGGTATCTCCATCAATGTTCGATCGCCGACCTGCCATGAATACGGCTTTAAACTGCGGAAACCATCGGAAAATTTCCCGAAGAGTTTCTTTCGCTTTTCACGTTCCTCATCGCTCATTTCTGGCGATTTGAAAAAATAATAGGCTCTGGCAAGAGGAGCGATGTATGTCGGAAGAGTTGAGCAATCGTACTCGTACCCTCGTTCGGCCAAAACTTCAAGAACAGTCGGTGAGAGACTGTAACCCGGACCGCGAAATCCCTTCGTGACTTTTCCGGTTACTCCCTCGATAGCGGATTCGGTCCTTTCGAATTCTTCGACCAATTCAGCCTTGGAATAAAGGTGCAGCCATGGTTCGTGGTTATAGCTGTGATTTCCTATCTCATGTCCTGCTGCGGCAATTGAGGCGATCGCCTCCCGATTTTTTTTCAGGGCAGCGTCCTGACCAACGACGAAAAAGGTTATTTTCAGGTCTCTTTCCTTAAAAAACTTCAATGCACGCGGGACCACGATGTCGAGATACGAGGGAAAGGATTCCCACCCCGCATCGCCGTGCGTTTTCATATATGACCACTGATTGTCGAGATCGAGCGAAAGGCTCGCTATTCTAGTCATTGTTTCTTTGTTGCTTAGCAGTCCCTTTTTTCCGTATTGAAATTGTCAACAAAAAACCTCTCGGCCAATTGGACCGTTTCGTTCACGTTCAGCGTGCCGTTGAGGATATGCGATGAATTTACGATGTAAACCCCTTCAACTGAGGTCTTCATGTCGGGAAGCCCTTTGGAATAATTCACGACCGGTATAGGGAAAACCTGACGAACGCGAGAGACCTTAAATGCAACGACATCCTTTCGCCGAAAATTGGGATACATCGTTTCGAGCCCTTTAAGGAAGGACCTTTCTATTTGTTCGTCGGACTTGTCGAATAGTTCATCATCCGGTGCAACATAACGGGGAAGGTAGACGAGAGCATTTCCGTTGAAGTCTTTCTTATCAACAATGGCCGTCATTTCGATAATGCCGGTAAAAGGAGTTTCGTCGGTTATATTTGTTACATAGAACTTGGAAAGTGAGCAACGCATCATCACCGAAGCGCAGACAATGCCCTGATACTTGATGCTCTCGAGTTTTTCTCGTTCCAAGGGGTCAGCTTGCACGAGCATTTTGGCTGCCGCATTGGATGGACAGGTAAGGATCACCTCGTCAAAATGGGTAGTCGTGCCGGTTTCAGGAAACATTACGACCGCACCATTACCCAAACCCGGTTCGGACATGAACGCCCCCGAAAATCCCGGGGCGACAGCGGCTGTTGCCTGGAATTTGGAGTATTTTGTTTGCTGCCGGATCACGTTGGGTTTTACATCATTAACCCTTCGGGCCGGGAGGGTTGCGACACGGATCACACCGCTTTTCAGCCTTTCGATCGAGTCTACTTTGGCATTCAAACGAACCTCGACGCCCTTTTCAAGCAAGACCTCGCCGAACCGTTCGAGCACACGTGCGTAACCGCCGCGGACATAGCCGAAACTCTCTTTTTTCATACCCGATGATCTCGCCGCATACATTCGCTGGATCGTCGCCCAGATAAAGGCCGCGGAGGTTTCCTTATACGCCTCGCCGAGTTTTGCTTTGAGCAGCGGCTTCCAGATCTTTTCAAATGTTCGCCTGCCTGAGAGCCGGGTCAGCCAATCTTTGACGGAGATCTTCTCTAATCGTTTCCAGTTTTTGACGCGAGAGGCCCAAAATATCGTGGCTCCCAAACGAAGCTTGCTAATAAGATCGAGCGGGGGAAACTCGAGAAATTCCTTCAAATTCGACATTGAGACCAGCTCGCCATCGGTATAGAAGCCTGTTTTTGTTTCAGCCCATTCGAATTCTTGTCCCAGGCCAAGATCCTCGACGAGCTTCCTGGTGTGTTTATCGGAGGCGAGAGTGACGTGATAATGCCTGTCCCAAACTACATCGCCGATCTCCCACGTCGAAGCCAGGCCGCCTATATGGTCGGCCGACTCGAAGAGGGTGACCTTAGCTCCGGATTCGGCCAGGCGCAACGCCAGCGTCATGCCAAGAAAACCGGAGCCGACGATAGCGATCTTTTTAACCATAAGTGAAATTGGAAGACTAGCCGGCAGCAATCATCTCACTATTTGGGATAGCTTCATTCATCGGTCTATCGAGATATTCGGCCACCTGTCGGTCCTCTATTTGGTACCGCAAACCGCATTCGCATATTCTTTCGAGACTCTCAGGGTCGCTATCCGAGAATTTATGAAATAAGAGGCCGCATTTGCATACAGCGCCGACAGAACGAGCCGGTGAACCGAGCACAAGGTGAAAATTGGGCACCGAACGCGTTACGACCGAACCCATTCCGACCATCGCCCATCTGCCGATCTCGAGGTCGTTGCCGATGATGCATCCGGCTCCTATAGTAGCTCCTTCCCGAACCAACGTCGGGAGAGTGTGCTCATCGGGTTCGGACGGCCGCAGCGATTTAAGGTCTGGAAACGTAGCTCGCGGAAACCGATCGTTGGTAAAGGTCGTCGATGCCGAGATCATAACACCGTCCTCGATCGTAACCGCAGCGCAGATGTAGACCATCGCGTTGATCTTTACACGGTTGCCGATCTTGACGTCATAGGCGATATAGCTCTTTTCACCGACGATGCATTCGTCACCCAGCGTGGCACCGTGGCGAATGTGGACATTGTCCCAGATGCTTGAACCTTCGCCTATAGTGACGTTTTCCTCGATCAATGCTGATGGATGGATCCTTACCATTTATTTCACCGCTAGTGCTTTCTCGGCGACCGGCTGCCAGAGGTCCTGGTTGAGCGATTTGTAACAGGCTTCGATCACCTGCACAGAGGCAAGCGCGTCAGCGGGTTTTATATGCAATTCCTCTTTTCCTCTTAGAGCGTTCGAGAAATTTTCGATCTTTCCCTTAAACGCCGCGACCTTGTCATAGCCTTTTCCAAAAACGGTCCAATCGGAATTAGAATTTATGCGGTATTTCGACTCGCGCCAACCTATATGAAGCGTTCCGTTTGTCCCGAATATACTGATAAAATAGGGAAGCTCCTTATTGATCCCCCAGGTAAGATCGACACTCGCCGTAACCTGGTTTTTGGTTTTAGCAAACATTTTTACGTTCTCATCAACCGAGAGTCCCTGCGTACCACCGGTTTCGACCACCAGGACCGCGTCGATTGCTCCGAGAAAGTATCGGATGATATCAACCGAATGGGTACCATTGTCGATAAGAACGCCTCCGCCCGAGATCTCGGCATCGGAATTCCACCTCCGCGACATATCGACCTTTGCTGTGAAAGCATTCTCAAACTGAAGCACCTCGCCCAGCATTCCTGAGGCAAGGATGGCCTTAGCCTTGATCACGTCCTCGCAGTAGCGGAATTTTGAGGCCATAGTAAAGAGAACATCATTTTCGACGGATGAAGCGATCATCCTTTCAGCTTCGCCTACTGAAAGACACAGTGGTTTTTCGCACAGGACCGAGATTCCCCGTTCCATGAAAAAACACGATATCTCAGGATGCGAAACTGGAGGCGTTGCGACGATCACGGCGTCGAGATCCAGTTCTGCAAGCAGTTTATAGTCGTTGAAACTCTTACAGCCTGCCATCTCCGCAAGCGCGATCGCGGCCTCTTCGCGAATATCCGCAACTGCCACAAGTTCACAGCACCGGCTTTCATCGAAGGCTTGGACATATGCCTGGGCGATGCCACCGGCTCCTATTAATGCGAAGCGGATCGGTGGAGTATTGTTTTGGTTTATTGTAGTTTTATTTTCCATTTTTACTTTTTTGGGGTCAGCAAACGGCAGAGTGGTATTGATCTAGCCAACTTTCAATTGATCTGCCACCTTACGAACGTTCTCCGCGATATAGCGGACATGTTCGTCAGTGTATTTCTCGTTCCAGGGCAAAACAAGAACATCATGCAGGGCCTTGGTGGTGGCGGGAAAATTTTCCAATGTGTAATCAACCGCCTCAGGGCGTGCGAGATTAAACGGAAAATGGCTGTCGCCGAGAGTGTTCTTTTCCTGAAAAACCTGGCACATAAAAGCCGGCTTAACTATATAACGCGGGGCGGAGAAGATATTTTTCTCTTTCAGCAAATTAGCCATGCCGACCGATCCGCCTTCGATCTTGCTGTCATCGACCGTAAGGCAATATTTCCAATAAACGTGAGTTGAGCCATCTTCGATCACCGGAGTTTCGATGCCGTCGATGTTGGCGAGAAGATCCGTCAGCATAGCGGCGGTCCGCTGGCGATTGGTTACGCACTCCTCGAGCTTTTCGAGCTGGCCAAGTGCGACCGCTGCCTGAAGCTCGCTGACACGATAGTTCAGCGCCATAAAATAGTGGTCGGCATTGGCGTCACCGTAGCCCCATGCTTTATTGATATAAAGGAACATGTGCCGGGCGATCTTTTCGTCGTTGGTAACGACCATCCCGCCTTCGCCGGTGGTCATATGCTTTCCCTGCTGGAGGCTGAAACAGCCGA
>JBGTBC010000291.1:0-7716 GCA_041749555.1 Pyrinomonadaceae bacterium | reverse complement strand
GAACCGGAACCTCTTCTTTTCATATACACGGAGCCGTGCGGTCGGAGATCTGAACGAATTTGGAATATTTGCCGGCAATGTTCGAAACCCGATCGTGCGGCAGAATGAGCACTCCCGGCTTCCATTTGACGCCCCAAACCGCTTCCTTTTTTGGGGCGAATTCGGATTGCCGCTTAATATTACCTTTAGCCCTGTTATTGACTGGCGAACCGGATTTCCGTATTCGGTCATTAACGCGGATCAGGACTTTGTCGGACCACGCAACCGGGCCGGCCGCTTTCCAGGTTTCTTTTCCGCCGACGTGCAGATCTTTCGTGATTTTAAGGTTGGATTTCGCGGCAAGGAATACACGCTGCGTGCCGGTGTCAAATTCTTCAACCTGACAAACCACTTTAATCCTCGCGATATTCAAAACAACATCGACAGCTCGGATTTCGGGGGATTTTCTAACGGCGTCAGCCGCCGAACAAGATTTAAATTTGAAATGATCTTTTAATCTTTTCGGCAGACATAAGACAAGATTATCCAGATAGGAAATTAGTGCGGCACCTCGGAGTTCTTATTTTTCAATATATCGATGAAATGCATTGAAACTCCAAAATCTTCCCCATCGGTTCTCAATCGCTATGGTACGGTTCTTGAGCGCATTGGTCTTCATTCTGACGAGAGAACGATTTATGGCGTCTGGGGGCCAAATGGATCGGGAACATAAAAAATAAGACGTCTCTATTCTGAGATCGGCGTCCCCGACAAAGACTTTGTTCTCTTCTTCTCATAAAATTTTGCCACCTTTGCGCGGTTGCCGCATATCGCCATGCTGCACCAGCGGCGTTTGTGGTTTTTCGTTGTGTCGTAGAAATACAAAATACACTCCGGCCGTTCGCATTTGCGGACGTGGTCGATGTTCCCGAACGCGACAAGGTCAACAAACGCCTCAAGGATCGGAACGCATATCTCATTGGGTTCTTTAAGGTCGATCCTACTCTTCTTAGCAAAGCCTTCTGACGTCTTGACGAGCTCTGAATAAACACCCTTCTCGCGCAACACGTTATTCACCCAGGCAATATCTTCACTTGATACGTCTTTCAACGAAACCAGTCTCTCAACGACCTTTCGCAGCCGGTCCCTAAAACGAGCAACTTTTTCGACGTCTTCACTCCGCCATCGAAGAGCAAGTGACTTCGCCGCTGTTTCCTCGATCAGCCCAACGGCCGCAGCCCATGCGGCAAGGCTGTCTGCGGTTAGGTCAACGGTCGCCGAGTTGGCGAAATCGAGAGCCAAGTTATTGCCGATGATGTAAAAATCTTCGCTTTCTATTTCGTTTACCACTTTTGCAGTCTAACCATTAAAACTCTACTTGACAAGTTATATTTATCGTGTAACTATTAAAATGCCTGTTAATAGGTTAGTGACAAAAATAAATAGGAGTTTAGAAAATGAAAGTAAATGTATTGAAAGCGTTGATGTTCGCCTTGATCGTCACAGCGTTTTCCATTGGCAATGTAAACGCGGAGGCACCTTTCGAGAAGAAAGCGGCTGCCGTTTCGCATAATGTGGCGAAGATCGATGGCCTCGATGTCTTTTATCGTGAGGCAGGGGATCGCTCGAATCCGACGATTCTTCTGCTTCACGGGTTTCCGACATCGTCGCAGATGTTCCGCAACCTGATCCCGCAGCTCGCGGATAAGTATCACGTGGTCGCCCCGGACTATCCGGGCTTTGGCTATAGCTCGATGCCGAAGGTGAGCGAGTTTGACTACAGCTTCGACAATCTCGCGAATGTGGTCGAGAAGTTCACCGAACAACTAAAGCTTACGAAGTACACGCTTTATGTGATGGATTACGGTGCACCGATCGGTTTCCGGATTGCGGCTAAATATCCAGAACGCGTGCAAGCCTTGATCGTTCAGAACGGCAATGCCTATGAGGAAGGCCTTCGCGATTTTTGGGTACCTTTCCGGGCATATTGGAAAGAAAAGTCGGAGAAGAACGCAAATGAGTTGCGGAAATTCCTGAACGTTGACGCCACAAAATGGCAGTGGACGCATGGGACCCGCGACGCAAAGCTGATAAGCCCTGACACATGGACGCTCGACCAGACTCTGCTCGACCGAGAAGGAAATCAGGCGATCCAGCTTCGTCTATTTCTATCCTACGGAACGAACCCGCCGCTTTATCCGACGTGGCAGGCGTACTTCCGCGAACATCAGCCGCCGACGCTGATCGTTTGGGGCAAGAACGACTTCATATTCCCGGCTGAAGGTGCCGAGCCATACAAGCGCGACCTCAAGAATCTCGAGTTCCATCTCTTGAACACGGGGCACTTTGCGCTCGAAGAGGACGGCGACGTGATCGCGGGCCACATCCGCCAATTTCTGGCAAAACAAAAGATCAAATAAACAGGGGAAATAGAAATGCAAAAAGCAGCAATTGTAATTATGTCCGACCCGAACTCCGGGTCAGAGGAGGCCCTTGGCCGCCTTTTCAACGCACTCGCGGCCGCGTATGACTTCAAACAGCGTGGAACCGATGTGCAGATCCAGTTTCAGGGAGCCGGTGCCCGATGGGCGAGTGCACTCGTTGATACCGAGCATCCTGCACACACGCTTTTTATGGCGGTTAAGGACAAGGTAGCCGGCGTTTCGTGCGGATGTGCCGATGTCTTCGGTGCACGCGAAGGGGCGGAAGAGTGCGGGCTTGAACTCCTAACCGAGAACGCAGTTCCCGGAACCGGCGGACTGCCGAGCCTTGCACGCCTTACCGCGGAAGGCTATGCCGTCTTGACCTTCTAGGTTGTCTATCGCGGCGGGCCAACGGGACCTTGCTCCTGTGGCCCGCCCATTTCAAATGGAGCAGATTCAATGGCGAAGAATTACGCAGAGATCGCGTTCACACCGGCGGTGAAGCTCGAGCAAGAAAAGCACGGTTCACGTCGGCAATATGAGCGGATGGAGCAGCTAGAACGCGGGACGGGACTCTCGTTTGCCGAAGCGGATTTCATCGGGAGCCGCGATAGTTTTTATATCGCATCGAACGGCGAGAACGGCTATCCGTATGTGCAGTTTCGCGGAGGCCCGCCGGGTTTTTTGAAGGTCTTGGATTCAAAAACTCTCGGGTATGCCGACTTTCCCGGAAATCTGCAGTACGTAAGTGTCGGCAACTTCAAGACGAACGAGAAAGCGGCTCTGATACTAATGGATTATCCGAATCGCCGTCGGCTGAAGCTTTATGCTCGCGCCGAGATCCGCGATGCCGGAGAGGATTTGGAACTGATAAATAAACTGACGATGAGCGGCTACGAAGCAAAGATTGAGCGGGCTATTTTGCTGCACGTCGAGGCTTTCGACTGGAACTGTCCGCAGCACATTACGCCGAGGTATACAATGACCGAGATCGATGAGATGCTGCTCCCGTATCAAACCGAGATCGAGAGGCTTGAAAAGGAGAACAAAGAACTGAGGTCAAAATGAAGCTGAATTATCGCGAATTGATGAATCGATGTTTTGATCTGGCCGAAGAAGCAAAGTTGCGCGGGGACACCGCTGTCGGGAGTCTCCTGGTTGACGAAAACGGCAAGGTCGTCGCGGAAGCAGGTGAGCGAAATCGAACGCAGGATATTTTCGCCCATGCTGAATTCCTGGTAATCTGGCAGGCGATCGGGATCCGAAATAGTAATGATCTGCAAGGTTTTACACTTGTGACAACCAACGAACCTTGTTTCCTCTGCTCATTCGCGATCCGACAAACATTGGTTTCACGGGTGATATTCGCTCAACCAGTTAGCGGCATTGGTGGTGCGACGTCAAAGTACCCGATATTATCGGCAGCGGACATCGAACCGTGGAAAGCCCCTCCGGAGCTCATTCAAACTGGAGAAATCTGGCATAACAAGACTCGCGGGATCATCTGATTCACTCGGATCAGATCAAAAAAGTTTGAGTGGTAAACAAAAGTAAACCCTTGATGGAGGCTCTCCCGATCGGGCGAAAGCCATTCCAGGGTTCAGCACTATCCTGCACCTGTACTCGGCAGGCCATCAAAAACTAGCCTACACGATTTCATTTTACTCATGTTCGGCCAGGAATCGCTCAGCGTCGATCGCGGCCATGCATCCGGTTCCGGCCGCGGTAACGGCCTGGCGATAATATGAGTCCTGCGCGTCGCCGCAGGCGAAGACACCGGGCACGTTGGTCTTCATGGTCCGGCCTTCGGTTTTAAGGTATCCTACTTCGTCCATTTCGAGAACGTCCTTGAAAAGATCGGTGTTCGGTTTATGCCCAATGGCCACGAAAACGCCGTGGGTCGGAAACAAGGTCTCTTCGCCAGTGTCGCATCTGAAGACCCTTACGCCCGTGACACCGTTATTATCATCTCCGATTATCTCCCGGATCTCGGTATTCCACAGAAAATCGATCTTGGGATTATTCAAGACTCGATCCTGCATAATCTTAGACGCACGCAACGTGTCGCGCCGATGAACGACAGTGACCTTCGAAGCGAACTTGGTAAGAAAATTCGCTTCCTCCATCGCCGTATCTCCACCACCAGCGACTATGATCTCTTTCCCACGAAAGAAAAATCCATCGCAAGTCGCACATGCAGATACGCCGTTGCCGCCGAACCCTTTAGGCACCGGTTCTTCCCCGGGCACGCCGAGCCATTTTGCGGATGCACCGGTCGAGATGATCAAAGTGTCCGCTTTGATCACGGTTGAGATCAGATTACTATCGCTGCTCTTCTTTCCGTAAAGCGTAAAAGGCCGATCGCCGAGGTCTACTTTGTCGATCCACGAGCTCAAAAACTCGGTACCGAATCTTTCTGCTTGGGCACGAATTTCGCTCATTAGCTCGGGCCCGAGGATTCCGTTTGAAAATCCCGGGTAATTTTCCACGTCCGTTGTGATCGTTAGTTGACCGCCCGGCTGCGGTCCTTCTACAACAAGTGGCTCGAGCTGGGCCCGCGCCGCATAGATCGCAGCCGTCAGACCAGCCGGGCCCGAACCCAAAATGACGACTTTTTTATGAAATTCTACCGGTAACATTTTCATCTCCTTTTCCGACACCGCTTGGTCAACATCGCAGCGACCAAGTAAGTTGATTTAGCCTTTTCCATCCTGCATCTTGCACGTGTTCTCCAACCCTTTCATTTAAAACAAAGAGAGGGAGCATCCTTTGCAAGATGCAAAGGATGCTTTCATTGAGATGAGTTCTCGGGCAGGTTGGTCTGGAATCTCGATTTGGCGTTAACTTGTTATTAAGGCCTTTAGCCGCTCCGCGGCATCTTTGGGAAGTTCGTTTCCGAAATATTGCACCACTCCACTTTTATCAAGTATGACGACCGTCGGCGTACCGACGACCTTATATTTCCCGGCAACGGAAGCGTCCTTATCTCTGGCGACAGTGTACTTAATGCCGAAATCTTTTATCCCTTCGGACACCCGGGCATCACTTTCGCCAATGTTGATACCGACGACTTTGACGCCCGCTGGCTCAAATTCCGCGGCCAGCGTATTAATGTGTGGAGCCTCTTCTTTGCAAACAGGGCACCACGCAGTCCAAAAGACAAGGACGGCGGGATTTCCCTTTAGATCGCTGAATGAGATGTTTCCGCCTTCGTTCTTAGCGATCTCAAAGTCCGGAGCCATCTGTCCGATGGCTGTGCCCCGCTTAGCTTCCTGCGGCTGGGTTGCGGGCGAGACGCTTCCCGTTTCAGTTGTAACGCCGCAAGCGGTAAAAAGAATCGCGGTTATAGCGAATATCAAAGAAATAGTAATAACTCTACCTGGACGATGTGATACAAAATTCATAATTCACCTCAAATAAATCTCATGCCCGCCTGAACAAACAGGTACTGGGCAATAACCAACATAATGATCCCGAACGCTATCTTCACCTTTACCATCCAACCGCCGGAGCGAGGCAGCATCGACATTGCACCGCTAAAAGTTCCTAAAACGATCATTAACGAGCCCATCCCGAGGGCAAATACAAAGAGGACCATAGTCCCAAACAAAACGTTGCCCTGGGTTCCGACATACGCTAATGTTGCTCCCAATGCCGGAGCCGTACATGGACCAACCACGAGTCCGGAAACTGCGCCGACCAGAACTGCCGACACGTAACCATTTCCTCCCTTTTTGGGGTTTAGCTTCATTAAGAATTGGGGAGCCTGGATCTGAAAGACATCAAACATCGACAAAGCCAGAAGCAGAATCACGTTGCCCACGATAATATATGTCCATGGGCTCGAGGCCCACGATCCGAACAAGGTGCCGGTCAGGGCCGCAAAAGCTCCCAGAGCGGCATAAACGATCGCCATTCCGAACACAAACAAAACAGATAATCTGAATCCGCGGAGGCTGAATTTAGCCCCATTGACTTCATCGTCAGAGTTGACTGCTGTCTGTCCCCCAATGAAACCGAGTTGGATAGGAATGATCGGATAGACGCACGGCGTGAAGCTGATCAGCAATCCTGCGACAAATGCTGCTGGAAACGCAAGGAGCGAATTGCCGGCAAGATATAACTGCAAATCACCTACGAAGTTTTCCATAATAGTAAGTCGGGTGTGAGAAGAGTGTCATGCAAGCGTGCCGGTCCGTCAGACAAGACACTCTCCTCACTGTTACCGGAAAAGTCCCCACTTCCGGTAATTTTAGAGTTGCCTATTTGATCGCTTTATCAAATGCTGCAACGTAGTCGTTCCGATTAAAGTTCTTTGAAGTTTTGAAAACCGATTTCTTCCCCTTGAAAACGGCGACTGTGGATGTCATTTTCTTGTTCGCTTCGAAAAAAGAACCGAGCCCGAGCGTTTTTGCTCGCTGGGCCGCAGCGGCGGTTGTTTCATCATTTGTAACGTCAAAAATCACAAATTCCAGCTTGTCACCGTAGTCCTTCATTAGACCCATCATGATCGGGTCAACTTTCTGACATGCACTGCACCAGTCGGCTTTGATAATGACGACTTTCGGCTTCGCTCTGACGATTGAGGCAGTGGAGCCTTGATCCAAGTTTAGCGTTGTGGCCAACATGGTTACCGATGAAACCGCCAGCAGCAGGGCGAGTGTTATGCCGCTTTTAAGATATTTTTTGAAATTCATAATATGTACTTCTCCTGGTTGAAATTGAATTCGTTGAACTAACCTCGTTTTTTGGGCGTTCGGAAGAGAAATACAAATTCCGAGCAATATTATTCCCCTCGATCCGAAAAAATCGTCCCGCCGGGAATAATTCCGGCATAATCAGATATTTCGAATGTGGAGAGGATTTTTAGCATTACCGGAAATTACAAATGTTCAAATTGAAGTGGCTGGATACACGGGAAGAAAAGTGGGAAACCTTCCAAAGAGAGGCAACGCCGTTTCTAAAGGACCTCTACCGCGTTGCCATGTGGTTGACGAGGGATCCTGCTGAGGCTGAGGATCTGGTCCAGGAAACAATGTTCCAAGCTATGAGGTCGTTCCACGGATATGAACTGGGTACGAATTGTCGCGCATGGATGATGAAGATCATGCACAATCTTAATGCTAAGAGATTGCAGAAGCTGGGCCGTATGAGACTGGTCGATGATCCGGAAGACAGATTGGCAGAGACGATCCCCTTCGAACCGTCTATACCCGAGCGAATTACGGATGAAGAAGGGATAGATGCACTTAAACGGGTTCCGGATCCGGAGCGCGCGGTCCTTGTCCTGTACTATGTCGAGGAGTTTTCTTAT
>JBGTBC010000290.1:0-2653 GCA_041749555.1 Pyrinomonadaceae bacterium | reverse complement strand
CATGCCTGATATCGTACCGTAACGTCGAGCTTGATCGTGCTTCCACGATAGTTCGCCGGTACCGTTACCGGAAATGTGAATAGCACACGCCCCTCATAGACATTGATCAAATTCTCAGAAAATTGAAATTTGCGGTTTTTTCCGCGTGGATAGCTGACCGGGCCGATACGGGCGCCGCTGGCGGTTGCCCGGACGGTTGTCGGGATGGCATATTCGCTCTCCGGACGGTTTGAATTAACGTGGAGGCCGCTCGGTATTACTAGCAAGACTGTAGCGCGTGTAGCTTTTCCCTTTGCGGCAACACCGCCGGGTATCGATGCAGTAACGGTTTGAGCGTTGGCGGCCGATAAAGCCCCGACGGCGACGAAAACGAACACCAGTAATGCAGATCTGGATAGATTTTTGATCATAATTTGTAAATTGGATTACTTAAGCTCAAAACTTAGCAGCATTGCTTCGATGTCACGAAGGAACTCATCGGTTGTTTCATTTAACAACACAATCTCGAGCTTTACGATACGGCCGTTTTTCTCACCGGATTTTCGTAGCACCTTAAAATCGACATTTTTTACCGTCCGCCGGGCTTCCGTTACCCGATAGGATTGGCCGCCGATCTTCTTGCTGACATCGCTGTCGATCCGGTCACCCGCATCACGCTTGGCCGGACGGCTGCCGGCATTATAAACGCTTATATGGGCCGTTGCCTTTCGGAATTCGGAAGCTGAATCGGTGCCGAATTCCTTTGAATATGATTCGAAGGCATATTGCGGATCGCCGCCGATAACCGTGAGAAAACCGGCCGGCTTATTAATGACAAAATCTTCGGTCTCGATCGTCTCAGGCTCGTAGGCCCTAGCGGCGCTCTTTTTAATCCGCGTCGACGCATAGACCATAAGTGCAACCAGGATGAGTCCCGGAATTAAGATCTCCATAATTATATCGAGGCTGACGCGGCGGCTCCCGACTTCGCTGCGAGCTGGCCGCACGCGGCATAAATATCGCGCCCGCGGGGCTGGCGCACGTAAGCCGAGACGCCGCGAGATTCTAAGATAGCTTTGAACCGCTCGACACGCTCGGGGGTCGAGGCCGTATAGTCGAGCTGTTCGGCTCCATTGTGCGGGATCAGATTTACCTTAACCCGGTTAAGCTGATATCGATCAAGCAAGCGAACAAGCTCGGCCGCATCTTCATCCGAATCGTTTACACCGCCGAGCATCACATATTCGAAGGTAAAGCGTTCGCCGCGACGAAGCGAGCCCTCAAATTCTTTCGCGGCCGTCAACAGATCGTCGAGGTTCCAGCGTTTATTGATCGGCATCAAAGTGTTTCGCAGTTCGTCGCGGGCTGATGAGAGCGAGATCGCCAGATGCGGGCGGTCTTCCAGTTTTGCGAAGTCATATAGCCGCGGCACCACGCCCGCGGTTGAGATCGTCACCCGGTTCGGCACGATAAAAAGCCCTTCTTCTTCTGACATCAACCGCAAGGCAGCGATCAGATTATCAAAATTAAGAAACGGTTCACCCGCTCCCATTCCGACGAGATTTGTGCCGTGCGGTGTTTCGGTGCCGATGCCGTAAACGTCATTCAAGACAATGACGATCTGCTCTACGATCTCGCCCGGCGTGAGGTTGCGAAGCAGGCCAAGCTTCGCCGTAAGGCAAAAATCGCATTTGAGCGGACAGCCCGACTGGGATGAGAAGCAGATCGTGTCGCGTTTCTCGGTCGGTATGTACACCGTCTCTACCGGATAGCCGTCGGCCGTTTTCATCAGATAACGGCGAGTTCCATCGGTCGAAACAAATCGTGATTCGACCGAAAGAACCGATATCTCTGCCGATTCTTCGAGCCGTGCCCGGAACTTTTTGGGCAGGTCTGTAATCTCGTCAAATGAAGTTAGCCGACGATCATGCAGGGCCTTGAACAACTGTGTAGCCCGATAGTTAGGTTCGCCAAGGCCGGCGACGAAATTGACCAGGTCGGCCCGCGACAACCCTAATAGATGGAGCTTTTCGCTCATAACTTTTTATTTTAACGTATTAGCAAAGAATTATCCGCGCATTGCAGGCCGTTTTGGGTTCTGCTCGGTAAACTCCAAGGCAAGTTCTGTCGTATTATGTCGATATGCAAAAACTACTGATTCTTTTACTCACTCTATTTTTCACTTTCTCATCGGTCATGGCTCAGACAAAAGAGGCTGACCCGAAGGACGTTGGATCGATCGACAGCATAATGAAGGCCGTTTACGAGGTGATCTCAGGTGACGCGGGTCAGCCTCGCGACTGGGACCGCTTTCGAACGCTCTTTCACAAAGACGCACGGTTAATACCGGGTGGAAAGAACGCTCAGACGGGTGTCTTTGCGGCGACAGCCATGAGCCCGGAGGACTATATAAAGCGGGCCGCGCCCGGTTTTGCGGCAAACGGCTTTCACGAACGCGAACTCGCCCGGCACGTCGATCAGTACGGCAATATTGCTCAGGTATTTTCTACCTATCATGCATTCCGTAAATCTGACGACAAAACGCCCTTCCTGCGAGGAATCAACAGCTTTCAGCTGCTCAACGACGGCAAACGCTGGTGGGTCGTCACGATCTACTGGCAGGCAGAGACGCCGGACAACAAGATCCCCGAGAAATATCTGACCAGCCGAAACT